>CAZXCE010000564.1:0-5856 GCA_964639175.1 uncultured Clostridia bacterium
CCTGAACCCTGAACCCTGAACCCTGGTGGTATGATATTTCCACCCGACTCCCTGATTGGTGATATGCAAACTCTCTACCTTGGGCTTGGTTCAAATTTGGGTGACCGAAGAGTGTTGCTTCAGGCGGCAATTGAGCGGTTGTGTGCCCGTCCAGGAGTCACGAGCCGGGTGGCCGGATGGTATGAAACTGAGCCGGTTGACTATCTTGATCAACCCTGGTTCTTGAATACAGTGGTGGAACTGACTTTATCTGAACCTGTTTCCCCATTCATTTTTCTGGCTGAATGCCTGGCCCTGGAAACCGAATTTGGCCGGGTTCGCACCGTTCCCAAGGGGGCCCGGACACTCGATATTGATTTGCTGCTTTGTCGAAAGGCACAGCACTATGTTACATGTGACGAATACCGCGACGGTGTCTGGTTGACATTGCCGCACCCACGTTTGCACCTGCGGCGGTTTGTTCTGGAACCGCTGTGTGATCTGTGCCCAGATGCGATTCACCCAGGGTTGGGCAAATCATTTCGCACGTTGCTCTCCGAGCTTGAGGATTCGTCAATTGTGCGCCAGGTGACAGACGACGATTTATTCTCCTGAAAGAAGTTGTTTTTCTGTGATGTCACGTCGTCCTTTGCACTCCTCTGGTCTTTTTCAGTTCAACCATCCCTGGCGAACGATTCGGCGAATACTGGTTGGATTTGCCTGCTTTCTGGTTGTGACGGTTAACCCGGTGTTGGCACAGAAGCCAGCTTCGCAAAAGCCGCCGGTTGCACCACGCCCAAAAAATGCGGTGGAACCCACCACTGACAAACGTTCAACGCCGGCTCCGAAAACCACCGAAGCCCAGACCGAACTTGAAACCATCGAAGCTCAGTTTTCCAAAAAGTCCTGTACCGAATTGCTGGCCGAAGTCGGTAATGCCAATCCACTCATGCGGTTAACCGCTATTCGGTTTTTGAAGGATTGTCTTGGCCCGGCTGAAACCCGTGAGGAAGTCGAAAAAGTATTGCTGGAGCAACTCAAGAGTGATGCCTGGATGATCCGTGGCGAAGCTGCGTTTTCACTCGGATTTGGCACCGTTTCGCCGACAGTAAGCACCGCACTGGTGCAGGCACTCAAAGATGATCACTGGTTTGTCCGGGCGCGGGCGGTTCAGGCCGTCGGCCAGCTCAAAATCCAGGCTGCCGTGCCCGATCTGGTTCAATTGTTTGGCAAAGAAGCCTGGGATACACGAGCGCGAGTGGTGTATGCCCTTGGCCAAATCGGCGATTCACGTCGCATTGATGTGCTGTTGACGGCCATGAACAGTGAAGATGAAAACCTGCGACTGGTGGCCCTGCAGGCACTCAAGAATCTGCGTGGTGAACGGGCAAAAAGTGCGCTTTTGCAGGCAATTGCGACTGAAAAAACGGCTGAAGGCAAACTCCAGCTTGTCCGGGCAGTTGGAAATCTCAGGCTGGTTGAAGCAAAAGATCAGGTGACTTCGTGGCGAGGTGAATCGCTTGAATTTGACCGGGAACTGACCCTGACACGCTACAAATTAGGCGAAACAGGCGAAACCGAGGCGCTCATTCGGGATTTTGGACTGTATCCGATGGCGGTTCAGCAGGAATTGATCGCTGATTGGACGACCAAACGCGAGGCGCTGGCCGGGCCATTGATGTTGACCTTGCTGGCTGATACGGCTTCACCACACCGACAGGCAGCGGCTTCGGCACTTGAAGCCCTGGGCGAAAAAGTTCCCGTGCCCGGATTACTCCAGGCGCTGGTGGACGTTGATCCACCAACGCGGGAAATTCTGGTCCGGATGCTGCGCGCCACCCACGATTCATCGCTTCCGGAACTCATTATTACACGGCTCAAAGAAGAGCCACCACCGCCCGAACGCGAAGCGCTGTTGACTGTGTTGGATGATTTCAAGACTTCGCAAACGATTGATGCCTTGCTGGCAGCCCGCCTGGACGACAAGCAAAAACCGCGTCAGGCGATCAATCTCGCGCTTGAGCGGTTCAATGTAACGCTCGAAGTACTGGCTGGTCGGGCGGCGAACGCTGAACTTTCACCCGAACAGCGCATTGAGGCTACGGCGTGGCTCGGGCAACTGGGTGAAGCCACCGCCGTGACCAAACTGACTGAGTTGCTCAAATCAAGCGACACCCGACAACGGCTGGCGGCTGTTGAAGCCCTTGGAAAAGTTGAAGATCGCACCGCGATTGATGCGCTGATTGTGAGTCTTGAAGATCCAGCACCCGAAATCCGAACCGCAGCCAGAACCGGGCTTTCACGGTTTGGGGTCACTCCAGAACGGATGGTGGCTGATCTCAAATCGGAAAACTGGCAGATTCGCTATGAAGCGTTGCGGCTATTGAGCCAGCTTGGCGGAGCCGAGCAGAGTTCGGCGATTGTGCCGTTACTGAACGATCCGGAAAGTTTGATTCGACGCACGGCGGCCACCGTGGTGGGCGGATTGAAGGAGACACGAGCGATTGAACCGTTGCTGGCACTTCTGCGAGACAGTGATTTGACCGTGCGGGCAGCGGCGGCTTCAGCCCTCGGAATGATTGGCGATAACCGGGCCGCCACGGGGTTGCTGGCGGCCTTGAAGACCACCACCGATGCCACCGTGAGCCTTGAAATTGCATCGGCATTGGCCAAATTGAAAAACACCCAGGCGGTGCCGGTTTTGCTGGAGATGATGCGCACGCCAAACTGGACTGCCCGGGCACAGGTGGCACGGATTTTAGGGCCATTTCGCGATCAACGTGCCGTGGCGCCACTCGTCGCCGCGCTGGACGATCCTTCAGCCGTGGTGCGGTACTATGCCCGGCAATCGCTGGTTCAAATTGGGGTTACTTCACCAGGAGAACTGGTTGGTTTGTTTGGCAAAGCTGATGGGCGCGCCCGATTTGGGGTGATGGAGGTCGTTCGCACGACAAATCTGACAACTTCGACCGAACAACTGTTGAGTTATCTTGAAGATACCCGCCTTCCGGTGCGGGCAATGGCAGCCTATTTAATCGGAGAGCTTCGTGATCCAAAAGCGACAGACCGGTTGCTGATGCGGCTTGAACTCGAAGACCGGTTTGCCGTTCGCTGGTGGTTGACTTTTGCGCTTGGAAATATTGGGGATCCAGCCCGGGAACCGTTGCTCAAGCTGGCACGGCACAAGCTGACCCGTGTGCGGGCAGACGCCATTCGCGCGCTTGGCTTTATGCCGCCAGTCGATGCGTCACGTCAGGTGCTGCTGGCTGGTTTGGAAGATAAAGAAGATCAGGTGCGGACAGCGGCGATTGAAGCGCTTGGGCGGTCCGGAGATCCAACCGTCATTTCATCCCTGACCACGCTTTTGCTGACACCGGTGAAGCTAAACAAGGACGGCATTCCTGAAAACCTCGTTCGCCCGGAAACGCTGGTCAATGCGCTGGTGACAGTTGGGGAGCCGGGTAAAAAGGCGCTGGTTGATGCGCTGGTGCAAACTGATGCCCGATTGCGAATTTTGATCATTCACAAGCTTGGCGAAGACGCCGACCCGACAATTCTACCGATGTTGATGGGCGCGCTCCGGGATTCAACGCCGCAAGTGCGCATTGCGGCCTTGCAGGAACTGGCCCGCCAGTCGAGCGACAAAGTGGTTGAGTTGATGTTGGGGATTTTAAACGATGGGAATACGGATGTTCGCCTGGAAGCGGTCAAACTGCTGATTGCCTTTAATGATCCACAGGCGCTTGAAGGATTGAAAACCCATTTGCAGCGGGAACCTTCGGCAGAAATCCGGGCGCTGATTGAGCAACGGCTCCAGGGTGACAAGATGAGTGGATGAACAGTGAGGAATGAAGAATGAAGAATTATGAATTAGCTAAATATATGTTATTCAGCGGGATAACTCTTTCATGATTCATAATTGGAATATGTCCGCATCAGGGCTGTTCAAGTTTGGTTACACGGTCTTCAAGTCGAGTCACTCTCTGACTCGTGCCGATTTGAGCCTGGACCAGACTACGGGTTGTTTTTTCCATCTGATCGGCAATCGAGAGCATGGCCATCACACCCTGTCGCATTTCAGATATCCCATCTTTCATTTCACTGATAGCTCCCTGCATTTCACTGATAGCTCCCTGCATTATTGCCCGGTCCAGATCAGCCTGGGCTTTCATTTCAGTCACTGAATGGGTCAATGCCGCCTGTGATTCTTTCAGCAAATCAATATCCACACTGAATTTGGCCTGTTGCGCCAGGATAAATTCCATTGTGCGTTCCATTTCTTCGTGAGTCATCGTTCGTCACCTCCCAATAATGAATTGGTGTGAATAGCCATTCTCCTGGCTTTCTCAATTCCGAATAATCCTCTATGACGCGTTAAAAAACAATCAGCGGCATCTTTGAAGCCGCTCGGGGTTCAGGTTTCCGCTTTTAGGCGGTGGCATTTAACCTGAATTTTCTCTGTTGCGGAAAGGTCGATTTTCGCCCGGATGGGCGGTGGAAAGTAGCCGGTGTGGAAGCCTGCTTTGAGGCGCACCCACCGGAAGACAGGCCGAAGAATGGTTTGCGCCCGGATGGGCGCTGCAAAAGGAGTTCGGTCATCACGCTTGAATTTCACCAAACTCGAAGTTAATCCGTCGCCCATCCGGGCGGGATCTATCAAGCTCAGGCGACCTTTCCGCAACGGAGAGTTCTTCATTTTGCATTCTTCCATTGAAACCGAAGTGCTTCTTGCAAAATGATTTCCAACTGACGGCGGGTCTGGGCGGCATCAGTGTCAGGTCGTGATTCAGCTTCGATCCGGGCCCGACGCACGACATTCAAGGATGATTGAACTTCCGCTCCACCGTTTAACAACAGCATCTCAGCTTTGAGAAAACAGGCCAGAATCAGGCGGTTGGGTGACTGGCAGCTTTGTAACAACTGCCCGTAGTTAAACCAGTCAACAGCCAGGTCAGCCTGACTGCTGTTGGGACGCTCAAGCTGCAGTCCTTGTTGATAAACACTCAAGGTTTTATCGAATTGTTTGAGCTGGCCATAGGCTTCTCCGCCCGGAACCAGGGCCAGGGCTTCGACATCACGGTTCCCAAGCTGTCGGGACTGAGCGATGACGGCTTCAAAGTGGGTGATGGCCGCTGGTTGGGCATTCAACTGGGCTTCAGATTGGGCCAGCCGCAAAGTAATCATCATAACATCGGCTGGAGTGACCTGATCCGGCGGGAGTTTCCTGGCTGATTCCAGAAACCGTTCGGCGTGAAACATCGCCTTTTGGAAATTGCCCTGTTGTTTATAGTTTTCGGCCAGATACCGATGGGCGTTCACTTGACTCGGGTCAAGTTGCAGGACCTGTTCCCAACTGGCAATTGCTTTATCTGTATCGCCAAATTGGGCCTCCAGAATGGCATAATTCATCAACGCATTGGCATCATTAGGGATATTGATCACCATTTGTTGATAGTGGGCATAGGCTTCGGTGAGCCGATCCCGTTCAAGCAGCATTTTCCCAGGCAAATGCTGGGTATTTGGGTCGTGAGGGTTGACCTTCACTGCTTTTTGCAGGGCGACAATGGTCTGATCGGTATTATTTTGTCGAAGTTGAGCCTGGGCCAGTCGTCGTTGAGCGACTGAATCATATGGGTTGAGTTCTGCCGCCCGGACCAGATTCGGAAGGTTCTGTTCATTGGTTGTACAGTAAAACTTGACCAGATCCAGCCCCGCAAGAAAGAGCAACCCGATGGCGGTTGCGACGCGAAAGACTCGTGCTCCGGAAGTTGGGCCGGTCATCCAGCGAACCGCGTCAAACAACGCGACTTTATATTGTGAACTCCCGGCTGCTTTTCCAGTTGAAGGCGTCAGGAGCAAGGCGGCAATGCGGCCATC
>CAZXCE010000565.1:0-5845 GCA_964639175.1 uncultured Clostridia bacterium
AGTCAGTAATGCGAATTAATAGTTGAAATTGAGACTTCAAAATCAACAACTTACAGGCAGCAGATTGAACGTCTGAAATTTGAGATTTTGATAAACCCTTTGTTTTCACGAATAATTTTCTCAACCCTTAACTGGCATCCTTAATTCGCATCTTTGATTATGCTTTGGCATTACTTCATTGGTGGAATACCCAGGTCTTTGCATATCTTTTTTGCTAATAAGTCACTGATCTCTACATGACGAGGTACGGCTGACCTTTTGTTTAAGGCTGGATTATGCCACCACGAATGGCGGCTCCCTTCACGTAGGAGTTCACATCCTTGCGAGCGAAGATATTTAACCAGTTCACTCCGCTTCATACAGCGATTCGTTCCTCAATATAGTTATCTCCTGCAGAAACAAGTGCTTCCTGACGATTCAATTCCAGTCCTTCTTGTAATGTTATAGTGAGGCTTTCGAGCAACTCTTCACGGGTTGCTTCCTGGCAGTTGATTCCTGGTACTTCTTCGATCCAACCAATCCACCAGTCACCATCTTGTTTGATCACTGCGGTATAAACATTTTTCATGCCCAGTACCTTACTTTTTGCGGGAAAAAACAATGGGGCGAAGCGTGTTCGCCCCAAAAAATCAGTTTTTACTTTCTCCCTGACGTGCTCCCCTACCGCGACAACAATGTGCCGACGTAGTTGAGCAAATCGTTGGCGCTTTCCGTCGTGTAGCCATGCTCACGGACCAGCCGGTCAATCACTTCGTTAATCCGCCGGAGTTGATCCGGATCGGGTGATTTGGCCGAAGTCGTGATCTTGACCACATCTTTGAGGTCCGAAAAGATTTTCTTCTCGATGGCTTCTTTGAGCCGTTCGTGTGAACTGTATTCAAACCGTTTGCCTTTGCGGGCATAGGTCGAAATGCGAATCAGGATTTCCTGGCGGAAGGTGTTCTTGGCGTTTTCTGAAATCCCGATTTGCTCTTCAATCGAGCGCATCAGTTTTTCATCCGGCTCAAGCTCTTCTTCGGTCAGGACGTCTTTGATCTTTTCCTTGTTGCAATAGGCTTCGACGTTGTCCAGATAGTTGTCACAAATGCTCTTGGCCATTTCTTCAAACGAATAGACAAACGCCCGCTGGACTTCGAGCTTGGCAATTTCGTCATATTCCTTGCGCGCCATGGTGATGAGGTTTAAATACCGTTCGCGCTCTTCGGCATTGATGCCGGTGTGCTGATCAAACCCGTCCCGGATGGCCCGCAGGGCATCAATGGCCGTGATGTACTTGCGTCCTTCCTTGATCAACGCATTTGAGAGCCGGTTGATGATATAGCGCGGGGAAATTCCAAACATTCCCTCTCGCACCGTTTCTGCCTTTAACTCTTTGACATCCTTGCTCTTAAAGCCTTCGACGTCTTCACCGTCATAGAGCTTCATTTTCTTCAGAATGTCCACGTTGGCGCGTTTGGGCGGTTCAAGCCGGGTCAAAACGGCAAAAATTGCCGCGACGTGCAGCGTGTACGGAGCAATATGGACCTGGCGGAGTTCGCTCTGCTGCAGGAGCTTTTTATAGATCCGCTCTTCTTCGGAAACCTTCAGGTTATAGGGCACGCGGATCATGATGATGCGATCCTGCAGGGCCTCGTTCTTCTTGTTGCCGACAAATGACTGGTATTCGTTTTCGTTGGTGTGCGAGACGATGACTTCATCGGCGTAAATCATCGCGTAACGGCCCGTCTTGATTGATTGCTCCTGTGACAGCGTCAGCAATGAATAGAGGAATTTCTCGTCGCAGTTGTGATTGACAAAGCCGTTGCCGACATACGAATGCTCTTCGGGGACGTGGAAATCCCACAAGTCGCACCGACCTGTGGTCTTTTCTTCAACTTCATCAAAGAAATACTGGGATTCGAGCGCGGAAAAAATCGGTTCGGGAACGGCCACGTGTTCGCTGGCCACTTCGGCAATGGTTTTGGCGATTTGATATGACGGAGCGGACTTGCCTTTGGCAAAGCGCCAGAGCTGCTCGTAATTCATATCTCCGATCAACTGCCGGGCGCCAAACCGGTCACGATACCCAAGCCCCGCCGCTGCCACCGCTGCTTTGGCCGCCACCTGCAATTCCTGTTGCACCTGGCTCCAGTGAACCTGCAGATTTGGCACCGTGTCGCGATGGGCAATATGGTCTTCCGCTTCCAGTTTTTCAGCCAGCTCGCGTTTGTAATCAATCCCAAAGCCGATTTCCCGATTGAAAATGGCGATGTTTTCGCTGTCAATCTGGATCATGTAGTAAGTGCGCTGGTATTTCTCATTAAAATGCCGCTGACACTTGCTGATGATTCCATAGTTGAGCAACACAATTTGAAGCTGTTCGGCAAGCTGTTCGGAGGCGGTACTGCAGGAAATGTATGTGGTAACCGTTCCATCCCCGTCAAAATACGCCCGCAAAAAGGCCGACATGATTTCTTTGGGTGAACGACGGATGATCTGGGGGATGTGTTTGTCATACGCCCGACGACCATCAAAACCAAATTGGTGGAAGAGCGAAGCTAAATCCATCCAGCCGATTGAATGTTGCCCTTTATGATTGGAATACATTTCTAATCCAATCCCCTCAAGAATATTTTGAAGATCAGCAATTACCTGAGGTGATTGATTACAAATCATGATCCCCCGATCTTTTCCATTCTTTCCTTTGAGATAACACCCTTCTGATACAAAGTACCCAATCAGCCTAGCTAATTCCGGTGTCATCTTCTTTGGTAAAAAAAGCGCCAAGCTTCCAGTTTCTTTGCCTAAGTATGGGGTCATATCTGGTACTTGAGTTGTCCAATACCCCTTTCGGTCAATACACACACGATCTTCCGGCTCTAAATCTTTCAATGCCCGCCATTCGAACTGGCCACGGACGGAAAGCACCAAAATCCGATGATCAAGTGCACCTTCAAGAATATACCCCTTTCGAGTTCGGATCTTCAAAGACTCCCCTTCACCTCGGTAAATGAGATGAGTTGTCCGTTTGTTTCCATTTCGAGTTTGTAGTTCAACAGAAAAGGGAATATCTTTCGGATGATCGGGTTTTTCACCCCACACATTTCCCCACAACTCACTGAATTCAATAATCCCTAAATCTGTTCTTATCAGTGATTTACCGGATAGGCACTTGAGCATTTCTATGAACTCCATAATCCCCCGATTCGCAATGTTAAGTTCTCCGTCGAATCGGTATGCGCGGGGATCACTTTCCACACCGACTTCGCCGATGGAGGAAAGATCAATGGAGCCGGTCAATTCAGAAATGTCCTGGCTGTTGTGGTTGATAAAGCCGTTGGCACAGAAGGAATGCGTTCCGGGAACGGTCAGGTCATAGACGTGGGCGTGACCTTCGGTAATGCTTTGCACTTCGAGCCAGAGCAGGTTTTCATCCCGCCGCTCACGCAAAAGCTCCAGGGCTGGGGAAGCGTCGCCCAGCAACCATTCAGATTCTTCAATCAGCCGGGTTAAAGACTGCGGCGTCAGGTTCCGTCCCCAGGCGGCTGTCGTGGCATAACGCCGGAAGATTGAAAGTGATTGGCCCTGGCGGCGGGCTTCCTGCATCAGGGTGTGCACGGCGGAGTGCATTTCAGGAATGACGTTGAAATTGGTTCGTCCCCGCTTGAGCGCCAGCCGTGACGGGTCATCGATGCACTTGTCTCGGAGCGATGGAATGAACTCGATCAGGTCAACCACGGCGTCTCCGGTGACAATCACAGAGTAAGCCGTGAACTTGCCTTTGATGCGCTCTTCATGGACCGCTGCCACAATGCCCATATTCAACAGAGCCACTTGCAGTTGGGTCGCCAGTTCACGCGATGCGGTTGCCAGCTTGAACCGGTTGCTGCCCAGTCGGCCACGGGCGCTGATGGTGCCGTCACCCCAGAAAAGACCTTCGAAAAACGCCAGTATCAGTTCTTTCGGCGCACTTGAAATAATCTGTGGCGTCCGCTTGCTGGCTGCCCCGCGAGTGATACCACACACGGTTTCAAGCCATTGCACCAGCTTGACCGAAGAAATTGAAAGCGAGACCGCCGGTGTGCCAGCTTTGGTGTATGTTTTTGGTTCCACCGAAAAGAGCTGCCGGCAAATATCACGAATGTCATCAAGGACACGCGGCGTGGCATTGGTGATCCAGAGCGCCGTGTCGGTCAGTGATCCTTCAGCCACAATGTAGCCCAGCAGGCGCGCCAGATCGGAGGTCAGTTCAGTTGGCAGGGTTAAGTTTTTGTTCTGGCCACGACTGGACGGCCCGGTGTACTCAAAAGCCGGGAGCGCCGTCATCGAACCAAACATCTGCTGGCCACGCTGTAAGGCCACACAATCACCGACGTTCAGGTCAGCCAGTCTGGTCCAGCGAACCTCTCCGTCCTTTAAGACCAGCACTGGATGGACCAGCGAGCCTTCGAGTTCAAAGCCAAGTCGGGTTTTGATTTTTCGGGTGGGCTTGATGCCGCCATTATAGAAATGCGACGTGGTTTCACGGCCAGCCCGGCCACTGACCGTCAAGTGAAACGGTACAAACTGGTCTTCTTCGGCTTGAAGCCGGGATTGAAGTTCGTCAAATCGGAACATGCCTTGATCAGTGAGCAAAATCGTGTTGCCCACCACACATTTCGGGTCTGACGGAGCGAAGGTCCCAATCCCAATCCGGTCCTTTTCAGAATAGACAATGCGTTCGATCAGCACATCTTCGTGCTTCCCGCCGTAGGTGTGCTCCAGGTCATAGCGGGCCTGTGGGCTGAGTTCGCCTTCAATGTAGATGCCATAATGCTTGTCAATGACTTTCCGGAGGTCGGCTGGAATCAGGTGCAGTGGGTCGCCATGCATCGGGCAGCCTTTAATGGCATAGACGGCGCCGTGTTCGGTATGTGTCCACTTTTCCAGACCGCGTTTGAGCAGCGTCACAATCGTTGATTTGCCCCCGCCGACCGGGCCCATCAGCAACAGAATGCGCTTGCGGACTTCGAGCCGCTGGGCTGCCGATTTGAAATACTCGACCAGTTGCTCAATCGCTTCGTCAATGCCATAGAGTTCTTCACTAAAGAAGTTATAGCGGGTGACTTCGTCTCGGGTGCCTTCGTTGAGTTTTGTGACCCCGGCAGACAGGATCATGTCGCAAATCCGGGCGTGAGCCAATTGCGAAAGTTTTGCATTTTGCACCACCATTTCAAAGTACTCGCGAAACGTTCCTTCCCAGTGCAATGACTCGCGTTCGCGACGGTGAGCCTGCAATAGTTCGGTGATGCTGGGTTTCTTTTCAGTTTCTTTGTGTTCCATAACTGACCACCTCTTTTTCCGCTGCCCGAAAAATTGGACAGTGAAGTCAAACAATTGGCGTTTGTCACCAAAATCAGAATTGTGAATGACCTTTTCAACGGATATTGTGCGATGGTTAAAGCCTTTTGGGGCTGAAGAAATCGGGCTGGGGCTGAAGAAATTGGGCTGGGGGTTGAAAAAATCGGGCTGGGACCGATTTGGGTTTGAGGTAAACTGGTGAGATGAAAAGTAAAATCAGCCCGTGCTTTTCAGCTCTCAGTTCGCCAGTCTTTAGCCCGAAAAACCGGTGGCATTCTTCAGACACACGGTGCAAAGGCTGCCTGAGGTTCGCATCTACAGCCCAAAAATCGAACTTTTCTGCAAATTTTGAATGCAAAAATTATCGTCTCAATTCAAGCCGACGTCAACCAGGCACAGGGCTGAAAACGTCGGGATTGGGGCTGAAGACTTCGGGCTGAAGACTTCGGGCTGAAGACTTCGGGCTGGAAGAAGCTTGACCAACTCGAAAGTGTTGATTTCTAACCACTAACCACTAACCACTAAC
>CAZXCE010000566.1:0-5801 GCA_964639175.1 uncultured Clostridia bacterium
ACCCGGATGAATGTGCTCATCACCGGTGAATCGGGCGTTGGCAAAGAGTTGCTTGCAAAGGCAATTCACGTCGAAAGTGATCTGCGCGATAACGTCTACATTCCCTTCAATTGTGCTGCCGTTGCCCCTGAACTCCTTGAAAGCCGTCTCTTTGGCCATCGCCGGGGGGCCTTTACCGGCGCGGTCACCGACCAGCGGGGTGTGATTCGAGCGGCTGAAGGCGGAACTTTGTTTCTGGATGAAGTCGGGGAACTCCCGCTTGAGGTTCAGCCGAAATTGCTTCGGTTCCTCCAGGAAGGCGAAATCCAGCCTTTAGGCGAAGACCGGCCACTCAAAGTCAAAGTGCGAATTGTGGCCGCTACTAACCGTCATCTGGAAGCCCAGGTCGCGGAAGGGAATTTTCGCGAAGATTTATTTCATCGGCTCAACGTGATTCGGCTCGATGTGCCACCGCTCCGTGAACGCCGCGAAGAGATCTTGCCGCTTGCCCAGCGGTTTCTGAAAGAACTGGCTGGCCGGGCCAAAAAAGACCTGCAACTTTCGGAAGGTGCTGCCTTTATGCTGCAGAATTTCAACTGGCCGGGCAATATCCGCCAGCTTCGCAATGAAATGGAGCGGATGGTGGCCTATGCCGAAGATAAACAGCTTATTACGCCCCGAATGTTATCTCCGGAAATTACATCGTTCAAACCAGTAACATCAGCCACCGTTGGCTCAAGCCGTTCGGATGGGAGCATCCGGGTTGAGTTTCCGCCGGGGCTGGAACTGGCTCAGATTCTGGATGCAGTCGAAAAGCAGATCGTCACCGAGACGCTGGCACGCAATAAAAACAACATTTCCAAAACCGCCCGTGAATTGGGGATTACCCGCAAAGGGCTGCACATCAAGCGGGACCGGCTGGGGATTTGAGGATGAAGAATTGAGCATGACCAATACCTGGAACTGGTCAGTTTCAGTCACTTGATGGGAGAACACTGGGGGAGATTGAAGCTTGATCATCATTTTTGAGCCAGGTTTCAAGCTCAGATAAGGTCTGAAAATCAAGCAGGGCTTCGCCAAGGTGTTCGGTTTGCGCCAGTGTCAGCGCATCAATGCGTTCACTGACCCAGGTTGGGAGATCTTTAAATCTTCGATTCAGTTGTTTTTTGATGAGCAGTTTTTCACCACGTTCCCGTCCTTGCTCAAGCCCTTGCTCAAGCCCTTGCTCAAGCCCTTGCTCAAGCCCTTGCTCAAGCCCTTGTTGCAAGCCTTGTTGCAAGCCTTGTTGCAAGCCTATCTGGAATCCTTCTTCTTTCCAGCTTGTGGTCAGTTCCATAATTTTCTCCTTTTCATCCAGTTGATAGGTCCCCACTTCTCGTTCAAATTCGGCTCGTTCATCCTGCTTCAGGTTCAAATAGGTGTCAACAAATCCTGAGATCAACCTTGTTTTGGCCGGGTCGAGTTTGAGTGTTACCAGGAGTCGCAGGCACTGGGCTTTTACTCGCGGGCGCTCAGCCACTGGAATCTTCATCTTCGCCATCAAGGCGGCGGACACTGGATTCGGTCGGTTGACGAAATCCCGCCAGTTTAAGCGGTTTAACTGGACAACCCGATAGTGAAACCTGAGTACCGTCAGGTCTGGAAAGGTCACTTCAAACGTTTCTGGCTGTGCTTTTCGAGGCGACTCAAACGACAAAACGGCAATTGGATAGATTGGTAATTGATGTTTCCAATACAAAAATGAGAAGTACAAAAACATCCGCTTTCCAAACCAGTTTTGTTGCTTCTCCTGGTTTTCGTTGTGAATCAGGAAAAAGGCACCTGAGTCGCGAAACCGTGTTTTGACGACGATATCAGCTTCATATTCTTCGCCTTGCAGGATATCGGTGAACAATTCTTTATCCAAAAACTCAATGGAGGACGTGTCCATATAGGTCACGACGTCTGGAAAGAATAATTCCAGAAACTCAACGAAGAACGTCGAGATCAACTGTTTGAAAAGCTGATCATGGTCAATCATAACTGATTTATTTTCAACCGCTTCAGATTGTTATTTCAAGATTTGCCTGGTGATCTGTTCGATGACCTTTGTGATACGGCGTTTTCGGGTCTCTTCTTTTTTGGCTTTGATAATGGCCTGGATATATTCTCTTTGGTGGGTATAACTGAGCTTTTTCCATCTGGCCTGAGCCATTTCGTTGGCGATCAAAGCCAGGGAAAAATCGTCTGGAAGTTCAACCACGCGCGGTTCCAGATCTTTTTTCATCACCACCTCCACCGTATCTCCGGCTTTGGCGTTGGCACCTTCACGAACCTGTTTGTTGACAACCATGTAGTGTTTTCCTTCACCCCTCGGAACCACTGAACTCCGAAACGGGAAGCCATTGATCGTGCCGGTTACTGGAACCTGGGCACGGCTTCCCCAGACTTCGAAGACGTCAAAAGGGATGCTGATGCTGGTTGCTTCACTCGCTTCATGGTTTTCCAGGACAGCCTCAAATTCTTTGATAGTTGAAGTCATACAGCCTCACTGTAAATGTGTTGAGAGCAGCGTCAAGTGGGCCACACTCAAAAGTTATTTAGCCAAAATAGCCGCCAGAATCGGGTCACGGGCATTTAAAAAATCATCCACGGATATTCGAACATCAACATCAGGCAACATGGAAGGTTCGTCTTTGTCTGAAGTCTTGAAATATTTGGTCGAATAGGAAACTTCGAGGCCGGAATTGGGGAGTTTGAACGATTTGACTTCGCCGAAGGCATTCGGTTTTTGCCCGGTTGGTTCTCCAAAGAGTGTGGCTTTGGTTTGTTGCCGCAACTCAAGGGCGTTCAAATACCCGGATGAAAACGTTCCCCGACCGATGATGGCAAAGAGCCGCCCTGGCTGGTTGATGGCAGTTCGTTTTTTGATTTCTTCCAGCAATGGTCGAAAAATCGCTGAATTCCCGCCGCTATTATGCCGCAAGTCAATCACCAGCCGGTCCACCGGATGCTGGTCAGCAAAGGCCCAAAGATCCTGATTAAATTTGGCAAAGGGCAGGTCGTCCATGTCCCGGCAACGGTTGTATTTGACAAACAGCGTTTTCGAATCAGCCAGATAGTCAAACCAGTAGTTGAGTTGTTGTTTCTGCCGGTAGAGCGGGGCACCGCGTTTTTCAGGATCCAGCGCCTGAACCCAGGTAATTCCGTCTAGTTTCTCAACTGCATTGATTTCAACGGTGTGTGTTTGTCCTTGACGATCCTGATAGGTCAGGCTGACGCGCGAGTCATCTGGAGTGATCTTGAGAGTTTTCAAAATTGCCGGATTCATCAAATACTGGGGGCTTTCAGTCAGAAGCCACTGGTCGTTCTCATATGAAATCAATGGTTTCACCAGTTTGAACGCCTGATCAATCGGCGTGTTTCCAATTCGGATCAGCTTGTTGCCGAGCAATGCTTGATGTTCGGCTGGGGCTCGCAACAGATACAACCCATCTTTGAACCAGAGGTGCGCCAGGGGAAGCACTTTTTTGAACTGCGGATTGAAATCGGTGTGCGCATCGTTGACCGAAGCCACAATTCGCATCAGTTCAACCTTGATTTCATCATCCGACAATTTTGGAATGGTTTTGTCCAGTTGCCGAATGGATCGGTTGAAATCGGCTTTTTTGAGGTGGAAAAAGAGATTTTTGTGACGTTCCGGCAATTCATTGGCCAGGAACTGAACATCCTGGTGCCAGGCTTCATCACGGGGGAGCGTTGGCTTTGATGCGGCCTGGCCAAAAACATCACCAGGAAAAAGGCCACATCCGAGTGTAATAGCCAGACCCCAGATGGACAAAAATCGGAGCCAGGGTTTTTCACAAAGAGAGGTCATCATCATAGAATTGAATGAAAGATCAGCTTTGAAGCTGGTTCAAAAGAGACTCCACATCACGGTAAAGTTTTCGAAATGAAGCAGATCGCTCCAATGCTAATTCGAGGTCGAACTGCGCCGTGAGCGCTGCCTGATCAACTGTTGGGCTGTATTTTTGACCAGAGGGAAGGTGTTTGGTGAGCCATTCTTTGGTGCCTCTGATAGACTCAGGTTCCGATGGTGTTTCTAAATTGCCAGGAAGTCCACGGACACCTCGCAATGATTCAGCCGCCGCCAGAAACAGGCTTCATACTCGCGGTGTGCAAAAATAGTCACGATTGGCACATCAGTCCGAAGTCGTTTGGCTTCTTGGAGCAATGCTGGACCAAGTTGAGCCGGGCAATCATCGTCACTATCAAGCAAAATGAGAATGGCACCTGGACCATTCAGTTTGGCAATAGCCAGGCGGAGTGCTCGTTCAAATTCTCCAGTTTGAGCAATATGACCTTGTCTAACAATTTTTGAACGATCAGTTAGGACTGGCTGCGGCACATCAACCCACAACTCAGGAGCAATCCGTTCTCGAATCCGGCGGATCAGAATCGGTAAGGCGACAACTTCTCCTTTTCCTTCGACAATGCAACTGATACAGATCATTACGCCTCGACTCCAAGATCAAAAAGATTAGTTCTGGTGTCAGGCACAGCCAGTGTTGGGGTAAGCTGGTCCATTCGAAGGAGTTCGCCTGGAGTAAAAAGATGATCTTTCAGAACGGTCATCCCTGCCTTTGAGATGTGACCAATCTGAGAAGCCCCTTTGTCAGAGATAACCGCCAGGATCGAATTTGGATCCACTGTGTGATCATCGAGAATGTCAGGACTGTGACAGGTGACGATAACCTGTTTGGTGAGGCTGGCTTCTTCCATTGCTTCGCGGAGTACTGCGGCAGCGGCTGGGTGTAAGTAGAGTTCAGGTTCATCAATGCAAACGACAGTAACTGGATTCGGGCTGGTTTGAAAAAGGGCAGTCAAGATTCCCAGGGTTCGCAATGTCCCATCCGACATGGCCGATGCTGCAAATGTTGGTTTAGTTGAGGCTTGGTTTTTTGGAGCGATTTGCTCAAATATCAGTAATGCTTCTTTCTTCATCCCAAGTATAACTAAATCACCTAAGAGTTGATTTCCTAAAGAAAGTGTTTTGAATCCTTCCACTGAAGGAACAACAGCCGTTAAATAGTTTTCAATGCGTTCTTTTTTTTCTGGATAATTGCTTTCCAGAAAATTAATGATACTGGCTAAATTACTTCCATCATTATTCAAAACCTCGCTATCCAGGAGGTATTGGACTTTTCTGAATTCAGCTAAGTTATTGAAATTATAGGATTTGATTTGGGTTAAAGCGGCATAGGCTTCTCGAAATTGATCAAGACTGGAAACTACGTTTAAGAACAAAGAGTCTGGAAACGCGGCCATTGTTTTTAATGATTCAAGGTTGGTGTGAATAAACTTTCCTTGATGAGTCTGAAAATAGACTTCTGGTTTATCACCCTCTTTGGAAAGAAAAAAGATTTCGTCTTCAATCTCAAATTCCACAGAGTCGGTTTTTTTGGGTTTCAATCGAAAAGCGTAATGCCCAGACTGCCCTGATGAAAGGACAAACTCCAATCCGATTCCCAACCTTCGACCAGGCTGTTGAGTTTGAGTTGAGCCGTAAAGACCAAATGGTGAATGCAATAGACTGTTTAAAAAACCTCGGTCCTTCATTGCCCGGAAAAGGTAGTTTTGTAAGGCATCTGATACAAACCCCAAAGCCTGTAAAAAGTTTGTCTTTCCCGCTCCATTTGGTCCGACAAGGTAAGTCAACGGGCCAAGCTCAACATCGCAATAGGCGATGCTTTTGAAATTCTCGATGACGACTCGCTTTAGAAAAACCATAGTTCCGAATTTTATTATAATTTATAAAATCGGTTTCACCTGGCGGAGCGGTC
>CAZXCE010000567.1:0-5762 GCA_964639175.1 uncultured Clostridia bacterium
AAATAAGTGGACAGCAAGGATTCAAATAGGTGGACAGCAAAGATTTAAATCAGAAGTAGTATGCTGTCCACCTGTTTAGCTGGTGGACAGCAGAGGTTCAAATAGGTGGATCGCAAGCTGTCCACTTCTTTCTTCAGGTCCCGTAGGTTAAGATTGGTTTCTTTCCGTGTCTTTCCGTGTATTCCGTGGTTTCTTCTGCCTTTGTTTTCGGTTTTTTTTCGTGTATTTCGTGTATTTCGTGGTTAATTGTATATGACCCAAGATCAAAGCCTCGACGCTTTACTCAACCAGCAGTTTCCTGGTCGCGTTGTCCGCAAAGACCTCACCAAACTGGTCAAAGAGGGTGCGAACGTCCCGGTTTACGTGCTCGAATATTTGCTCGGGACCTATTGCGCCTCAGATGACGAAGTGGTGATTCAGGACGGGATGAAAACCGTCAAACGCATTCTGGCGGAAAACTACGTCCGGCCTGACGAAGCTGAAAAAACCAAGTCTCTCATCAAAGAACGCGGCAGCCTCAAAATCATTGATAAAGTCACGGTGGCGCTCAACGAAAAGCGCGATGTCTACGAAGCACTGCTGTCAAACCTCGGCGTCAAGGGCGTGGCCGTCAATTCGGGCTATGTCCAGCGGTATGAAAAGCTTCTGGTCGGAGGCATCTGGTGCATTCTGACGCTGGAATACCTGTTTGAAGAAGGCCAGAAAACGTCTCCGTTCCTGCTCAGAGACCTCAAGCCGATCCAGATGCCGGGCATGGACCTGGAGGATTTCTTCGCCGCCCGAAGGTCGTTTACCGAATCACAGTGGCTTGACGTGCTCTTGCGGTCAACCGGAATGGAGCCAACCCAGTTTCCCGAACGCGTGAAATGGCATTTGCTGGCGCGAATGATTCCGCTGGTCGAAAACAATTACAACGTGTGCGAACTTGGACCGCGCGGCACCGGCAAAAGCCATATTTACAAGGAAATTAGCCCCAACAGCATCCTGATTTCGGGCGGTCAAACTACGGTTGCCAATCTGTTTTACAACCTTTCGCGCCGGCAAGTCGGCCTGGTTGGCCTGTGGGACGTCGTGGCGTTTGACGAAGTCGCCGGCATTACGTTTAAAGACAAAGACGGTGTCCAGATTATGAAGGACTATATGGCATCGGGTTCGTTTGCCCGTGGCCGCGATTCCGTCAATGCCAATGCGTCAATGGTCTTTGTTGGCAATATCAACCAGCCGGTTGACACACTGGTCAAAACCAGCCATTTGCTCGCGCCATTTCCAGAGACGATGATTGATTCAGCATTTTTCGACCGGTTTCACGCCTACATTCCAGGCTGGGAAATTCCGAAAATGCGGCCCGAATTTTTTACCGATCAGTATGGATTGATTGTGGACTATCTGGCCGAATGGTTTCGCGAAATGCGCAAACGGCCCTTTGGCGAGACTTACGGCAAATACTTCAGGCTGGGTCGCGACCTGAACCAGCGCGACACGATTGCTGTCAGACGGACGGTTTCCGGGCTGCTGAAACTCCTGTATCCGCACGAAGAATATCCGAAAGAAGCTGTCCAGCGTTGCCTCGAATATGCCATCGAAGCCCGCCGCCGGGTCAAAGAACAGCTCAAGAAAATTGGCGGGATGGAGTTCTTCGATGTCCATTTCAGCTATGTGGACCTCGCCACGCTCGAAGAAAAATTTGTGGTGGTACCCGAGCAAGGCGGCGGGTCGCTGATTCCGGACGGGCCCTTGAGTCCGGGGACGCTCCACACCGTGGCCACGGGCGGGAGTTCCGGGCACCTGGGGCTGTACCGGATTGAAACACAGGTCACCGCCGGATCTGGAACGCTTAAAACCTCCGGGTTGGGTTCCAGTGGCGCGGCCAGAGAATCGGTCAAAATCGGGTTTGATTATTTCAAAGCAAATGCTGGCCGGGTCAGTGCCTCGATCAAACCCGGAGACCACGATTACCACGTGCATTTTGTCGAACTCCACAACACGGGGCCGACGCCAACCCTGACGCTGGCGACGGTGATTGCGCTGTGTTCGGCAGTGCTTGGAAAAGCGGTTCAATCGCAATTTGTGGTTTTGGGGAGTATGAGCCTGGGAGGCAATATCATCCCGGTTGAAAACGTGGCCGAATCATATCAGGTCGCTGCCGATAGCGGAGGCAAACGGCTCCTGCTGCCAATGGCCAGCGTGCGGGACATTCCGACCATTCCCGGCGAATTGTTTGCCAAATTCCAGACGAGTTTTTATTCAGACCCGATTGATGCCGTGTTTAAAGCCTTTGGAATGCAATAAAACCAGGGAAACTAGAGAAACCACGGAATACACGGAATACACGGAAAAAAGAAAAAACAAAGACAGAAGAAATCACGAATTACACAGAAAATGTAGAAAGAAAAGGTTTGGAGGGTTTTATTTGGTTTTGGATTCTTTTCCGTGTATTCCGTGTATTCCGTGGTTAATCGGCTTTTTCTTCAATGGGTTCGAGGATGACAGGTTCGGGGTGGGCTTTGCGTTCGCTCAAGTAATACAAAATCGGAACGGTCATCCGTGAAAGTAACAACGACGCGATTTCACCCGCCATCAGCGAAATCGCCAGCCCCTGAAAGATCGGGTCAAACAAAATGACCGACGCTCCGACGACCACGGCAGCAGCGGTCAACAACATCGGCCTGAACCGCACCGCTCCGGCGTCAACCACAGCCTGGGTGAGCGGCACGCCTTCCGCCAGTCGCAGTTCGATAAAGTCCACCAGAATAATTGAGTTTCGAACCACAATTCCGGCGCCAGCAATAAATCCAATCATTGAGGTGGCCGTAAAAAACGCCCCCATTGCTGCGTGCGCCGGTAAAATCCCAACCAGCGAAAAGGGAATCGCAGCCATAATCACCAGCGGCGTTTTGAGCGACTGAAACCAGCCCACGACCAGGATGTAAATCAAGACCAGCACCGCCGCAAACGCCAGGCCCATATCGCGGAAGACTTCGTAGGTGATATACCATTCGCCATCCCATTTGACGGAAAGCCTGTCGGTCGAGAATGGCTGATCGGCGGTAAACTGCTCAACTTCATAGCCTTCTGGGGTTTTCAGCTTTTTGACCGCGTCCGTCAGTTTCAAAATTGCATACACCGGGCTTTCTTCGCTGCCGGCGACATCACCGGTGACATAGACCACCGGCATCATGTTTTTATGGTAGATACTCTGGTCGGCAACGGTTTCTTCGACCTGAATCAGTTGACTCAAGGGCACCAGATTTCCTTTCTGGCCCATGACTTTGATCTGCTGCAAATCCTGGATACTTGAGCGTGACCCGCGATCCATCCGGAGCAGTATCACGACATCTTCTTTTTCCTGAACCTGATGCAGCAACCCGGCGGGCATCCCATTGACGGCCAGTCGGAGCGAAGCGGCAATCTGTTCGGGTGAAACTCCGTTGAGTGCGGCTTTGGCTTTATCCACAACAAAACGGTATTTCGGCTGGTCATCCTCAACATACCAGTCCACATCCACCACGCCGGGCGTCTTCTCGAAAATTTCCAAAATCTGTTTTGCCAGCGAAATTTGTTGCTTTTGAGTCGGGCCATAAATTTCAGCCACCAGCGTTTGTAACACCGGCGGGCCCGGTGGGACTTCGGCTACTTTGACTCTGGCGCCGTACCGGGCGGCAATCTGCTGAACTTCGGGGCGGACACGTTTGGTAATGTCGTGACTCTGGGCTTTGCGTTCTTCGGCGGAGGCCAGATTGACCTGAATGTCAGCTACGTTTGGACCTTGCCGCAAAAAGTAATGCCGCACCAGCCCGTTGAAATTATAGGGCGACGCTGTTCCGACATAGAGTTGCAGGCTGGCGACTTCGGGGACCTGTTGCAGCTTTCCGGCAATTTCGCGGGTGATGGCGGCGGTTTGTTCGAGTGTCGAACCTTCAGGCATGTCAATGATCACCTGAAATTCGCTCTTGTTGTCAAACGGCAACATTTTGACCGTGACCAGTTTGAGGCCCACCAGCGCTGCCGAAGCCAGCAGCAATCCAACCACACTCACCAGAAACAGCACCCGCCATTTTGGCACCACCAGAAGCGGTGTCATCACTCGCCGATAGAGCCGGGTCGTCCAATCTTCGGCATCGTGTTCGGAGTGGGTGGTGTCGTCGGTGGGTTCTTCGTGTTTTAAAAGTTTGAGTGATGCCCAGGGCGTGACCACAAACGCCACAATCAGGGAAAACACCATCGCGGCAGAGGCACCAACCGGGATTGGCCGCATATAGGGCCCCATCAGTCCGCGTACAAAGGCCATCGGCAAAATTGCCGCAATCACGGCAAAGGTAGCCAGAATCGTCGGGTTGCCGACTTCGTCAACCGCTTCCAGGGCTACGTCAATGACCGAACGGCCTTTGTTGGCTGGCAATCGGAAATGACGCACCATGTTTTCAACCACCACAATCGCATCATCAACCAGAATCCCAATCGAGAAAATCAGGGCAAAGAGCGTCACGCGGTTTAACGTGTAGCCATATAAATAAAATACCAGCAACGTCAGCGCGAGCGTGACCGGAATCGCAATCGCGACAATGCCCGATTCGCGCAGGCCCAGTGTGAACCAGATCAAGGCTGAAACCGACAAAATCGCGAGCAGCATGTGATAGAGCAGTTCGTTGGATTTTTCCTTCGCGGTCTCGCCATAGTTGCGCGTGACCTCAACCTGTACATCGCCAGGAATCAGGTTTCCTTTGAAGGCTTCGACTTTTTCGAGCACATGTTCAGCAATCACCGTGGCGTTGGTTCCTTTGCGCTTTGAAATCGAAATGGTCACGGCTGGCAGTGTTGACGGTTCGCCACCGGTTTTTACTTCACCAGGGCCGGTACTGTGCAGGACGTAATTGGCCGGTTCCTCGGGGCCGTCGGCAATCGTGCTCACTTCGCGCAAGTACACTGGACGCCCGGCAAAAACACCAACCACCACATTTCCGACATCTTCAGCGCTGCGCAAGAAATTTCCGGTTTCGAGCAGAAATTCACGGTTTTGCGACGAAAAACTCCCTGAGGCAAGCTGACTGTTGGCCTGAGCCAGCATCGGCACCAACGTGGCCGGGGCGAGGTTGTAGCCGGCCAGTTTGTTTTCATCGAGCGTCACCCTGACCTGACGCCGCTGGCCGCCAATCAGTTTGACTTCAGAGACGTCAGGAACTTCTTTGATTTGATCATGGATTTGGGCCGCCACGCGTCGGAGTTCAAAATGATCGTAGCGTGCGCTCACCAGCGTCAGCGCCAGAATTGGAACATCATCAATCGAACGCGGTTTGACCAGTGGCTGGCTGGCACCGGGC
The DNA here is from genome assembly GCA_964639175.1 of uncultured Clostridia bacterium. Classification (GTDB taxonomy): domain Bacteria; phylum Acidobacteriota; class Blastocatellia; order Chloracidobacteriales; family Chloracidobacteriaceae; genus JACQXX01. Next base: position 5,319 of record CAZXCE010000567.1, read on the forward strand.
GGAATCAGATCGAAATTGGCGAACATTTTTTGATTGAGCCGAACAATCGCGGCCTCTTCGTTTTCACCAACCTTGAACCGCACGATGGCCATTGAAAACCCAAGGCTGGAGGTCGAATAGATATATTCCACCCCAGGAATTTCCCAAATCAGTTTTTCCATTGGTCGTGTCACGCGTTCTTCGACTTCGCGGCTGCTGGCACCAGGCATTTGAACCATGACGTCAATCATCGGCACAATAATTTGGGGTTCTTCCTCACGGGGAAGCAATTGCACCGCACCCAGGCCGAGCAAAATTGTGGCCACCACAATCAATGGCGTTAATTTCGAATGAATAAACGCCTGAGCCATTTTTCCAGCGATTCCATATTGGCGAGACATAATTACACCTTAGGGTTCCGGGTTCCGGGTTCCGGGTTCCGGGTTCCGGGTTCCGGGTTCCGGG
>CAZXCE010000568.1:0-5760 GCA_964639175.1 uncultured Clostridia bacterium
GGATGAGGGATGAAAGAAAACCAATTTTTCAGCCCCAAGCCCTAAGCCCTGGTTTTCTTCAGCCCGACTTCTTCAGCCCGATGCCTGAGGTCGGTCAGGTCACTGGTCATGGTGTCTGGACGCACCCCAATGGGTAGCACAATGTGAAAGGTGCTGCCGGTTCCGACTCCGTTTGACTCAGCCCAGATCTGACCGTTATGCGCTTCGACATAGCTTTTTGCAATGGCCAGCCCAAGACCTGTTCCTCGGGCTGAAAATTCAAACCGGCCAGACCGATGTGTCGAAGGATCCTGATTGGTGTAGAACTTATCAAAAATATGGGTCAGGTCCACCGCGTCAATCCCAATACCAGAATCCTGGACCAGGATATGGACGGACTCAGTCTCGGTGGTAACGGCGATCAGGATTTCGCCATAGTCTGGGGTGAACTTAATGGCATTTTGAATGATATTGATCAAGACCAGCTCAATTTTTTCGCAATCCGCAGAGATAGTTATCTGTTCTGGAATCTCTACCTTCACCTGTTGCTTGCGTTGCTCGATAAAGGTGTTCAACTCAGTTAAGACATTGTTGACGGCAGCGTTCAAATGAAAAATTTTTGGTTTCAGGGTGATCTGACCGGCATTGATTTTGACCATTTCCAGAATATCGTTAAAGCTCCGGGTCAATCGATCAACCATCCGGTGACAGGTGGTCAATGACACGCGTTGGGCTTCGGTTAAGGGCCCAAGATATTCATCGAGCAGCGCCTCGCAATACCCACGCAGCACGGTGAGTGGTGTCCGCATTTCGTGCGAGGTCACAATCATAAAATTGGTTTTCATCTGGTCCAGCTCTTTGAGCTTGCCGGCAAATTCGTGTTCCTGTTTATAGAGCTTTTCGAGTTCGTTCATTGACTCGACAATGACCAGGTTTTTGGCCTCCAGTTCATTTTTCTTTTCTTCAACCACCCCATAGAGCGCGGCATTTTCAAGTGCCACGGCGGCCTGATTGGCCAGGGATTCCACCAGTTGCCGGTCATTGTCGCTAAAGGGTTGGGATCCTGCCCGGTGACGGATATCAAGCACGCCCACCACCTGACCATCCCGCGACACAATCGGGACTTCCATCATTCCTTCGACGTGATAGACATCAAGTGTCTCAGGCTGAGTGATATATGGGGAGTGGTGCGGATCATCCACAATCATGGTTTGTTTCGACTCCGCGACTCGACCAGCCACCCCTTCACCAATTTTGAAGGTGAGCAGGCTATCTTCCCAGTGATCGGCGGCCCACAGACGATGAAATCGAACTTCATCACCTTCGAGTAAACCAATCCCACCCGGTTCACCACCCACCAGTCGGGCGCTTTCTTCGACAATGTTTTGCAACACAATTGTCAGGTCAAGCTTGGAATTGATCAGCCGAATACTTTCCAGCAATTGCCGCATTCCCTCCAACCGTTGCTCATGAATCTGAGACAGGTATTCGACCCGCTGTTGCTGAAGCTGACGCAAATGTTCGAGTTTTTGCTCCTGCAATTGCTGGAGGTGGGCAATTCGTTGCTCTTCACGGAGTCGCAACCCACGAATCCGCAACATATACCCGCCATAAATGCTGCCGCTCACCAGGAAAATCCCAGCCAGTTGAAACCACCAGGTTTTCCAAAATGGAGGCTTGATCGCAAATTCAATCGTGGAAACTTCGCTCCATACCCCGGAAGCGGCTCTGGCTTTGACCCGAAACCGATAATCACCCGGTGTCAAATTGGCATAGCGGGCAATCCGGTTGGCGGTTTCCACTGACCAGTTGTGGTCTAACCCTTCAAGTTGATAGCTATAGCGAATCGCCGTTTCATCCGTGAACGACAGGCACAGAAATTCGAAAGAAATGTCATTTTGCTGATATGAGAGCACCGGCAACTGAAACACATTGCCGGCTGTCCCAGAAACAAGCTGAACCGGCTTTTCTTCAACCAGCACTGGTGCCAGTGCCAGTCGTGGGGTGATCGCTCGGGCAATGTCAAACGCTGCCTGGTATCGCACCACGCCTTCGCCAGTTCCAAACCAGATCGTTCCATCACGCCGCCGGATAGCCAGTCCAAACCCAACATCATCACTGGCTAACCCATCTTTGGTCGAATAATTGCGGAACGTTTGGCCATCATAGGCTGAGATTCCGCGCGTGGTGCCAATCCACAATGTTTTATCGCTGCCAACAATGGCACGGACAGAGTTGCTTGGCAGCCCATCGGTAGTGGTGAAACTGGTAAATGTGGTTCCTGTCAATCGTGATATCCCACCATCGGTCCCGACCCAGAGCGTGCCGGTTGAATCAAAATAGGCACATTGAACCCGGTTTCCCGGCAACCCCTGTCCAATTCTGAAATGCGAAAACTGTTGCCCGTCGAAATGGCTCAATCCTTTATCACAGGAAACCCAGATTGATCCATCTGGCCCACGGGTCAGGGTATTGATTGGATTTTGGAGTAATCCCTGTTGTGTCGTCATCAAGGAAAATTTCTGATTGTCATAGATAGCAATTCCATTGCTGGTGGTCGGATACGAGCCAAACCAGAGTCGCCCCTGTTGATCTTCACTGATGGCCGTCACCCGCTCGCGTAATCCCATTTGTTCACGCGTGAACGTCTTGATGTTCTGACCATCCAGGCAGGTTACCCCTTTGTATCCACCAACCCAGATTCGGTGCTGCGAGTCAGCAAACAGTGACCAGAGTGTTTCTTCCAGCAAACCGTCCTTTGTCCCGAAACGTCGGGTGGCTCCGGTTTTTGGGTTCAGGGCAAACAAGCCATTTGTGGCAGTGGCAATCCAGACCTGTTCATCCGGGGTTTCGGCAATCCCAGAAATCCGCCCATCTCCGAGACCATGAGCCGCCGTGTAACTGGCAAACACTTCACTGCTAAATCGAAATGCCCCATTTGACTGGGTACCAAACCAGAGATTCCCTTCGTAATCTTCGAGCACTGCCGTCAACAGATCATTTGGAATTCCGTGAGTTCGATCAAAAATTTTAACGCCATCCGGATCAAGGCGATTGATGCCACCGCCAAACATGGCGCACCAGATCCGGTGATAGCGGTCAATCAGAATCTTGCCGGCTTGAGGGCTATTGAGTCCGTCTTTGGTGGTGTAGGTGCGAAATGTTATTCCATCAAAAAAGCACGGACCGCCATTGGTGGCAAACCAGACGCCGCCAGCCGGATCAATATCAACATCAAAGGCACTCTCTCCGGGCAGTCCATCAGCCAGAGTAAACACCGTGACCCTGGTCCCATCAAATTTTCCGGCCCCTCCACCACGAGTCACAAACCAGATTGTCCCAGCCGCATCCTGGGCCAAACTCCAGACCGGCCAGTTAGGCAGACCGACTTCTTTCCCAAAATGGACAAACCGCTGGCCATCAAAGTGACTGAGCCCGGCAGCAGTGCCGAGCCAGAGACTTCCATCAGGAGCCTCAAGCCCAGAGTAGACGTGATCATCCACAAGCCCCTGGGCGGTGGTGTAATTGGTAAATTTCCCCTGCTCCAGACAACTCAGGCCGCGCATGGTGCAAAACCACAGGCGACCTTTTCGATCTTCAAAAATGGTCCGAACACTGCTATCCGCCAGCCCTTGCTGAACGCCAAAGGAGGTAAAATTGGCACCATCATAGCGGCAGGCGCCACTGTCAGTTCCAAACCACATATAGCCCTGACGATCCTGGTACAGACAATAAATCGTGTTTCCCGGCAACCCCATGCTGGCGGTGTAGGACGTAAAGCGGTAAATCTGCGCAACTGTCTTGTCAGGCGACAAGAGCCCAATCACAAACGCACAGATGAGCAGAAGTCCATTCCAACGCATAAGGCATGAGTCAGTACCACCTGCGTCAGCGGGTGGGATGAGGCATTATCGGTTAGTACCACCTTGTGTCAGCAATGGGATTCGACAGTATCAGCTACCCACCCGCTGACGCAGGCGGTACTGACCAAAGGCGGTCAAGGCGGCTGATTGGACAACCGTCAAGGGAACCTGAGCTTGCAGGGCCTGTCGGTGACAATCGTCATATTCCGGCATGGCTTTCAGTACGTCTCCATTCATAATCGCAACTTTCATCCGAATCGGCCCAAATTCAGTCTCAACCGTATGTATCTGGCGGTCCAAAACTTGCCGGTCAGCCCCGTACGAGCGAACGCCAAGCGTGGTTGTCTCACGCAGTACCAGAGCCGTCAACTCTTTTGCCAGATGATCTTCGCACAGGACAGTTAACAATGTGCCAGGGCGGTTTTTCTTCATTTGAACCGGAGTGTAAAAAACGTCAAGTGCCCCTTGATTGAGTAGCAAATCCATCACGTGACCAAAAACTTGCGGGTTCATATCGTCAATGTTGGCTTCAAGCACCGTGATTGATGAAGGAGTGTCGCAAAGCGTGGGTTGGGTCATCAAATGAACTGCGTTTGATTCCTCGGTTTGACCAACCATCAGCCGTAACAGATTGGGAAACCGTGGGAAGTCACGGCCACCAGCACCATATCCAATTTTTTCAGGTGTGAAATTTGGGATTCGTGAGTACTCAGAGCACAGCGTCGTCACAATCGCAGCGCCGGTTGGCGTGACAAATTCACCTTCGATATCGAGTGAATAAATCGGCACGCCTTTGAGCAATTCGGCAGTTCCTGGCGCCGGAATCGGATAGCGTCCGTGAGCACATTTGACAAATCCGAAGCCAACCTGGAGTGGGGAAGCAATAAACCGTTCAATGCCAAGGAATTCAAAGCCAATACAGGCACCAACAATGTCAATAATAGCATCAATCGCGCCAACTTCATGAAAATGCACCTGAGCCGGCGGGACACCATGAATTGTGCCTTCAGCCTGGGCCAGTCGCCAGAAAATGGCTTTGGCCTGCCGGGTGACCCAGGAGGAAAGTCCAGCTTTGTCAATCAGATCATGAATATCGGTGACGGTTCGATGCGCATGGGGCTCAGCCTGAGGCTGACCATGCGTCGCCTGGATATGGCTGGCAGGCTCAGGCGAATGCTCATGATGTGAGTGCTCGTGGGAATGGTGATGATGACTGGTATCAAGCGGCGCTGGCTGTTCAAGGCGGCCATTGATCGTGACATCAAATTTGATTCCGGAAATTTGGGCTCGCGAAACCGATTGAACCGATAACTCATAGTCGCCAAGATCCAGTTTGCGCAGTTCCTGTTTAAGAATTGCGAAATCAACCCCGAGATGCAGAAGCGCCCCGATGGTCATATCTCCGCTGGTGCCAGCAAAACAATCAAAATAGAGTGTCTTCATGGAATGATGAGTGATGAATTATGAGTTAGTGACAACCTGTGTTCTCGACCTGGTGTAAACCAAACGACTGAAAATAACCAGACTTCCCGCCAGCCACAACCAGCCGGCTGAATAGAGAACTGGCCCACCACGATTCCACCGTACGGCCTCTGCCCAATGTCCACTTGAGAGCGCACAAAAACTACGGGTCATACCACAGAAAAGACAACCACTGCAGTGGGTTCGCGGCAACCAGGGATGCCCGCTGCTCAGCACGGTTTCATAAGATACAAACGACCCTGCCAGCGTCAGGGCCACCACCACGGTAAACACCAGGAGCACCCATCGCAGGGCTTCCCACCAGTCTTTTAGTGTTGGCCAGGTACTTCTTGGGTTGGACATAAGGAAAGAATGAAGAATGAAGAATGAAGAATGAAGAATGTTCCTGGTTCTTGGTTCCTGGTTCTTGGTTCCTGGTTCTTGGTTCCTGGTTCTT
>CAZXCE010000569.1:0-5750 GCA_964639175.1 uncultured Clostridia bacterium
CTTTTTACCCTACTCCTGGTCGGGGGTAAATCTAAAACACAACACTCGAGTAATTCATAAAAACAAAATGCCTGCTGTGGAAAGAGAGTTCATACATTGAACCCAAAAGCTTCACAGCAGGCACAGTATCTGGCAAAAAATTAACGATCAATCTTTAACCGCAATTCCTTGAGTTGAGCGGGATCAACCGTGCTGGGTGATTCGCACATCAGGTCCGAAGCACTCGCCGTTTTCGGGAAGGCCATCACCTCACGAATTGACGGTTCGTTGGCAAAGAGCATCACCAACCGGTCCAGACCAAGGGCGATGCCTCCGTGTGGCGGTGTGCCATAGCTCAAGGCATCCATAAAGAACCCAAACCGACGACGGGCATCTTCATCTGTAAATCCAAGCGTTTTAAAGATTTTCTGCTGCACGTCCTGACGATGGATTCTGATTGAACCGCCGCCGATTTCGACGCCATTCATCACCAGATCATAGGCTTTCGCCCGCATCGCGCTCAAATCAGCATCTTCTTCGTCAAGCAGATGCAGATCTTCGTCACGCGGCGAGGTAAACGGATGGTGCATCGCATACCAGCGACCATCTTCCCCGTTGAATTCAAACATCGGGAACTCGGTCACCCACAACAGGTTATATTGCTTTGGATCATAGAGTTTTTCCTGTTTGCCGATTTCCAATCGCAAAGCGCTCAACGCGGCAGCCACCGTACCGGCATTGCCAGCCACGATAAAGACCATGTCACCAGCTTCGGCACCAGCCGCAGTCACAATCCGGTTGATGAGTTCTTCGCCAAGCCCTTTGGTCAGCGGCGAATTCGGCCCTTCGGCCAGCACTTTGATATAGCCCAACCCACCAGCTTTGAAATCTTTGCGCAGCCATTCGGTAAAGGTATCAATCGCTTTGCGTGAATAATCAGCCCGACCTTTGACGGTGATGGCTTTGACGTGTCCACCTTGTTGGAGCGCGGCTTTGTACGGGACAAAGTCTGTACCTTCAACCGTTTGTGCCAGATCAATTAATTCCATGCCAAAACGGGTGTCGGGTTTATCCGAACCATAACGCCGCATGGCTTCGTCATAAGTCATCCGAGGAATTGGCAGTGAAAGCGGAACATTATTGATTGCGCAGAGTTCTGCCATCAGCCCTTCCATCGCCCCAAACACTGTTTCCATCTGCGGAAATGACATTTCCACGTCAAGCTGGGTAAATTCCGGTTGCCGGTCAGCCCGCAAGTCTTCATCGCGGAAACAGCGCACAATCTGAAAATATCGGTCAAAACCGCTGATCATCAGCAACTGTTTAAACAACTGCGGCGACTGGGGCAAGGCATAAAATTCGCCAGGGTGCAGGCGGCTTGGAACGATGAAGTCGCGGGCGCCTTCCGGTGTCGAGCGAATCAAACACGGCGTTTCAATTTCAAGGAACCCCTGACGATCCATATAGCTACGAATCACTGAAGTAATCCGGTGACGCAGACGGATGTTGGCCTGGAGGCTGGGGCGGCGCAAATCCAGATAGCGATATTTCAGCCGCAAATCTTCAGAAGCACTGGCCGCGCCTTTGTCTTCATCCAGCGGAATCGGAGGCGTTTTCGCATCATTTAAAATAAAGAGCGCATCAACCTGGACTTCGAGTTCGCCGGTCACAATTTTTGGATTGATCCGGTCCGGGGAGCGCAACACAACTTCGCCACTGACGGCAATCACATATTCATTGCGCACATTTTTGGCCTTCGCATGGGCGGCACCACCCTCACGGTCCTCATTAAACACGACCTGAACAAACCCTTCGCGGTCGCGAAGATCAACAAATGTGAGTGGTCCATGATCACGGCGGCGGGTCACCCAACCCATGAGCGTTACCCGCTGGCCAACGTGTTCTTTGCGCAGTTCCCCACAGTAGTGGGAGCGTTTTAAGTCTCCTAAATGGTCCAACATACTCTTCCTTTGTGTCTGATCTGAATAAGAAAATGAGAAAACGGCAATGATACCTTGTAGGGCAGGAAGGCGTCTACATGGTTCTTGGTGCTTCGTGCCTGGTGCTTCGTGCCTCGAAGACATTGGTTCCTAAGCACCAAGTACCAGATACCAGTCACCACTCCTAATGCAATTGCTGCTCCGCCTGGGGATATCTGGTCTGGGAAAGTTCGACCAGCCGCAGCACTTCACGTGAATGGGGATGCTCGCGCATCAAGTCACGCGCGGTTTGCTGGGCGGCTTCGAGCCAGTCGCGGTCACGTACAATATTTCCAACCCGAAAGAGTGGAACACCGGACTGGCGGGTGCCAAATACCTCGCCGGGGCCGCGCAATTCCAGGTCTTTTTCAGCAATCACAAACCCGTCGCTTGAAGCAGCAAACAGTTCCAGCCGGTCTCGGGCTTCCTGGGAGGTTTTCGGCGCCAGCATTAAAATACAATAGGATTTAGCCGCACCACGTCCAATTCGCCCTCGAAGCTGGTGCAACTGGGCCAAACCAAACCGTTCGGGATGCTCAATGACCATCACTGACGAATTCGGCACGTCAATACCGACTTCAATCACGGTGGTCGAGACCAGAATTTGGGTTTCCCCGGCGGAAAATGTGGCCATCACGGCTTCTTTTTCCACTGACTTCATTTTTCCGTGGAGCAACCCAATTTTGAGCGATGGAAAAATCTCGGTTTGTAATTCTTCAGCCGCCTGAGTGGCGGCTTTAAGGTCCATTTTTTCAGATTCTTCAACCAGTGGAAACACAATATAGACCTGACGTCCTTCAGCCGCTTCCCGCCGCAAAAAATCGTAGACCTTTTCACGTTCGGCGTTGGTACGGATGGCCGTCCGGATCGGCTGTCTTCCAGGTGGAAGTTCATCGAGCACGGAAATATCCAGATCGCCATAAGCTGTCATGGCCAGTGAACGTGGAATCGGCGTGGCCGTCATCACCAGCACATCCGGCTGGAGACCGCGTTGTGAAAGCGCTGTCCGTTGAATCACGCCAAACCGGTGCTGTTCATCAATCACGACCAGTCCCAGCCGGGCAAACCGGGTACTTTCCTGGATGAGCGCCTGAGTCCCAATGACCAGATCAACTTCCCCGCCAGCAATCGTCTCGCGAAGCGCCAGTTTTTCTTTTGGCTTTAACCGGCCCGTCAGACTTTCAACCCGATAGCTGGTGTCTTTGAGATAGCGTTTCAGATTCAACGCATGCTGCTCGACCAGGATTTCCGTCGGCGCCATCATCGCCACCTGATAGCCATTTTCAATCGCTACAATCATGGCCTGGAGCGCCACCATCGTTTTTCCAGCACCGACATCGCCTTGCAGCAACCGATTCATCGGGTGCGGCGACGTCATATCGAGCACAATTTCCCGAATCACCCGTTTTTGGGCATTGGTCGGTTTAAACGGCAATACTCGCCGAACAGCCTCGCGGATATGATCATTGACCGTCATCGCCGTGCCTTTTGTTGTCTCGCGCAGAGCCAGCCGACGCCGGTTGAGCGCCACGGCCAGAAGCAAAAATTCTTCAGTCGCCAGCCGGGCGTGCGCTTTTGAACGGCCACACTGATAGTCGTCAAGCCAGTGATCCATCGCCGGAAAGTGGACCTGTCGAAAGGCATCCAGCCGGGATGGAAAACCATAGCGCTGCATTAGTGATTCTGGTACCCACTCTTCACCCGCTTCGGTGAGCTGTTCCAGCATGCGAAACATAATCGTGCGCAGGGCCCGCGTTCGAAACGAACCCAGCTTGCGGTAAATCGGCACCCGCCGTCCGGTGTGGATCGTCCCGGCATCGTCAAATTCGCTCGCCGTTTCCGATGTTTCATTCAGGATTTCATATTCGGGATTTTCGATTTGAAAGCAGTTGTGCCGGTTTGAGTACTTCCATTCGCCGTAGAAAACCACCCGTTGACCCTTTTCAAAAACGTTGGTCAAATATGGTTGATTCCACCACATGGCGCGTAAGCGACCAGCCGAATCCAGACCCGTGATTTGAAAAATCGAAAGCGCCCGCCCGGTTTTGGTTCGAATCGGGGCATATTCCGTAGTCGTCAGTTCGACTTCGAGGGCGGCTTTCATGCCATCAGCCAGGTTTTTGCTGCTCATCAACTGGGCGCGGTCTTCATAGCGAAACGGCAGGTAGTACAACAAATCTTCAACCGTTGGGTCAGCCAGATCCGTCATTTCCAGGAGTTCAGCCACTTCCGTAGCCAGTTTGGTGGCTGTTTTTTTTCCGACACGCGGCAGGTACAGGTGCAGCTCCGCAAGTGGTGTGGCAAGTGTCAGCATTTCTGTTCTTTTCCTTGACAGGTAAAGGCGAATGGTAAAGGATGCAGCCCAATCATCCGATCAGGTTAGCGTCTCAGGTTTTCCAACAATACCCAAGCTCCGTTCACGAATCCACGCATCTTTTTTCTGGAGGCATCTCTTTTGTATGGACAATGTACTGGCTGTGATTTTGGGAGGCGGTCAAGGAACGCGGCTCTTTCCTCTCACCCACGAACGATCAAAACCCGCCGTTCCGCTTGGCGGAAAGTATCGCTTAATTGATATACCGGTAAGTAATTGCATCAATTCTGGAATCATCAAAATCTACATCCTGACGCAATTTAACTCGGCTTCACTCAATCGCCACGTTGCCAGAACCTTTCGCTTCAGTCAGTTTTCCTCGGGGTTTGTGGATATTCTGGCCGCCGAACAAACCCCTGACAACCCACACTGGTTTCAAGGTACGGCGGATGCCGTTCGGCAGAACTTCCGTCATATCAAAGATGTCGGCGCTGATACCATCATCATTTTGTCGGGTGACCACCTGTACAAAATGGATTATTCCAAATTCATCAATGCCCATTGGGACGCCAAAGCGGATGTGACCGTTTCAGTGACAGCCGTGCCACCTGAAGAAGCCTCGGAGTTTGGACTGCTCAAGGTTGATGACACGGGACGAATTGTTGAATTCAAGGAAAAACCCAAAGGCGATGCGCTTGAAAGCATGCGCGTCAATACCGAACTGATGGGACTTTCTCCCGAAGAAGCTGAATTACGCCCCTATCTGGCTTCCATGGGGATTTATGTATTCAACCTGCAGGTGCTCGAAGACTTGCTCAACCAGCAGGGTCGAATTGACTTTGGCCGCGAAGTCATTCCGTCAGCCATCAACAACTATAAAGTGAACAGCTATCTGTTCAAAGGATATTGGGAAGACATCGGAACGATTGGCGCCTTTTTCCGAGCCAATATCGAACTCACCGATGTGCTGCCACGCTTCAATTTCTTTGACACCCGCAAGCAAATTTATACCCGGCCACGGTTTCTGCCTGGCACCAAAATCCGTAACGCCCAGACTCACGATTCGATTATCTGTGAAGGCTGTATCATCAACGAAGCTATCATCCGGCGCTCTGTGGTTGGAATCCGGAGCCGGATTGAAAGCGGTTCCCGGCTTGACCATGTGTTGATGATGGGTGCCGATGATTATGAATCAATTGATGAAATGCGCCGTAACAAAGAAACCAACCAGCCAAACATTGGAATTGGTCACAACTGTACCATCAAGCGAGCCATCATCGACAAAAATGCCCGCATTGGAAACAATGTCCAGTTACTCAATGACAAAGGCATTCAGGACGCCACGGCTGAAAATTATGTCATCCGGGATGGCATCATCATCATCCCGAAAGGCGCTATTGTTCCGGATGGGACAGTGGTTTGATAAGTAGTCAGTAGTCAGTAGTCAGTAGTCAGTAGTCAGTAGTCAGTAGTCAGTA
>CAZXCE010000570.1:0-5727 GCA_964639175.1 uncultured Clostridia bacterium
GGCATCGGCTGGACTGACTTCAATACCTTGATTTTTTCGATAAATGTCAGCGACTTCGCTGAGGTTGATAACGTGTGCCACATTGACGATCCAGGGGGCACGCGCACTGATTTGTTGTGGGTGCGGAGGACGTCTTTGGGTGGTCGCTGCCGCTGATACAGCCGGAACGGGTGATGTGGTTGTGGTTGGAACAGGAGCAGGTGATTGCGCCACCTGCCCATTGACAAGACCGGCGACACCGGGCAGTCCTGCGAAGAAGAGACAACTCAGCACTGAGAATGAACGAAACAACCTGGATTTGAACATTGGAGTTTTAACCAAAGAGAGCGACTTTGTGTGAGGCCGGGTCAACGATGAGTTCTGAGGATGATGGGCACCGGGCAGCAGAATTGGGGTCATTTCGCACCTCCCATCGAAATAGTTCACCACCCTCCTCTGGTTGGTTTCCATAACGGCTGGAAATCTATTGACTCTGGTTGCAGAGTGATTCTACTTCAAACCAACGACGGGGCCTCATTAAAAGACATGTTGGGTATCGGCTTCGACTTCAACACGTGGAGCATTGGTATTGAGAATTGGTTGGGCGCCGTAGATTACCCGTGGCACCGTAACCACATGTTGGGTATTGCTTCCATCCCGTACCAGGAGAAAAACATCCCCCCCAGGCTCTTCAGACACGCGGTGTCGCGCTGAAGTCGAAACGCGGCGAACCGTTCGGTGTGTTTCAGCCGTTGAAACCAGATTGGCGACTGGTTCTTCAGTAGGGGTAGCCTCTGGAATTGCAATTTCTGGTCTCACTGGTGATGGTGACATAGATTCGGGTTGAGAACCGGCGTCGGCAACCTGCGACGGAGTTAAAACGGCTGGTGTCTGGCGCAAAAACTGGGGTATGAGCACACAACCCAATAACACTGCGGCACTGATCGCAGCCAGGGCTGGGGTTGGAATCCAGGCAAACCATCCGGATTTCTGACGTTCCTGCTTGATAGCTCTCAACCGGGTTTGGAGCTGGTGATCAAAATCTTGTGGGGCTGCGACGCGACGCTGATTTCGCAACCAGAACCGCAAGGTTTTGGTTTCCTCAAAAAGCGACTGGCAGTCACGACACTGTGAAAGGTGTATAACCACCTCGGGTTGCAGTGATTCCTCAACGAAATCTGCCTGCTCCAAAGAAGTGCGAGTTTGTTGACAGGTCAACATATAAGTCCTCTAACCAAAAGCGTGATCAGTCAAAGCCTATGGGCAAGATAAGCGATCATCGTTGCGTTTAAATATAGGCGGCGAGCTTTTCACGGAGCATATTGCGAGCACGATTGATCCGCGATTTTACCGTTCCTTCAGAAATTTCGAGAATCTCAGCAATCCGATCATAGCTGATTCCTTCCACGTCACGGAGAACCAGAGCCGCGCGGTATTTTTCCGGCAGTGTCTTAATGGCGCGGGCGACGGCCAACCGGCGTTCGCGATCAATCAGATCTTCATCCTGAAGCAGTCGGGTATCGGGCAGATCAAGCATCTGCTCGTCATCGTCGTTTTCAGAATTTACTTTCCAGGGCGTAAAAATCGAAAGCATTTTGCGACGCTTACGCTGCCGGAGTTCACTAATCGCCAGATTGGTGGCAATTCGGTAAATGTAGGTTGAAAAACTGAAGGTTGCTTCATAGCGATGGGCGTTGGTATAGATCCGAAGAAATGTTTCCTGAGTTAACTCAAGTGCCCGGTCATAATCGCTGAGCATTCGAAAAATAAAATTGGTGATAGGATTCCGATACCGGCGCACAATTTCCTGGAAAGCAATCTCGTTGCCTTCTTTGGTGGCGGCGACTAACTCGTGATCGGTGGCTGATTCGATTGAAATAGCTCGTTCCAGGTTGAGTTCAATTTGATAGCTCAAAGCAACGCTCATATCAGTTCTGTTCCTTGCCCTCGCCTCCCAAAGGTTTGGGAAACCGGAGTGGTTGACCCAGGCAGTGTGGGTGGGTGTACATCCGCGACTTTTTGGCGATTATTGTAATTGGATTCAATATCCAACTCTCACGCCTCAAGGACCTGAAGGTTCCCAAAAGAATTGCGAATTGACCCGCCAACGATCACAGTTTAGATCAAGAACAGAAGTGGATTGACCGTGTCAGAAGGGGACACAGCCAGAGAAGTCTGGGATTGGCGTCTGGATCTTTGAAGGTATTGATTTTTCAACCCCAGATCCTCAGCCTCAAGCCCCTAAAATAACCGAATGTGTTTGCTCAACCGCGTTACCGTCATCCCCTCGATTACACGCATGCGACAGGAAAGTGAAGACCGCTCTTTTTCCTCGCCAGGCCGCTGATACCAGATCTGGCAATTGGTGCAATCAGCATTCCAGCAAAAATCGCCATAGGAAATACCTTCCAGGTTGATGTATTGAAAACAGCGCAAAACAGCGTTGTTTTCTGGAACCAACAGGGGCGTTCCCACAACATTGATTTCAATGAGGCGCTCATACGGCTCGAAGAGTTCGGTCGGTGGTGTACCTGCCATGCGAGAAAAACCTGAGTGGAGATGACTGGATTGTGCGCAAGTTGAATGGGCGAAAAATACGTTGTGTGTTTCTGGTTTTACCACTTCCCTGGCTAACACGCCAAGATCTCTTTTCAGATTCCAGGCTGTTTTTGAGTAAGTCACCTGAACTTCTCAACCTATGGGATTCGCACACCTTTATATTCGCCTGGAAACGGGTTTGATCGCCGCCGATCATGCGGATACGGTTGCTGAACCGGAACCCCGGCCCGGATAAGCCCGTCATAATCGTCATAATAAATTGAGATGGTCCCCAAAACACGAACCCGGCGATAACGATCTGTCAGGGCAGCCTGATCCGATTGATACTGCCCGGCACCAACCCCGATCCCCTGGGAGTTGTAAATCTGATCCGAGTCCCCGGCGGCTGGTGCCCCAGCCTTTGATTTTTCCTCGCTGCGACCATCCTTCCGGTTTGGAACAATAATTTGAGCCCGATCTTCCAGTTGCCAGACCAGGACCCCAAGCACGCCGATGTTGCGACGATCTCCTTTCCGAGCAGCCAGCGAATTATCCACACGGGTAAAGAAAAGTTCTCTTCCACCAGCCAGCGTTTCGCGCCAGATTGAGACCGTGATGGTTCCATATGGTTCAATCAGATAGGCTGGGTGGCTGGCTGAAGCCCGGCCATCTGATGTCAACGAATGTCCATCGGCTGAGGGGATAACTCCAACCGCAAACCCATTGTGATTGGTGATTTGAAACACAAACCGCTCTCCAGGCCGCCCTTCAATCCAGCGATAGGAACCATCGTAATACACCGGTTTTGGGTATCCGTTTGACACAATTTGGACTGAAACATTGGTCCGAGGGGTGAGGACTTCGCATCGGGACGGCGTTTGTTGGGCTGACACCTCAAGCGAGGCAATCCCAAAACTTCCGCAAAACAACCAAACTGACAACCAGGTAATAAAGCGCATATATCCCTGCCTTTCGCTCGCTGATTTCACAGTCAATCGTGCTGAAATGATCTGAATTTTCTGAATAGTGTGAACATATTGTCGTCTGATGGCCTGAATCGTTCCACAACTCGCGGATGAAATCCTGCAAAAGCCCCAAAACAACACAAGCCGCTCAGGTTTGATACCTGAGCGGCTTGTGTCATTTCTACTTTTCGAGTCAGAGACCTCGATTAGCTTTCTTTTTCTTCTGGATCACCCAGGAAGTTCGTCAGTTCTCCGAGGCTCGTCATGGTCTCGTTGTTGATGTAGTTTGATACATCTTCCGGATCATTTTCCCGACCCACAGCACGCGCTGAAAGACCGATCTTCTTCTGGCTTTCATCAAGCTTCAGGATCTTGAACTGAATTTCCTGACCAATATTGACAACCGATTCAGGTTTATCAACGCGTTGGTCACTTAACTCAGAAACGTGGCACAATCCTTCAATGCCGCCTTCAAGTTCCACAAAGGCCCCAAAGCTGGCAAAGCGGGTGATTTTTCCAACCACCACGTCCCCTGGTTTATGCACCTGGAAGAACCGATCCCAGGCATTTGGTTCGAGATCTTTGATCGAGAGGCTGAGACGTCGGTTGTTGACATCAATGTTGGTAATGACGGCTTCAACCTGCTGTCCTTTTTTCAGCGCTTCAGATGGGTGCTTGATGCGCTTGGTCCAGGACATATCCGACACGTGAACCAGGCCGTCAATGCCATCTTCAATTTCAACAAAGGCACCAAATTCGGTCAGGTTGCGCACCCGGCCCGTGACTTTGGTTCCAATCGCATACCGTTCGGTGACTGAATCCCATGGATTTGGCAGAACCTGCTTCATGCCAAGGCTGATACGGCGTTGTGACTGGTCAACTTCGAGGACCACGGCTTCAACATCAGTACCTGGCGCCACAATCTTTGATGGGTGCTTGATCCGTTTGGACCAGCTCATTTCTGAGACATGGACCAGACCTTCAACCCCTTCTTCAAGCTCAATAAACGCCCCATAGTCAGTCACTGAGGCCACCTGGCCACGGACGGTGTCGCCTTTGTGATAGCGTTCGTAGACGGTATCCCATGGATCTGGCAGCAATTGCTTGAAGCCCAGGCTGACGCGGCCTTTGTCGCGGTCAAACTTGAGGACTTTGACCTGAATGCTGTCTCCCACTTTGAACACATCGCTCGGTTTCTGGAGACGTCCCCAGGAAATATCCGTGATGTGCAACAACCCATCAATGCCACCCAGATCAACGAACACACCATAATCGGTGATGTTTTTCACCTGACCGGTCACAATGACATCATCGTCAAGTAACTCTAAGGTGTGGTCTTTCTTCTTGGAGGCTTCTTCTTCAAGCACCACCTTGCGAGAAAGAACAATGTTGCTGCGCTTTTTGTTGACTTTCAAAATGCGCAGGTCCATTTCGCGGCCCTTCAAGGCATCGAGGTTCCGCACCGGGCGGACATCAACCTGGCTTCCTGGCAAAAAGCCGCTCACACCGCCGAGATCAACACGCAGCCCGCCTTTGATCCGTTCAACCACCCGTCCCTTGACGGTCTGGCCATCGGTATAAGCTTTTTCGATGACATCCCAGACCTGGAGCCGGATGGCATCGGCGCGTGACAGTTCAACATAGCCGTCCATGTTTTCAAACTGCTTGACCATCACATCGACGACATCGCCGGAGGAGACGGTAATAGAGCCATCAGCGTCAGAGAACTCTTCTTTGGGAACAATCCCTTCTGATTTAAAGCCGATGTCAATGATGACACCGCGATCTGAGACCTTAATGACTTTCCCGCTGACGACATCGCCAATGTTGATTGACGAAGCCGAAGCCTGTTCAAAGTCTTTGAGAAGCGCCCCAAAATCAGCATCTTCAGCAGATGAGGAAGAATCGTTGAAGTTGATTTGGTTAACGTTGTTATCGTTGGGTTGGATGGTAGACGTCGCGGCGCCCTTGGCCCCGGACTGGTTTACGTGATCAGCCATGAGTTGAGAATCTCTCTACAGAATTGGAATTGATAAGGGAACTTGAAATCTACACTGCACACCAAAAGTGTGTCAAGTGTGTGGTAGACGTTAACTTGCAACCAATTCACAGAAGAAGGGAATTTTCTGGTGAAAAAAACAAGACGAGGCAGTGAAATCACTGCCTCGTCTTGGCTGGGAACAAATTTTGGAGCGGGAGACGAGATTTGAACTCGCGACTTCAACCTTGGCAAGGTTGCACTCTA
>CAZXCE010000571.1:0-5701 GCA_964639175.1 uncultured Clostridia bacterium
GCCAATTTCTTCACCGGCTTTATTCACAATCTTCACAAAGGCTTCACGGTCAGTGTTCACTTCAAGACTCACATTGAGCCAGGCCACATTGATGGTTTTGACGGTGTTACTGATTTCGACGGGGAGTGGGCGTTCGGTAAATGGCAAAAACGATCCATCCGGTTTGCGCCATCGGGCGTCGAGGGTCAACCGTCCGCCTACGGGCAACTGATTGAGCACCACTCGATCCCCCATATTGAGCTGATAGGAGGCAAGCAGTGCCTGGCCTGAAGTCATCAAGGTTGCTTCGACATTGTCCCGGTCTGAGGTGATAACCAGCGTTCCATAATCTGGCCAGCGGACCTCGGAGGTTGTCGAAGGCCGGGTGTCGAGTTCCCAGACCACGGGAATGGGTGGTAATTCCTGGTTGATTCGGGCGACCACGACTTGATGTCCAGCCGGTAATCCGCGAATCACCATAGATTTGCGCGATTCGTTATATTCGCCTTTCATCGGCTGACCGTTGACCAGAAATGAAAGGCGGGGATAGATCTTTTCTACGCCAAGGATGCGAATTTCACTGTCATTCCACCCAATTTCAACCGTTGACGGTATATCCGATTTTAATTCAACCACTTTTACCAAATCCGGCAGGGCAGGGAATTTCGCTTTGATTTTGATCAGGCCCGGCGTCAGATAGCCATATTCGATCTTTTTCTTCTCATCACTGCTGATTGGGTACCCTTTATCGCCACTGATGGCCTTGCTCAACTCATCTTGTTCCAGTTCGATTTCAACGCCTGGACGGTCAGTGAGAACCGTGAGTTGCGCATCGGCCCAGCCATAATAGACCGTGGTCGTGTCATCTTGTTCGATTTTGATGGTTTTGACATCGCGCAGCTCGCCTGGGAGTTCGGCGCGAACATTGACTTGCGTGCCAACCTTAAATAAATCAGATGTTTGCCAGCGAAAGCTTTTTTCCTGCAATTCACGCGGCTTGCCATCAATTTCAACCAGAAAATCCTTGCGGTCAGCAATGACATCCAGGCTTTTAAAAATGACATTCTTGCGAATGACAACTGTTTTCGTGACGGTTTTGATTTCTTTGGAAACTGGTGCGGGAATTGGATTTTGAGCCAGACACGGGAGCGACCACAGCCACACCACGCACCCCATAACCAACCACAATGATCTCATCGCTGTTCAGAACCTTTCTGCCCAGGTGGTGGAGGGTCAGCGGCACAGCGAAACCCGATATAGCCTTCCTGTCGAGTCGGAGGGGCATACATCAATGTTGTTTCGTTTTGCCAGTTTCCACCAATAATCAATTTTTGATCGGATGAAGCTTGATCAGAATAACTCGTGCTAGTCCACTCTGAAACATTACAAGAAAGGCCGATGATTCCAAAGGGATTCGAGGCGGAACAGCGATGATCAACGTGCAACGGACCGCTTTGGCCAAGGGTATCGTTCGTTTTGACCCCCAAAGATGCCGCTTCCATTTCTTCACTGGTGGGTAAGCGCCGTCCACGTGCCTGGGCAAAAGCCATGGCATCAAACCAGGTGACATTGGTGACTGGATATCGCTGCCAGTTATCGTTCTGGTTGGTGGCCTGCCAGGTCAGGAGGAGTTGTTTATGTAACTCCCACCGGATGCGGCGGTCTTCATAGCCATCCTGGCGTCTGGCGGCGTCACTTCCCAGAAACGAGTCATAATCGCCATTGGTGACTTCAAAGCGATCCAGAAAAAATGCCTGTTTTCCATTGCCTGGGTGAAGATAGATCATTCCCGGCGGCGCCGCTGGAGCAGACGGGAGCGTGGTTGGAGACGGAATGCCCACCCATCTGGGGGCAAGAATTTTCCATCCGATCCAGCCCCCACCAGCCAGCAAGGCGCCGGTGAGAGCCACTGTGGCCAGCATTTTTGATCGCGAAGTCTGGTCAAACATCTTCCAGGTCGAAGCCGCCGTTGAGATCGGATGGCCGTGCGGTTGTCGCCGCAATCGGGAAAACAGCGCGGATGATAAAATTCGGCCTGGAAATGATCCGCGATCCGGCATGACCGGTACCTGGAGCGCTGGACCAGCAAATTCTGACCGGATGAGTTCAATCTGGTTGACCATGTCGGTGGCTGATTGGAACCGATCATAGACAGAGCGGTGAAAGGCCCGATCAAAAAAAGCGCGGAAGGGACTCAATTCTTCGGGAAGCCAGACTTCAGCTTTAAAAAAAGCAGATTCCAGTTCTGAAACCGTCAATTTGGCAGATCGGACCGAAAACGGGACGGTCCCGGTGAGCAATTCATACCCAATTACCGCCACCGCCCACAAATCAGAGAGAATTGACGGCTGGGTTTGGGACAGTGATTCCGGTGACATATAAGCTGGCGTGCCCCCTGACTGACGGATAATTCCAACCAGTTCGGCAAGGCCATAGTCCGTAATTTTGACTTCGGCTGACTGGGCATCCCGACTGGTCAACAGAACATTTTCCGGCTTTAAATCAAGATGTATCACCCCTTCGGAGTGAATTTGATCGAGTCCCTCCAGAATCTGAAGCCATAACCTGAGCGCGGTGTCGATTGGTTTGGGGGTCAGAATTTGTTCGCGGAGCGTCCCCCCGCCGACAAACTCAAAAACCAGCCCGACTCGAAACGTGTCGGTGATGCCGTTGTCGCTGATTTCACTTTCCTTAATTTTTAAGACCCGTTCAATCTGGCACAAATGACGTCGTGACATCCCACGCCGGTCAATTCCTACGGTTGCGGCATGGTTGGCTTCCTTAAAAACCAGCTTTTGGTTGGCTCGTTGGTCGGCAATCTTGAGGGCAAAGATTGTGTTCCCGCATTTGACTTTATAGACGTTTCCAAACGCACCGCTCCCGAGCCACTCGCTGATGATGTAGGCATCACCAACTGTTCGGCCAATCATTCGCCTGGTTTCCGAAGTTCGCGACGTGGACGCCATCAAGATTGCTTCCGATTGAGATTTGATTGGGGTTACTGGAAGCAAAAGGGTAGAGGGTTGGTGGGGGAGGAATCAAGGGCAATCTGGGTTCCGGGTTTTCGGAAGGGATGAGGGATGAGGGATCAAGGATGAAAAAAATCACCCTGTCACCTTGTCAGTTGGTCACCTTGTCAAGGTTTAGGTTTTTCGAATTTTGATCTTTATGTACAGGCCGTAAATGACCTGCCTCAATTCAACCACCGCTACGCGGCGAAAACCAGGATACAAGGACAGGGTGACAAAATGGCATGGGGATTTTTTCATCCCTCATCCCTTCGAAGAACCCGGAACCGGCTGTTTCCAAAAAAAAACGGGCAGTGTCAAAACAACATCCCGGTCATTGCTTTCCGGTCGCTGTTTTTTCACTGCCCCTTGCATCCCGCAAGATGTACACATTTGAATGGATTGAGGATCCAATCAATAGAGGAGAAACAGAGGAACATTCAAAACCAACAGAGTTTGGCTTGCCACAACACAAGCCAACTGGCTACTTGCTGGCGGTCTCCTGGCCGTTGAGTGCCTTTGAGACGACCATGTTTTCAATCACCCGCACATCAACCCGGCGGTTTTGTTGCAGGGCTTCACGGGTATAGTCACCTTCGTCAATTTTCCCAGCCCCGACCTGCTGGATCCGCCACAGCTCAATGCTGTGAACATTAAACAAATAGCGTTTGACTTCGTCAGCCCGTCGGTTAGTGAGCTGGTTGTTATGGTTGATGGATCCGCGTTTGTCAGCAAACCCAGCGATTTCAATCCGAACGCCTTTCTTTTGTTTGGCTAAGGATGCAATGGCATCCAGTTCGGCTTTTGATTCAGGTGAAAGATTATATTGATTGGTTTTAAAATAGACGGATGCGGTTCTAAGGAGTTGAAAATCATCCAGGTTCTCTCTGACCTGGTTTAAATCTGCAGCAACCTCGTTTGATTTGGTAATGGCCTGGCTGGCCTTCTGATCGGCCTGATTGGCGATTTGGGTTGTTTTTTCGACTTTTATATCAACCGTTGTAATTCGGTCAGTCAGTCGTTTATCGAGTTCGGCAATTTCAGTGGTTGTGCGACGGACAGATTCTTCAAGTTCAGCCGTCCGGCCTTCGAGCGGGGTCACTCGTTCATCAATTGTCTTACGGACAAATTTCTTGGTGGCACATCCCTGTCCAAAAACCGCCGTTAAAACGGCTATTCCGACAATTGCTAAAATTCGGTGCGTCATAGCCTGGTGGCTCCTTTCAAGTGTGGATTGGTCGGTACAGGTGGCACAGTGGTTGTCGCTGAATCAAATCGAGTCAAAAAAGGTGCCAGTTGTCAGTTGACCTGTTCTGGATTCAGTTCCGGCCAACTGACGCCTGACAACCTGTGCGCACTCAACTCCATCAACGACCAATTCACTCTGCGCTGTACTTTAGGAGAGATGCTTGTTCTATGAAGCTGGAAAAAGGCCGATTACAGATGCCTGAAGATTTTTCTGGAAAAAATTTTATTTTTTTGAAACTGCTTTTCCAGCGTCATCATCCTGAAGCAAGGCGGTGTCTGTCAGGACCCATTGACTGTGGCAATTTGGTCTAACAGGCAGAAGTGACACGCCCAAACCACCCAAATTACGCGAATACTCAGCCGAATTTCATGAAAATTGAGCTGTATGTCTATCTCCGAGAAAAAAAAGAATTTAATATCTTATTTAAATTCAATGGTTTACTTTCGTTTCCTGATCCGAAGTCGGAATTCCGCTCTTTCTTTGCGCTAGGCCATGTGGGTTGTGGTCCCAGGCTTGCACTCATCAGAATTGAAGGCTGAAATCAAAGGTAGGACTTGATTGAGCCTGGTTGTTGATCAGTCACAAGCCTTTCCAGGTATTGATATTTTTCGGTTTTGAATCTGGTTGAGCAAGGAGTTTTTTGACTATGAAAAGTAAAGTGGTCCTTGGACTTGTTTTGGCATCAGTTTTGGGTATGGGTGGTGCAACACTGGCTGCAACCCCAAATCAAACAAAAGCAGCCCCTTCCAAAGTGACAACCGGCGGAAAAGCTGGAACTGCGAAAAAGCACCACAAACACCATCACAAGAAACAGATTAAAGATGGCGCCACAAAGGACAAGCGGTAAGTAATTCCTCCTCAGTGTCGTACGCGTATTCCTCTTCCTGTGCGAGCAATTCCGGTGGGCAAGACTCCTGTCACTTGCCCACCATTTTTTTGTTATACCAGTTTGTAGTCAGTAGTCAGCAGTCAGTAGTCAGTAGTTTACTAATCCTAGTTCTTTGAATTACTTAACCATTTGCTGACACAAGCAATTTACTCCAAAATGGTATTCTACCAATTTGCTATGAACCTCTCGTATGAGGAAACAGTCAAGTAATTCAATCAAGTAGAGTGAGTGAACTACTGACTACTGACTACAAACTGGTATAAGATCTTTATCAACTGATTCTTGCGGGAGGAGTTCACTCGGGACATTGATTCCAACGGAATGAGCCAGAATCAGGTGAAGCTGGCGTAGCCCTTCGGTCAATGCCGCCGGGCCCGGTTGCAGAATATAAGCTGATTTCACTTCATAGATATGCTTTTCACGCACGGCACTGATGGATTCCCAGCCGGTGCGATTTCGAATCCAGTTTTTCTTGAGTGACCGCCCGCACCAGGACCCAATGATCACCTGGGGATCAAGTGGGATGACCGTTTCCGGCTGTAAAATGCGGTCTTTGCCGGCTTTGCATTCCCGCAG
>CAZXCE010000572.1:0-5699 GCA_964639175.1 uncultured Clostridia bacterium
TAATGAAGAATGAAGAAGATAAGTGTTTTTTGGTGCTTCGAAGGTATTGGTTCCAAAGTACTAAGCACGAGGGACTAAGCACCAGGTACTAACCACTAACCACTAATCACTTTCTTCATTCTTCATTCTTCATTCGCTCAAGGGTTTGCTCAACCAGCTTGAGCCGTTTTTCGAGTTTTGGTAGCCGGTCTGGGAGTTGTGCCGCAAAGATATGCATCAACTTCCATTGCTTCAACGACAGAATGGGCATTCCGGAGGCTTGTTCGCCAGGTCCCACTGATTTTGAGACCCCTGATTTCCCGGCGATAATGGCGCCATCACCAATTTCAACGTGTGGGTTGGTACCAACCTGACCGGCAATCATGACGTGGTTTCCAACGCGAACGCTCCCAGAAATTCCGGCCTGAGCCGCAATCACGGTGTCCTCGCCAATATCGCAGTTATGGGCAATATGGACCATGTTGTCAAATTTGGTGCCGCGCCGGATGCGAGTGGTCCCAAGTGTGGCTCGATCAATGGTACAGTTGGCCCCGAGTTCAACATCATCTTCAATAACCACGTCACCAATTTGGGGGATTTTGATATGTCGGCCCAATTTGTCCTGAGCAAACCCAAATCCATCTGATCCAATCACGGTTCCGGCGTGGATAATGGCCCGATCACCAATTGTCACCCGTTCATAAATTGTGACGTTGGGAAACAGAACGCAGTCGTTTCCAATAGTCACGTGATCGCCAAGCACGACGCCAGGATGAATCACGGTTCGATCCCCGATTGAGCTCTGTCGCCCAACTGTGACGCGTGGATAAATGACGACTCCAGTACCCACAACCGTGTTTTCACCCGCAATAAAATCGGGTGCAACCACAGATGGTTCAGCGGGTTTGGCGTGGAGTTTGGCGATGGCCTGAGCGAAGGTGACTTTGGGGGAATGCGAAAGAAGCAGCGAAAACCGCTCTCGATCAGCGTCAGTGACCGATCTGGCATCAACAATAAATGCAGACCCTTGAGACTCAGCCAGATGTTCGCGGTGTTTTCCGAGAGCGAGACAGAGGCTCCCCGGCTGGGCAGATTCAAATGGACTGACACGCTCCAGAATAAGTTCCGGGGTGCCAGTCCATTCAACTTCCAGAAATTCCGCAAGTTGTTTGAATGTAAGGCTCATGCAGGAGTGGCTGCTGGCTGTTGCCCTGACGTTACTTGTTGGGGGCTGGTGATGGAGGCGCAGCCGCGACCGGGTTGGATTTGTTGTACTCTTTCACGAAATCGTCAGTGACGTTTGAATCTGGATTGATCGCCAAAAAGAGCCGGGTGGTGTCGTTTTGGGACATATCAAAAACCACGACGATATTGCGTGAGGTGGCATAGCCCTGTAAAAAGCGGGAAATTTTCTCGTTCAACGGCGCCAAAACGGCGCCAGAGCGTTTGCTGACATCCGCCTGGTAGTCTTCAAATTTGCGCTGGGCTTCTTTTTTGATTGACTCATACTCAGCCACTTTTTGCTGCTGAACCTCAGGCTTCATCATGGACGCATTTTCAAGCTCCTTCTGAAGGGCATCAAGGCGGGTCTTGAGCGTTTCCAACTCTTTGGTCCGGGGCTGAAACTCAGCTTCAAGTTTGTCGAGTTCTTTTTTGTACTCGAGAATTCCCTTGGGGAACTGTGTGGTATCAATAACCGCCACGCGCCCGGTGGGAATGACAGCCGGGGTGGATGGTTTGGCTGGGGTGGTGCCAGGGTTGGTTGTGGCTTTGGAAATCGGCGGCTGTTGGGCCAGAGCCGAGCCGGGGAGAAGAATAACAATGGCAAAGAGCCAGAACAAAACCTTCTTCATTATGTAGATCCTCGATGTGTTGCGGAATTCTAAACCCTGATAAGGAGCGATCAAAACGATGCCTGGAGAAAGGAATATGCTACTTTCTGTTCTGAGCACTGCGATGACGATTTACAGGGATGAGTTTGTCGAATGTGACAAGATTGCAGATTATACAAAGGGAAATCAGAAACGCAAACCTGATTCTATTCAGCTAGGATGAGCAGGTTTCAATTCCAATTACAGTGAACAGTTTATTTTGTCCAGCGACCACATTTTTTTGGTCATTTTTTTCTGGGAAGCTATGTCCAAAATTCAATTATTGCCAGATATCGTTGCGAACCAGATTGCTGCGGGTGAGGTTGTCGAACGCCCGGCTTCGGTAGCGAAAGAATTACTCGAAAATGCACTGGATGCCGGTGCCACGCGGGTCGAAGTGGAAATCGAACAGGGCGGCAAGAATCTGATTCGCATCCGCGATGACGGTGAAGGCATGACCCGTGATGACACGCTCCTGGCCTTTGAACGCCATGCGACAAGCAAGATCCGCACCGTTGAAGACCTCAATGCCATTGATACGTTTGGGTTTCGAGGCGAAGCCCTGGCCTCGATTGCCTCAGTGTCGCGCATCACGCTTTTTTCAAAATTGCGAGATGATGTGGCCGGGACTGAACTGGTGATTGAAGGTGGGCGGATTCGTCATGTTCGCGATGCATCCTGGCCGGGCGGCACTGAGATTTCAGTCCGGGATCTGTTTTTTAATGTTCCGGCCCGTCGCAAGTTTCTCAAAACAGAAACCACTGAGAGTTTTCATGTCACCAATCTGGTGACCCATTATGCACTGGCTAATCCTGAAAAAGCCTTTGTTTTGAGAAATAACGGTCGTGAAATTATCCAGGTAACCCCAACGGCCAGTTTGCGTGACCGGGCATATCAGTTGTTTGGTGAAGCCCTGCTCGAAGAACTGGTCAAGGTTGAATTTTCTCAAAATGAGATCACCGTCGGTGGCTTTATCTCACGGCCTCAGCAGCAACGGGCTTCCCGTGATGGGCAATATCTCTTTGTCAACGGGCGGTATGTAAAAGATCGGGTTTTGGGGCGCGCGGTTTCCGATGCCTATCGCAATATCATCCCACCTGGGTTTTATCCATCAGTGTTGTTGTTTGTCGAGGTTTCACCCGAGGATGTGGATGTCAATGTCCATCCGCAAAAGACCGAGGTTCGTTTTCGCCGGGCCCAGGCCGTGCTTGAGACCGTCCGTGATGGCCTCAAACTGGCCCTTGGGGTTGAAAAGCCATTTGCTCATTTTCCGGGGCTGAGCGACCTGCGCGAGACCGAGACGGCGGCTTCGGCGGTACCGCTATCTGCTGAGGAACTGATGGAACCGCCGTTTCTTTCGCCACCGGCTGAGCCAGTTGAAGTGGGAAGCCTGCCTGAGCGACGGCTTGAATTACCTCGACCAGCCATCGCACAACCGGTGCTTGACCGGAATTTTAAAGCTGAACTGGCTGCCCGGCATGAAGAACTGGAACGACTTGAACACACAGAACCAGCTTCTGAGTCAGCTCAGGTGGAATCACGTCCGATCCAGCCACCGCCGTTTTTTCTGACTTCGCCAAAGGGTGAACCGGTCACACCAGTCCGCCCCGAACTGGAACTGTTTCCCCAACTGGCCCGCCAGGGTTCCCGATCTGGACGGTCACTATGTGCCCAGCGCCGGACTCGAACGCCTGAAAGTTATGTCGCCGCCAGCCCGCTGGAATTACCCCGCCAGGATTTTCGGATTCTGGGCCAGTTGCACGAGAGCTACATTATTGCGACTGATGCCCGCGGTTTGTTGCTCATTGATCAGCACGTGGCCCACGAACGCGTTTTATTTGAGCAACATCTGCGCCGTTTGATGAGCCGCGAAGTGGTTTCGCAAAAACTGCTCATTCCGCACACGCTGGATTTGACACCAGCTCAGGCTGCAGCCTTTGAACACACCATGGCTGATCTGGATCAATGTGGGTTTGATGTCATGCAGCTTTCAGGACGAACCATCGCGCTACGGGCGCTCCCGGCTGAACTGGAGCCCGAAGAAGCCCGGACGCTGCTGATTGAATTGCTGGATGTGGTCGAAGAAGAACAACGCTCGGTTGCGCTCGAACATTTTCAGCGTGAAATTGCCGCCGGTCTGGCCTGTCGTGCCGCCATCAAGGTGAATAAGGTATTGAACCTTGAGAAAATGACGTGGTTGATTGACGAGTTGATGCGCACAGAGAACCCGACCAATTGTCCGCATGGTCGGCCAGTCCTGCTTCGATTTGATATGCAGGATATTGAGCGCGGCTTTAAGCGAATTTAACCCAGATTTT
The DNA here is from genome assembly GCA_964639175.1 of uncultured Clostridia bacterium. Lineage (GTDB taxonomy): Bacteria > Acidobacteriota > Blastocatellia > Chloracidobacteriales > Chloracidobacteriaceae > JACQXX01. The sequence goes on from CAZXCE010000572.1 coordinate 4,169, forward strand.
TTCAATGACCCAAACAACGAAAATCACATTTTTTCAATCAACAGGCCACGCCTTGGAAATGAAAGCCTGGATTTCGGATTCAGAATGATGCCCTCAGTGGTGGGTCTCCCTGCCGAGTTGACACCTGTCAGCCTGCTGGCGAGGTTTTAACTGAATTGACAATTTGAACATCCGTTGGTAGGCTCGCTGCTTTGCTCTTGGATCGTCCAAATCTACCTTATACCCATAACGAAGCATCATCATTAAAGATTAAGCAGGACAGGTTAATATCAGAATGACTTTCGAGGCACAGAGACGGCAGCTTTTAAGTCCCACATGGCTGCGACTGGTTGTTGTTACCACGATCTTTTCAATTGGGTTGGTATCCTCCGGCTGTATTACTTCCCGCGTTGCCCTCCCCCGTGAACTCCCGGTTCAACCTGCGGTTCCCACTCCCGAACTGGTCTCCCGCATCGCCACGCTTCAGCAAATCACGCAATTAAAATCTTCAGTTGGACTTCAGTTTGCTGACTATAAAGAATCCGATCAGGGAAAAGGGAAAATCTATCCGACGGCGGATGGAAAACTGGTCTTACAGCGGCCACAACGAATTCGACTGGCCGTTGATGCCACCCTGGTTGGAAAAATTGCCGACATGGGGTCTGATGGAGAGCAGTTTACGGTGGCCGTGTTTTACCCGACGGATAAACGAAGTTTTATCCGCGGCACCAACCTCCGCAAATACACCCAGCAAGTCAATCAGTTAAATTCATCCACCAATACCAAGGACATCAGCACGTTCTCAAAATTGAGACCGCAGCACCTGGCTTTACCGATGCTGGTGCCGGCGCTCCCGGAAGCTTCGCCGGACACCAGCTTTTTTGTCGTTGAATCACGTCAGGACGAAGCTGAAGTCATCTCACGCGATGGTCAAATGTCACTTGAAGTCCCGGCAAAACGTGTGATGCGCACCTACTATGTTCTGTATGTGTCACATCGTTCGGCTGACGGCCAATGGGTCCCAATCTATAGTTACTGGTTTGATCGAACACGCAAAGGCACCCCGCTGGTCCGGCTACAGATTTATGAGGAAGACGGCACGTTAAGCACTCAGTCGGAATATGAAGGCTACACTGACAAATCTGGCCGGCCACAACTGTTGCCACAGACCGTTAAAATTTCACGCCCGCACGATGGGTATGCGGTTCGCATTACCTTCCGCGAGCCGGAAATCAACAGTGACCCGCTCTCAGCCGATGTCTTTATGCTGCAGAATGATGAAAATCTGCAGGTTCTCGACCTCGACACCGAACCAAACAGCGCAATTCGTGCCAAAGCCTCGGAAAATTAGTCAGTAGTTGATAAGTCAGTAGTCAGTAGTTGATAAGTCAGTAGTCAGTAGATAAAACCCGGATCGTTGAATCCGTGGAATTCTTGAAAAGAATTGTTCATAAATGGATCAAATAGAACCATATAGACTTGACACGAGTCCTCAATCCCCAACACTTGACTACTGACTACTGACTACTGACTACTGACTACTGACTACTGA
>CAZXCE010000573.1:0-5690 GCA_964639175.1 uncultured Clostridia bacterium
TCGTGATTGATTCTTCAAGAACTTTCTTATGTTGGTATCTAAAAAATCGAATTTCATAATTTCCATCTTTAAAGGTTGGTTTGAGTGATTGTAAATTTTGTATAAGAGAGCCTGGGATTTTTCTCCACCAGGAATCGAATTTCTTTCTTTTCTGACTTCTGGAATAGGTCAAGCAAAAATCCTGAAGTGCAAGGCTTTGGAGGTGCAAGTCATCAAGAATAACTGATTCCCTGAAGGCTCGACCACAAGCAAAGAGTAAATATGTATCAAATAAATCAAGGCATATCGCTTCATTTGATACATCCAAATTATGTTTTTTCATTATCTGATTAAACCCTATAATCGGATCATTAAACCCGGCCAGTAAGTAGAGTTCTTTCGTCTTTTTATTACAGGCAAACGTCCAGTTTGGAGCTCCGCCAAGGAAAACAGTCTCACTGATTATTTCATTATCCTTGATTTCAAATGTTGCTGGAGTAACTTCATAGAATTTTAAATCCAACTCTAAGTCTTTATCAGAATGACCAGTTACTTTTTGAAACAGGATATAATGTTCACTCAACGAGGGACTTTCAACACAGTGAAATGCTATCTGTGGGTAGTCTGGTGGATAGTCTGACTGGAGGATGGTCCTAATTTCTTTAGGTAAAGAAACATTATTTTGATCAATCTGAGCTGAGGTTGATAAAGTAGGCAAATGAAAAGAATAAAAACTCAGTATGAGCGTTAATAAAATGGTAAATTTTATATAAAATACATTCTGTTTCATAACAGTTTCCCAGTTGGTGGATACCGTAAACCAAGGCAGCTCAAATTCTCAGGCGTGGATACCTGAAAGAACCTTATGCAATTTTGGGTTGTGTTTCTGACTGGTGATTGAAGGGAAGTCCCCAGATCAAATTAATTGATCCGGAATAGTTTCGATCAAATAGCCGGTTTTTTCAATATTGGTGATGTGTTGAGTTTTATAAAAAGAATTTCACCAGAAACTATTTTCGTCTGATAATGCAGTTTATGTTATCGAAAACTCAGAAAACTCAAAAGCCACTCTTTCCAGAATGATCGCTTTGCCTGATGTCTGGCTTTTTGATCTCGCTTTCGGGCAAAACTCTGACAGGCAATATCCAGGCCCACCAAATCAATCTGGTCAAGTGCTGTGATCTCTGTTTCAGATAACCCTGCCTGTCGGGCTACCTGTTGCGGATGAGACAGAAATAACTCGCAATAGTGGGCATCGGCATACAGTCGAGCAACAAAAGCTTCAAAGCGTTCACTGGACATAGCGGAATGAAGAATTGGGAATGAAGAATGAAGAAAGTGCTTGGTTTTTGGTGACTGGTGCTTGGTGCTTGGTACTTAGGAATCAATGCCTTCCAAGAACTAAGAACCAAGCACCAAGAACTAAGAACCAATCACCAGGTACGAAGCACCATGTTTCTTTTAGATTTGCGTTTTTGCGTTGCGGCCCAAATGGAGGGCCTTTCGGGCTTGTTGAAGCTGATCCAACAAAACTGGAAATGGTGGAAACGCACCATCGCGTTCAAGCGTGACTGTCAGCGAATGACGGGTTTGTTTGGCAACTTCGGAAAGCAGATCATAAACCACATTTGGAACATCATGAAGATGATCGTCCAGGAGTCTTCGCCCGCTGGTTTTATTCGCTGAAATCCAGCGCCCTCCAGCCAGATGAATGCTGTGAACTCGTTCAAGCGGAAGCTGGTGCAGCGCTTCAACCGGATCAAAGTCAAAGTTGACGGCATTGGCATACAGGTTGTGCAAATCCAGGAGCATCCCGTTTTGGGTTTGGGAAAGAATACCATTGAGCCATTCGACTTCAGTCATCTGGCTGCCAGGAGGATCAATCAGAGTGGCGATGTTTTCAACCAGTGGGGCGGTGCCAACGACCCGGCGAGCCTGTTCCAGGTTGGCCAGCGTACCTTCAATATTGGCTCCGGTTCGTGGAGGCGCCGCCAGATGACCAATTTCGACGCCTCCGGCCCGGACAAACGCCAGATGTTCGGACCAGAATTCAGGCTCAAGTTCATTGACCAGTCGGGCCATCTGGTCAAGTCGTCTGGTTTCAACCGGTGCAATCGAGGCCATGCCAAGTGAAACCCCGTGCAGGACAACCGGCACCTGCGCCGCCAGTGTTCGGAGGGCTCGAATATCAGCCTTTGGCGCCGAAAAATAATCATCGGCAATGACCTCGATCACATCAATCTGGTCGAGGTTTCCAAGTATTTCAGGAGCTAATTCGGGTCTCCAGCCAAGGCCAACACGATGTGATTTCATACCAGTTTGTAGTCAGTAGTCAGTAGTCGGTAGTTCAATAAATTGAGTTGATTCAATTACTTGGCTGTTTTCTAATCTGAAATAAAGAGTGATTGGGGTGAGTGATTGGGGTGAGGGATTAAGGGAAGGTGCTCAGTTCGTTTTCTTCAGCCCCCAGCCCTTAGCCCCAGGTCCTTTGTTCTATCCACCACCGCACCCACCACATCCACCGCCGCAGCTACTGCCGCCACCGCAACTACTACCACCACCACAACTACTGCCGCCGCCACAGCTACTGCTCGAAGACCCACAACTTGAGATACTGCTCCCGCAACTCGAAGCGGTACTGGTTGGATTGGCCGCCTGAGGGTAGAACTTTTGAGCCAGAACCAGACTGGCTGGCGGGAGGGCTGCCAACCCAAAAACGGACGCCAGCATGACCTCATTCTTATTCCCGGGCTGGTTTCTGCCAGAATTGCGGGCAGATTGATACAGTTTTTTCAGGTCTTTCAGCACCTGGTCACCTAAACCAGTTCTTCTTGGAAAGGAAGTTTTGACCAGCACCATCGAGAATCCAATGGCGAGCAGCACCAGAAACCAAATATTGGTGTGACCCGTGGCCAGGGCATATGCGATCTTGAGACCGGCCAAACCAATCAGGACTGAAAACGCCACTCCAAATTGAATCCGGCGTGCCCGGCGCACCAATTGATTGGGCAGTAACCCAAGCTGTTCAAGCCAGTCATTTAAATAGAGGCAGGCTCTGGTGAGTTGAGTGTTTCCAAAAATCGAAGTTGGGCCGTTGGATTCCTGGAACCAGACCAGGAGAGAGGCTTCGAGCTGAGCTTGAGGTTGGGTCTTGGCGGCAGGATTGGCCTGGATCAGGGTGTAAATACCTGAATCAACCGTCACTTTCTCAACCAGGAGTTTTCGGTTTAAAAGCTCAACCGTGGCGATGCGCAGGGCTTCTGGCGCCCCACCACGCAGATAAGCAATTAAATATGGGTCTTGAAAATCCAGTTTTGGGGTTTGGCCGCTTTCCCGACGGTGGCGTACCCAGACATTTCCCACACAGACGCCAATTCCTGCTGCCAGGTAGAATCCGAGAAACTGGATGCCAGGTTTGGAAATCAGCAGTGCCGTGACACAGAGAAACAGAACTCCGGCCAGAATGATCAGGGCATTGGCCATCAATTTCGATTGAACAGGTTGAGGAGCTAATTTGGGTGATGTCTGACAGTGTGGACAGGGTTGAGAAAGGGGTTGAAGTGAACCGCAACGTGGGCAGGTTGTGGTTTGTGGTGTCGGTCTGGCAGCAACTTTTGACATAAAAACCTCCTTGGTTGGTAAAGGTTGTTGCCGGTTCAAGGGAACGCTTTCGGAGGCGTTTGGTGTGGTACGGTGCCCACGTAAACGGGATGTTACATTTCAGAGCGAAGTAGCGAAGTGTTTCAGCTTTGATTCCCAATTCTGATCTGTCAACCCTGGACTCTGTATTTTCACTCCTTCGCTCATTTTGGAGTTGACACACAGGTCAAAAAAAGTATACTTAACGCTGTTAAGTAAATTTTCTTTGTTTTTCGAAATGATACGAGGAAGTTGAGTTCGATATGGGTGTGAAAGAACGTCGGCAACGTGAAAAAGAATCTCTGCGCCAGGAAATCCTTGACGCCGCCCGCGAACTATTTGCCGCTGAAGGCTATGACAATGTCTCCATGCGCAAGATTGCCGAAAAGATCGAATACACCCCAACCACAATCTACCTCTATTTTCAGGATAAAGCCGAACTGCTCTATGGCATTTGTCAGGAAATGTTTGGCGAACTGATTCAGTCCTACAGCAAGCTGGGTGAATTGGAACCGGATCCGGTTTCGGCGCTGAAACGTGGCCTGCGGATCTACATTGACTTTGGTCTGTCACACCCAAATCACTACAAAGTGGTTTTCAGCGGGATGAACCACAATTGTGATTTTGAGAAACGCTTCCCGTTTGAACAGTCCCTTGGGCACGAAGCTTTCAGCTATCTGGTCGGAATTGTCCAGGCGTGCATTGACCAGAAGGCTTTCCGCCCGGTTGATGTTGCCACCGCCAGTCAAACCATCTGGGCCGCACTCCACGGGCTGGTGGTGCTGTTGATTGACCATCAGGATTTCCCCTGGGTGGATCGCGAACAACTCATCAACCATTTGATTGATACTCTGGTCAACGGCTTAAAAGCCTGATTTTTTTGCCTTCTTGCTTAACACTGTTAAGCATCTTTTTTGCGTTAAACGAACGAGGTACTTCCGAATGAGACGGCTCTCCTGGCGCAACTTAATCCACGATAAAGTTCGGTTTGGCGTGACCCTGACGGGTGTGGTGTTTGCCGTTATTCTGGTGGCGATTCAAGTTGGGCTGCTGGTTGGGTTTAGCCGGGCCACCTCAGACATCATCCATCATTCGGGAGCTGACCTTTGGATTCGATCCAAGGATGTTCCGTATATCGAAGTCGGGGTTGTGTTTAGCGAACGTAAGCTCTATCAGGCACGTGCCGTTCCAGGTGTTCAGTGGGCCGAGAAATTCATTCTGCAATTTATTGATTGGAAACGCCCGGATGGCTCAAATGAAGGCGGCATGGTGCTTGGGTTCAACCCGGATCGTCCACTCGGCGGCCCATGGAATCTCACGGCTGGCCAAATCGAAGACCTGAAAGCGGATGACACCATCATCATTGACGAACTCTATCAAGACAAACTCGGAGTAACTCATCTCGGCCAGGTGGTTGAAATCAATAACCGTCGGGCCAAAGTGGTGGGGTTTACCCGAGGGATTCGAACCTTTACCACCTCGCCGGCCATTTTTACGTCATTTAAAAACGCCCTCAATTACGCCAATTTTCGCGAAGACCAGACCCAGTACATTCTGGTCAAAGTCGCGCCCGGCTATGACGTCGAGCAGGTTCGGCGCGAACTCGGTGTGCGGATCAAAGACGTGGATATTTCAACGGCTGCCGAATTTGGCCAAATGACCCGTGATTACTGGCTGTTTAGCACCGGTGCTGGGGTCACCGTGATTGTAGCGGCCATTTTGGGGTTGATTGTCGGCGTGGTGGTGGTGGCCCAGACGATTTATGCCTCAACCGTTGACCACCTCAAAGAATACGGCACCCTCAAGGCCATGGGCGCCGACAACAGCTATATCTATCGAGTCATTATTGAACAGGCTGTCATCAGTGCCGTCATTGGATATGTGCTTGGAATTTCAGTCAGTTTGCTCGTCGTCCAGGTTAGCCAAAGCGGAGTCACGGCGATTTTTATGCCCTGGCAAGTGGGCGTCGGTCTGTTTGTCCTCACGCTGATGATGTGCATTGGGGCTTCGATTGTTTCCATTAAAAAAGTCACCCGGATTGACCCGGCAATGGTTTTTAAAGGCTGAAAGGG
>CAZXCE010000574.1:0-5676 GCA_964639175.1 uncultured Clostridia bacterium
GTTGCTCTAAAACCTGTCGAAATTCGATGTCGTCATCGACGATTAAAATGCGTTTCATGAGCTTCATTTTTCTTGGGAGTAGAATCAGGTTGAGATTGATCTTTGAAGTCTTCGTCATCTTTCCCCAAACAACAGGGAATTTCAACTCGGGATGTCCAGTCAGCCGAATTTACTGTCATTTCTAACAAAGTATTTACAACTAATTCTAAAGATTACATAAATGTATTTCCACTTGCCTACAAAATAAATACCAATAAATTACGTAAAATTAACAAATTACAAATTATGCTTACAGATATATTTTTGACATCTTAATATGTGTAATCACATTGAATAAATCAGTGACCGCTTCTTCCGCTGACAGCCTGGATTTTGCTTGATCCTCATTGCCGGTTTCAAGTAGGGTGTAGTCAACCTATCACCTACCTTCTTTTTACTTCAATTTATTTTCTTATGATTGCGTTCCTGACCGGTAAATTACTTGAAAAAAATCCATCGAATTTTATTGTTGACGTCAGAGGCATTGGATACGACGTATTTATCCCCCTCTCTACCTTCTATCAAGCTGGTGAAAATGGATCAACGCTCTCTCTTCACATTCAAATGATCGTCCGCGAAGATGCATTGATCCTGTATGGGTTTAGCACAAAACTCGAAAAAGAGATTTTTATCAGACTCATATCTGTCTCTGGTGTCGGTCCCAAATTAGCCCTCACGATCCTCTCAGGACTCACCATTGATGAGCTTATTTCAGCTTTGAAAAATGGAGATATCCGCCGTCTTTCTGGCATTCCTGGGATTGGCAAAAAAACAGCCGAGCGGTTGGTCGTTGAACTTCGCGATAAACTCACCGCATTCTCCGTACCAGAGACAGGTGGAAACTCAGCACCAGCTTCAACCCCGGAATCAACCCCCGGTCAACATCAGGAAACACTCCTCAAATCAGACCTGGTGTCAGCCCTGGTCAATCTCGGGTGGCAAACCGCAGCGGCTGAAAAAGCAGTCACCCAATGCCTCAAAGAAGAGTCACGACGTGAGTTCTCTTTTCTCTTAAAAGAGTCAATGAAACGCCTCTACCGCTAAAGCCTCCCGTTTGCTTCAGGGTGTTCAGGTTTGAACGCTTTCGTCTTTGGGGGAGCTACTGACAGTGCCTTTTTATAACCACAACACTGGTGGGCAGATGAAGGTTTCAACGATCCATTCTGAAGAGGGCCAACATTCATTCGAGATCCCGAAGGTTTGAGCCTTTCAGATACACCTCAGGCAACCTCCGAAAAAAGCTTGAACCCAGAATCTGGGATTTGAATTTGCCTGATTCTGGTCGAGTGAGCCTTCAAAGCACCACGCACTTTCCCTGCCTCCTGATCAGGTTGAACCTCACTGATACAATTGGGCGACCACCCGAGGAAAAGATCCCTCTTCCCGCTTAAATAGTTTATCAGACTGAAAACCCAAATTATGTCTATCGAGGATGGCCTGAGACTGCCTGCGATTTTCCTGTGAATACCGTGCTTCCAACTTCTGTTTGTGAAAATGTCGACAGACATTGTCGGCAGCATAGCTAGCAACACAGAAATTTTAAAATAACCAGCAAGCATAAACTATTTAAAATCAAATATTTACACGCAAAGCAAAAGCCTATGTCGGCGCGCCGACATAGGCTTTTGCGATCCGTTAACAGGTCTATCAGACTTTGCCCCCTCAGGTTCAAACTGACTTAAAAACGGGCTTTTCTTGATCAATACACGACCATCAAACCCTCAAAAACTAAACCTCAAAAACCTCGCACATCTGCTATAGTGATCCCCACAACACCTCGTAACCAGGCTGAACAAGCCCCGATTCCATTCTAATTCGCTATCCTCGGCTACATCTCTGAAATGCCGAGAACGTGTGCTTTAAGATCCCAGATTGAATTTCATCAGATTGAATCGGCTGTGACTTTATACAGCGTGCCAGGGTAAACGCAGCCAATGCACCAACCAGTTCACTTTCGTCGGTGATCTTTTCGGTGAGTTTTTTTTCAACAGTCCTTCATTGATGACCTTGAGTTTCTGAATGGTGTAGAGAACTTCAGCCTGAATCTCTTCAGTTTCATTCTCCAGGAGCGTCTCTAGTCGGCATAGTATCTCAGAGCTCGCGAACTGGTATTTCCCGACCAACTGAATCGCTTTCTGGCGGACAATTTCACATTGATCTCCGAGCGTAACTATCACTCTGCCAAGGACGACCTTTGATCTGGAATTCAAACCACACAGTGTTTCAAGGGATTCTTTATGAACGATATCTCGCTCATCTTTCACATACCTTAAGAGTGTTTCTTCAATTCGTGGAGGCGAAACCCCGAGTCCCCAAAGAAGCTCAAGCGCATGAATTACATCTTCTTGAATATCTCCCCTAAAGCGTTCCAGAAAAGATTCAGCACCATGAGGAGAGACAATATTCAATTGCTTCAAGCTTCTTGCCGCAGCAATCTGCACATACCGGCTCTGGTCGCTTCACTTCTCAATCAATTTGAGACCAGTTTCTTGCGATAGATTTATTATTTTCCCAAGCCCCTTTACGACCTGCTATCTCACCTTTTCATTATTATCGTTCAGATATTTCAACAAAATTGGTAAAACGCCTGGAGACTTGTCAGATAATTCACTTAAAGCCATCACTGCATACTCGCAAACAGAGGAACCCTGATCCTCAAGTTGTTCAATCAGTGCCTGGATAACTTCCCTGGTTGCACATCCAATCACACCAATCAATAACATTGTCTGACCTTTTCAATCCCACTCAAACTCTTCATCCGCTCGATCAACTTCTGAGACACCTCCATTGCAAATGGGTGAGGATCGCTTAATCGGCTCGCAATATTGAGTTGAACTATGAACTCTCCTCTTTCCAGGTACACGTCGAGAACAGTCTCTATCGTTGGAGATAGTTTTTCCATTTTCCAGAAAAGAAGAGAGGCAAAACGAGCAACTGTTCCTTGCCCAATATCGATGGAAGTAAATACTTTCCTGGGTATTTCGGGAGATGGATCTCCAAACCGGGCAAAATATTGAATGACTCGAATTTGAACGTTTTCACTTTGATCTGCCAGCTTGTCAAGGATTTAATCTATAAACTGAGGGGTTGAAAATGCCACCACCCCCAGAATTGTGATCGCTTTTGCTCTTTTTCGATCATTCTCATGATCAAGATGATTCAATGCTATCTCCACCAAGTCGACTTCAAGATCGCTGCCCTTGAGCCTTTTCAGTACCAGTTCAGCTCGCTTGTCAAATTGGAGATTCTGACTCTCAAGGTAGACTTCAGTAAATTTGGTTACAATTTGCTTGCAAAAAGCAGCATCAGTCGAATTGCAGTCACCAAGACATTGAACCGCCAGCAATAATCCCGGTGGAGTACGTCCTCAAAGAGGCTTGCCGTAAAACTTTTCTGGCCGGCTTCTTCTCCTTCTCCAAGAATCGCAGTTTGGACCAATTCAGAAGCATCATCTGGACGATCAGTACGAATAAATTCAATAGCCAACATAATAGGCTCATGCCATCTTGGATGATGCCGATAGGGGTATATTTTCTCCGCTGATTCCTTCACCCGACGAGCAATCTCACGTGCCACAAAATACTCTTCAAACGTCAGGTGCATAAATCCATACCAGCCGGTCGTCCGCTCGACAAAAACCCCCGTGTGTTCTCTGACCCAACGCAAAAAGTCATCAATGTCTTCTTCGATTTGTTCATTTTCAACCGAAACCTGGCGCGAGTGAGCCAGGTACGGCATCAATCTGGCTTTCACTTCACTTGTTTTTATCAGTCCGGTTGGTCGTTCCTGGTGCATCCAGTATGCCAGCGGTGCCAAAAACAAGAGTGCATCTTTTTCTTTTACGACGTGTTCGATTCTTAATCCTCGCTGAAGCTGCCAGTCCCGCAACAGTGTTTTACGGCCAGGTCATAGAGTTCAATTCGACGGCTTGGGAGCCGTTTTCCATTTCGGTGAATCAACGCCAGGATGGTCAACATCAATGGATTGGATGCCAGTTCTAAAACGCCTCGACTTTCATTCACCGCCTGCAGGATTCCATCTATTTCCTGTTGAGCCAGCCGACAGATATCAGATTGTTCCAAATCGGGATAGTGAAATTGCTCGACAGCCAGACACCATTGATTGAGAAACGCTTCAATCTGGGGCTTGTCAAATTTCCGCAAGGTGAATGGCTGAAAGCCCCGCTTCATCTGGCAACTTGATAGCCGGCGATTCGACTGGTTACCACAAAATGATTCCTGGGTGAAACAGCCGACACAAAACTCGCGATGCGCTGTGAAATCAAAATCCGATCACGAAACTCAGTGACCTCATCCAGGCCATCCAACAGCACCAGAGCCTCACCATCCTGGAGTACTTGATCAAAAATACGTTTCAAAACCGGCAGCTCAATTCCAGTATCCCCAAACGGTACAGTGAGAAACTCTCTGAATGACGTGTTGTGATTGAGCCGGAGTTCCTCGGCATACGTCGAAATGCGAATCAGTATTGGAAAGCGAGCCGACCCATACGTTTGACCATCTTTATCAGTCACAATTCCATGTGGGCCACGGTCTCGAACTTCACGGGCAAAGTGAAGTGCCAGAAATCGCATGAGTGTGGTCTTCCCCGAACCGGGATCCCCCAAAATGACAACCTGACGATGATAAGTAATGACACGTGGCAAGTCCACATCTTCGGGTTGTACCACTGCTGACAGGTGTTCAGCTAAGAGCCAATCCTCTAAAAACTCGTTATCAGAGGAGCTCATCGCGGAAAGTCCGGGCGTCTCCACAATTCCGAGTTTTGATTTTTCCAGCCTTCGTTTCAATGGCTCAAGATCGGTCTTTTCTGTGTCACAGGTCAATCTGACAAAAACTTCATCAAGCGGGAGCGTCACTGAACGATGGGTCTGCATAATGCCCTGTGCCTCAAGTTTACTATTCCATCTCACAACATAGTCCAGGTACTGCCGCTGGGCTTTTTGAATATCCGGCGGAACTGGCAACCGATGATCAAGCACATCCAAAATTTTCTGACCGGTTTCAGCTTGCTTCGCCTCAAGCTCCAGCGATTTTTGCTAATACATCAGGGAAAGCAATTCACGGAGTTTCTTGACTGAACATAATTCTTCGAGCAGGCACTGGAGAAAATATCGGACGGCGTCAGCCTGCTGACCGCCTGGATGATCCGGCATCACGGATGACAGAACTCGCTCAACTGTTTTGACAGCATCCTGGTCAAAAGGGTGAGCGGCCAATTCACGAATCGCGGCTTTGAACTGCTCGCGTTCATAGAAATACCGATCATGAATAAGCGCCCGAGCTTCAGGCAAATCAAAGCGTGCAACCAGGAGACTGGTTGCACGTTCAAGAGCCTCGTTCAGTTCCTTTTGAGAAGCCCGGTCAGTGCGCCATTTGTTCAAATCGAATCCGATTCTCCTCACCCCAAAAACGAGCACCAAGGCTTGACCCAAGAGAACAAATTCCATCACCTCAGGAAAAAGATTCTGCTGGTTTAGAAATCAACACTCCACAAAAGCGCTCTTTATATATAAGGCAGCAGATCTTTTTTCATCCCTTTTTTTATCGGGACTGGTACTTAGGAATGGACACAAAATAACCTGGTCAACTGAAACAAACTCTATCGGAAGTCAAA
>CAZXCE010000575.1:0-5648 GCA_964639175.1 uncultured Clostridia bacterium
ATTGTTTTTAACCAATTACCCGTAACTTAACATGTTATGGCTAAAGACAAGGCGTCAGCGGGTGGGTTTGGGATCAAATCAGGCCCACCCACTGACGCGGGCGGTACTGACTGAGCCGTGGCGTGATGGGTTTCAAACCATTGTCGCAAATCGGAAGAATTTTCAAAAAAGAGAGCTTCCATTGTGAGTTTGCCTTCAGCCAGAAATTGCTTTGGTAGGTATTTGGTTCTTTTCGTGTTTTTCGTGTATTTCGTGGTGAAAAATATCTTGGTTTTTAGGTGGTTTCTGGGTTTAGTTTTTATTGGGAAGCTTCCAGCCACGCAGTGCATAGTATTTTTCTTTTGGTTCGCCCGTCCATCCGTTGATGCCATGGCGCGGTAGCCACCAGACGTGAATTACAATCGGTCCAGGGAGCAGTAAGGCAATGAAGATAAACGACCAGGGACGTCCGGCAGTGGCTGAAATCAGCCCGGTAACCCCAAGGATGATAAAGACTTTAAGCACGCGGCGCCACTTTGGTGTTTCAACTTCAAAGTGCCCAAACAGAATGTTTCCAATGGCAAAAATTGTGGCAACAATTGCAATCTCCAGCCACATAGTTGATCCCTCAGTTTCTAAATCCAGGCACACCTTCAAAGAAGTGACAATTCATCGAAAGCTGGGAATGGTTCAGGCAAAGTCATACACATAGACGGCAATTTCACGGTCAGAAAGCTTGCCTTTGATGAGCGGTTCGATGTGTTCCCACTTGCCGCCGGCGAGCCCGCATCCGATGCGGGGCATATGAACCGAAGCCTTGTGCCGTGCAGCCAGTTCGGCCAGTTTACCAAGACATTCGGCCACGGCTTCGTACCGAATCGGCGGTCCTTTGCTTCCGGTCTTGATTCCGTGCTGCCCAATCATATTGGCAACCCATAGATATGGCTCAACTTGAATCAGTTGAACGGCACCCAGGCCAAAGTCATTGGTAGCTCGCTCACGGTGCCAGGTTCGATAGGCTGCTTCAGGGGCTGGCCACCGGCATGAAATCGCCAGTACAAATCCACGTCCCCAACCGCCAATATCATTGCAAATGTGAGCAATGATTTTATTTCCTTTGGCTTGTGGAGAGGTTGCATCACCCTGGAGATAGTGAATGACAGGCATATATCATCAGAAACTCGGAGTAGAAATCAGTGGGTTAGTCCCGGACAATATGGGCTTCTTTCACAATACCAGTCTCAGTGCATGTGAGGACCATCCATTCGCTGTCAATAGTGATGAACCCTCGCTCTGTGCCAAGCCAGTAGACAAGGTCATAGTTTTTGAATTTGTCTGTCTGCGAAGGCGCACCGAGCATTGCCAGGACTTCGGCTTTTGGTTTCCCGACCAGTACTTTTGATTGAACCAGCCCATCCGCCATCCGCAATCGGGGAGCATTTGATGGAAACTTAGCCGACTCGCCTTGTCGCCAGGCAACTGGATCAAAAGTAGTTGGGCCATAGGTGTAATGCCAAAAAACACCGGCGCCAGGCAAAATTATTGCAACTGCAACCAGAAGGATGCGAAGGGCTTTTGGTATTTTCATGGGATGACCTCTGGGAACGACTCACCTCAGGGGTAACTGGAAAGTCAAAGGTTCTGTGGTTTGAGCCACCGCTGAAAGAATCCATACCGGCGAGCAACGAGTGCTCCGCTCCCGACGGCCATACACCGCAAGGTGCCAATGGCGAGGATGTGTTTGGTCACTGTCGCCATTCCCGCCAGCGTTCCGGTCCAGGCGTGATTGTCCGGAAACGACGTTAACATCCAGAGAATACACAGGTTTTCCACATAGTCAGCGCTGGCAATTCCGACTGGCAGGAGGTTAACCTGCATCCAGCGCGAGTTGGCGCCAAAGGCTTTGCGGGCAATCAACGTCAACATCCACGCCAGACCGAAGCCATACATCACCGGAAAGAAAAAATCGAAAATCAGGTAGTTTCGATAGAAGGCGCGACCAGCTTCCCCATAGCTGGCCAACGTTGTGGTTGCTTCCTGACCAGAATAGTAAAATTTCAGGTCCAGCAACCCTGGGCCGCCGCTGAGCTTGATCAATTCGGAATTTGAGATAGGGAGACTTGAGAAGTTAAAAACCCAAACCAGACAGAACGCCAGGACCAGAAAGCAAATCATAACTGGTGTTGAGTACCAGCGAGCAATAACGGTGCTCAATTTTCCAATCATCGGATTCTCCCTGGGTAAAGCTTTTATCTGGAGTACTTGCCGGTAGATCGAATGGTCCGGACGTTTTTCATTTCGGGGCGGTTACGGATGTGAGTCCAGTACTCTTCACGTACATCGTCGTCAACTTCAATCGTGGTTGAGTACAGTGCATCTTGTCCATTCTTTTTGCAACCAGAGATCCAGTAGTATTCGAGGGTTTCCGTGTCGAAATAATTGGCATTCTTTTGGAGTGCGGGGACTTGTCACCGCTTTTCCTCGCACCGACTTGTCGGTGCCCAACCCTGGTCTGGCCGACAGATTTCAGCGACAAGTCGCTGATGAAGAAAGCTGCAACCAGTTGCAGCACTCCAAAGCAATATAGTTACCAGGATTTGAAGTTTTCCGTGAAGATCTCGTTGAGTGTGTCGTGAAATCCCCATCCAATATTTTGGGTATCCTCAACAATCTGCTCGCAACGGGCTTCAAACACGTCTTCAAGATTATGTTTCACGATAAATTCGACGGCTCTCAAATACATGGTTTCCATGCTGTTGTAGAAAGCCTCGTTAATGTCACCATAGGCATTGGTGTAAGCTACACCGACTTCAACATAGTAGAGCATCAGGTCTGCCAGTGAGGTGGGGCTTGGACCAATTTTCTTGTAGTCCATCACGGCTTTTCTGGCGACGGAAAGCCTGGCTTCCCCGTACCCGCGTGCCGGGAGAAATTCATCTTTGATGATCGCCTTGTATTTCTTTATCACTGCGGAAGTATCTTCCGGTGCCAGTTTGGTCTGATAGTAATCCCGCACTGACTCAAACCTGGAGAAGAGTTCAGCGATGTCACTGACAAGTTGTTCGTGCGAAGCGCCTTTCAGGTACTTTTTCAACGTGGTGATAGATAAATTCTTGTTTGCCATAGTGATATGGAAAGAGGAAAGGATGGAATCAAGCGGTGCAAAAAGCACCTAACAGGTTTGTGATTTGGATCTTCAGCATCTCAATTGCGGCTTCGACCGTCTGGCACGGTTCAGTATCAACCAGAAATGCATCACCAAAATCAGCACTTGTCCACATGTAGGCTGGCATTCCAATGCTTAAATGTCCACGCCAGAATTCATCAGGCGCATCAATCGTGATGTAAAAGTGTCTGTGGTCAAATTTTCCAAACTCAAGGGTGTAACACCCGGCAACAATGAAGCCTTCATACTCTTTTTCTATCGCTTCGTTGTATTCCCAATCAGTCAGATTTGGGAAAGCAGCTTTCACCTGACTGATGGCTTGCTGGATTTCAGGTTCAGTCAGTTTCATAGTTTTGTTCCCCCTCACTTTCAAATTTTGGAGTGATTTCTGGTCTGGAAAGAACTTGTATTTACCTGATTAAAGCTTTGATTTTGTTGAGGATACGATCCATTGATTTGGAGCCTGGCTCAGGCTCGCCACACCTCATTCCCTTCCGGTGAGCCAAAGGCGATTTCAGAATGGAGATTTTCTTCTGTCACTGCGGTCAATAACTGATCAAGTGAGTAATTGATTTCGGCAACTGGCTCGATAACCAGTTTGCCATCAATCAGTTGAATTCTCATAATTACTCCTTGTATCAACAAAGAAGATAGGTTGGCAGTATGAATTTGACAAGGTGTGATTTGGCAAGTGATTGAGTCTGTCAAGGCGGATTTAGTCATCCTTATATCGCGCACTGAGTCGAGGAAACAGTTGCGGCAGGTCTTCTTCTTTCCAATCAGGATCTGTCGGCCAGACTCCGGTGTCACCAGGATCAATCATTGACTCAAATTCTTCACCAGTTCTTTGTTCATAGACATTGCGTGCGGCATACAGAACTTCCTCAGCCTCAGCGTCAAAATTGATCTGGCCGCAGACTTCGACCAGTGAATCAGGATCCGTCAGCGCTTTTTCGTACACCGCTTTGCCCTGCATCACCAGCCACGCCCGAAAGTAGTAGAACCCATCATCCGAAGCGCCACCGTTGATGATATAGGCCGCACCCCAGAGCTGGTTGAGATAGGCCTGGGCGACCAATTTCCTGAGATGGTAATCAAACTCAATTAAATCAGATGGTTCCAGTTCTTCCAGATATGAACAGAGAATTGGTTCAAATTGGGTTTCATCGTTTCTGGCTTCCGTTCGAACGCTATCAATGAGCTGCCAGAAAGTTTCTCGATCCATAGGGTTCCTCATTTTGTGTCAAACTCGGTTTTGTACCTGATCCACTGATTTTCAAATGGTCTTTTTTGCACATATATTCGCTGACATTTGGGACACTGGTACACACTCAGGCCATATTCAAACGCGAATTTTGAATAAATATCGTCAATGATATCTGCATCATCCAGGTCAACTGGATAGTCAGTGGAAAAGAAAGACTTGAGCCACCAATCCCGCTGATAACTGGCACGCATGGCGAGAAAGTCACGCACGGCGCTTGTTGCCTGAACATTTATCGCTTCCTGGTCTTTTTCCCAGTACAACAGACCCGCACCCTTAGTTGGATATGTTGTGTCACGAATCACATAGCCACATTCACAGGTAAAGGTTCCCATATCAGCATTTTGTGTAGGTGCGTCAGCCCAGATTGAAAAGTGACGCTCTCAATTTGAAGCCGCATCAGGTTGGTTATCCCCTGATGATTCTTCTGAATGATCAAGAAATTCAATACTCAGAAATCTCTGGCCCTGAGTAGATTGGGAAATCCAAATGTAATGAATTGAGACATGCTCATAGCCGTAACAGGTTGAACCGCCGCCACCTGAAAAGAAGGTCAGACCATAAAATCGGCTTTTCGCCCCGCGTCGTTCGTGAGGAACCAGTTCGTCAATGAGTTCCTTCACCAAAGCCTCATCGAAACCAATTCGAGAACTGCTTGCTTCGCCGGTGAGGTCAATTGGGACAATGCGGTACTTTTTGATATGACCGGCTGTGTCTCGGGTCACCGTGATGGTCAATCCGGGGCGGAGTTCGTACACCTCCAGTTTTTTGCCCAAAAAAGGAACTTCAGTAGCTGGTTCCTGGGAAAAAACAGGCACTGAAGCTGTCAGGAGACAGATGAATATCAACACAATTCTCAGAGCAATATGATTCATAAGATCATTCCTTTCGTGAATCACCTCGACCTATTCTAGCAAGGCTAGTCTTCTGGGCAGGCACGCCTTGATAGTAAAGCGTGCCTGTATGTGGTTTATTCTCTAAAAGTAATGGTCGCGGAGCGAGCCATCAAACCTGCCGGTTGCGAGGCAGCAGTGTTTGAAATCGGTGACCGGAACCGCACGGACAGAGGTCGTTTCGGCCAAGTTTTTCCTGAAGCTCTTTCTCTGTGTGAACAACACGATGCCCACGCTTCACGTGGGTCTCGGATGGGAAGCCCTTGCGTCGTTTGCTAGAGGGCTCAAAAGCAGTACAATTCCTCGAATTCGTTGGTATCCATAACCATATCCTCCTTGAAAAGAT
>CAZXCE010000576.1:0-5642 GCA_964639175.1 uncultured Clostridia bacterium
AAAATCAAGCACTTACCAAACTCAATATCTCAGGAAACTTTTGACAAGGTACTTAAAACTGGCCCAGTAAAAAGGATGCGCTCGCTCAGGGCGTTTTGGCGCGCCTGACGTAGTGCTGATGAAGTACCCGGCGCAATCCATAGAGCCTATCTCCATTTTTTACTTCACCCAGCCCTGGACGGCGGTGAAGTATTCCTCAATTCCGCTCCGGCTCGCTAACTCGCGGTCTTCGCATTTGTTTTTTAGGTGTGGTCGGTATTGTGGGTGAGAGTTGGGAATGAAAGAACAGGTCTTTGGCAGTTCAGGGCAGCAGACATAAAATATGAAGATACCGACAAGATGCCTGCTCCCGACGAAAACAGAAAGTTGACTTCAAGAATACTGTTTGGAAACTCTAAATTTCCAAACAGTATCCCTGGAATAGCCTGACTCCAGGATTATGGAGTCCTTATATCAGCTACTGATTGACCACCTATGGTGATTTCGGCATCTTCAGTCGGGTCTTGTGCTTGGCTGGATGCCCCACCGGAACTATCACCGGCTTTAATTCCAGAAGTGACCTGGAGCAATTCTTGTTCGTTGTTGATTTCAGACATACATTACCTTGTGTGATTGAAGATAGGAGACCTATCTTTTGGATGTGTTAGCTGACAACTTTAACCCTACTGAACAAAGCCGGCTGACGTCAACCGCTTCAAAAGAACCCGGCTCATCTTTTTCTTCTGAGAACGCCACCCTCTCATTTCAAGAGCTTCCATTCACCTGACTGAATAAAACTCGCCCAGTAGAAAGGATGCTGACGGCGTGGATCTTTGAGCAACTTGAGCTGGGTGTTGCGTAGCGCCTCTGAACGACCTTCCCCGGCTTTGAGACGGCGATAGTATTCGGTCATCAATTCGCGGGTTCCCGTATCTGACACCGCCCACAGGCTCATCATTTGAGCTTCACTGCCGGCCAGAACCAGTGCCCGGCGCAATCCATACACCCCATCTCCATTTTTCACTTCGCCAAGGCCCGTATCACAGGCCGAAAGCACCACCAGTTTGGTGCCCCAGAGATCAAGCTGCGAGGCTTCAAGTGCTGTCAGAACCCCATTGGAATTTTCAGTTCCACGATTGGCGCTCGCAAAAAAGAGCCACGATCTCAGGAGTGGGTTTTCAATTGTCGGTTTTGCAATCGCTTCAGCCTCAGATTCGCCTGATTGGCGATTTTCCGTGTCTGATACTTCCCGGAGCGCATCGGCTGGAAAATACCCGTGGGTGGCAATATGCAACACCTCAGGACGATGGATGTGCGTAACAACATCTTTGGTCGCTTTGGTTTGGACAAATAACTGTGTTTGAGCACCCAGTATTTTCTGAATGTCTCGTCCCTCGCGCTCGGTTCCAGGAAGTGGTAAGAGCGGTTTCAAGGTCTGACCGGCCAGAACTGGGCCGCTACCAGTCTCATACTCTGGATTGGCGATAACAACCGCCGGCTCAGCACCTGGAATCTTCACCTGTAACCGCAATAAATCACGCCCGCTGGTCAGGTAGGTCAACGTGTAGTTTTCAACCAGATAGGTTCCCTGTTCATCCACCAGAGCCGAAAAAGGAATCAGGTTCAAGAGTCCATCCGGTGAAATCAGCAGGTGGCGTTTCGTACCGATCAATTTTCGAACCGGCTTCATCACCAGCGTATTGAGCACGTGAGCAACGGGCAGCACTTCACGAGGAATATCTTTTTTGGAATCACTCAAAACCGTTCGAAAAGCCGTGATCACCTGGTCAATCGGTTCGGCTTCGCCGAGGTCAACCCAATTTAGGGTTCCGGGTTCCGGGTCCCGGGTTCCGGGTTCATAATCCCGGGTTCCGGGTTCTGAGGTTTGGCCTTTTTTCTTTGGTTTGTTCCCTCGTCCCTTTGACTTTTGGTCATGATTTCGACTCTGGGTTGGCCCGGAACCCGGAACCCGGAACCCGGAACCCGAAATGACATACGCCACATACCGCCAGTTGCCATAGGTTCGGGTTTTCACGTCAAACGGCTGGTAGAGCGCAAATTCAATCAACGCGGCATTTGCTGGAATGGCTTGCTGAACGGCCTCCAGGGTAATTGGCTGCGCCAGTGAGCGATATTCGGCACTCCGGGCATTGACCTGGGCTTCAAGTTGATCAGATTTGGCGTCAAGCTCTTTCAACAATGCCCGATGGCGTTCAATTCCCTCTTTCCCAGGTCCACGCAGGGTCAACCGAGATAATTCAGATTTGGCTTCGGTCAGTTCATCCAGCAGCTTTTGATCTTCAGCCGTGGCTCGCTGGCGTAAAACTTCAATCCCCTGGCTGGCGGCATCCAGTAACCGGCCTTTCCGCCGCAAGATAACCGTTATTGCCGCCTGGAGCGCAGCCTGATCTTGTGGCGCTGATTGGAGGTGCATGGAGATAGTCTGATTGGTTCGGTAATCTGTAGTTTCCAAATATAACATTTTCTGGTTTTCCGAACCGGTAACCAGATTTCTGAGCAAATCGCGCTCAGTGGCATTGTTGGCACGAACCTGATAAGCAATCGCTTTCGATATATCCCCTTTGACTCGATACAGTGCCGCTAAATTGTTGAGGGTGCTGGCCACACCTGGATGGTCAGCCCCCAGGGCCTTCTCGCTGATGGCCAGATCACGCAGAAAAAAGGATTCAGCCTGCTGGTAGTCACCCCGATGTCGGTAAAGCCCCGCCAGAAAGCTGTACAGATTGGCCACCTCTGGGTGATCGGGACCCAGTGTTTTTTCCCTGATGGCCAGTGACCGGCGGAAGAAAATCTCTGCGTTTTCCAGATCGCCTTTGTTTCGATAGAGCAACCCCAGATTGCTCAGGCCACGGGCCACCGACGGGTGGTCTGGACCAAACACTTTTTCACGAATCGCCAGTGACCGTTCAAACAACGGCTCAGCCCGGGCATAGTCGTTTTGCGAGTGATAGACACTGGCCAGATTGTTGAGGCTCACGGCGACATCTGGATGATGTGGGCCAAGCGTTTTCTCCCGGATTGCCAGCGACCTGACAAACAACGCTTCGGCCCGGGCATAGTCGCCTTTGGTCCAGTACAAATCGGCCAGATTATTAAGATTCAGTGCCACTTCCGGATGGTACGGCCCCACGGCTTTTTCCCAGATGGCCAGCGACCTCTGAAAGAAACGTTCCGCTTTCGTGTAATCGCCTCTGGTTTGATACAACCCGGCCAGATCATTGAGCGAGCCAGCAATATTTGGATGGTCAGGGCCAAATGCTTTTTCCTGAATCGCCAGAGCCCGCAGAAAGAGCGGTTCCGCCCTGGCATATTTCCCTGTCTGCAGGTAAAGCAATGCCAGATTATCCAACGAATGACCAACAAATGGGTGGTCTGGCCCAAAATTTTTCTCTCGGAGTGTCAGGGCCCGTTGCAAGCAGGTTTCAGCTTCCGGATAGCGACTGAGTTCCTGATAGAGCTGGCCAAGGCTGTTGAAACTATCAGCAACCTCCTTTGAATCGGTACCGAACAACTTTTCCCGTAGGGCCAGACTCCGCACGTATAACGGCTCAGCTTTGGCAAAGTCGCCTTTGACCCGATAGAGCTGGGCCAGGTTATTCATACTTATCACAGTATCAGGATGCTCTGGGCCAACTGTCTTTTCCGCAATTGCCAGCGCTCGAACAAACAGCGGCTCCGCTTTGTCATAGTTGCCGCGTCCCCAGTACAAAGCCGCCAGGTTGTTGATACAATCGCCGGTGTATGAATGGTTTGGCCCCAGAACTTTTTCGGCCAGTTCAAGGGCTTCTTGAGCCAGATGAACGGCTTGATCATACTTTCGCTGCTGAAACAATGACGCCACTTCATCACTGAGCTGGTCAATTTTAACCTGAGCCCGTTCGGTTTCGGTCGCTGGTCGCGGAGGATCCAGGGTGAGTACATAAGTTCCTGAACTGGTTTCACCTTCCGCCGATTCGATTTCAAGCTGGTATGTGCCGTCTTTTTCCGCCACCCAGGTCAGTGTTTCCGGCCCCTCTTTTGGACTCGAATCATCAATTTCAGTCACCACGTTGCCATCTGTCCCCCTGAGTCGGACAACCAGGTCAATTCCCTGTTGCTCAACCACGACCTTGAGGTAATCCCCAATCTTGAGCGTAACTGGGTAGGTTTTTTTGGCGCCAGGTCCGAGCGGTTGAGGTTCCGGGTTCTGAATCTGCGAACACAACGCTGGATACCGGGTGCTTTCCATCCTGACACCTGGCGTTAGGGAAACTCCAAGTCCAAAACAACACACCACAACGCCGACCACAACCACAGGTCTGACTGTTTTCATATTTGTGCGAACCAGAAGATGGGTCATCTTCAGAAAAAGGAGTTCAGAGAAACGCCTTTGGGTGTGAGATTTGCCAGAACGAGGACTGGATAACCCCCTCGCGCCTCAAGGCGATACTCTGAACTGAAGGTGGCTGTTTTTGCTCTATCTCACTGATTCAATAACGGGAAGAGTTCTTCCAAGACTGCATCAACCTGATCAACAGCAACCTGACAGGTACCCGCATTGGCGTGCCCACCACCGCCATATTTCAGCAGGAGCGTGCCAATGTCGGCTTTTGACGTCCGGTTGGTGATTGACTTCCCAACGGCAAGTATCACGTTTTGCTTTTGCTTGCCCCACATCACATGAATTGAAGTGTGGCAGTCCGGAAACAAAACATAGAGTGCAAACCGATTGCCAGGGTGAATCACTTCTTCATTGCGCAAGTCCAGCACCGCGACCTTGCCATTGACCACCGTGCAATTCTTGAGCTGGGCCTGAAACCGGTCGTTATGAGCAAAGTAAATGTCGCTGCGTTCCTTCACATCAGGCAATTCCAGGATTTCATCAATTGATTTGGCTGCCAGGTGATCCACCAGGGCCATCATCAATTGATAGTTTGAGATGCGAAATTCCCGAAACCGTCCCAACCCGGTGCGTGGGTCAGTCAGATAGTTTAACAAGACCCATCGTTTGGGCGAAAAAATGTCTTCAGCGGAATATTGAGCTGAATCAGCCTGGTCAACGGCTGCCAGCATTTCATCAAACTGGGTGCCAAACGTGGCTTCGCCACCAAAATGGGTAAACACGACCCTGGCTGCCGACGGTGCCGACGGGTCGTTCACAAAGTTGTGGCGGGCCGAGTCAACCCGGACAGACTCGCTCAGGTGATGGTCAATCGCCAGATGACATTGCTCGTTGTACGGCAAATTGGTCGTGATGTCGCGGCTGGTAATCTCCACGACACCATCCTGAACATCCTTGGGATGCACAAACAAAATGTCATCAATCAAATTCAATTTCTTCAAAAGGACGGCTGTCACCAGACCATCAAAATCACTCCGGGTTACCAGACGGAAGGTTTGCGTTTCTGCGGACATAAAAACCTCATAAACAGAAGAACAGTAAAGGGATCCACCCTCCTGACAGAGTTAAACCAGGAAAAGGTGCAAAATATTGAAAATACAAAGGTTGGAACAAGCAGACACAACGTAGAGGCAGCCGCATGATATAAAAGACCCGTCTGGAGTCAATGCAGGATCAAGAATTTTTTTGATTGGAGGCTGCAGGTTGCAGGTTCCGGGTTCCGGGTTCCGGGTTCCGGGTTCCGGGTTCCGGGTTCCGGGTT
>CAZXCE010000577.1:0-5630 GCA_964639175.1 uncultured Clostridia bacterium
AAGGAATGGACACAAAATAACCTGGTCAACTGAAACAAACTCTATCGGAAGTCAACAACTCACCACAAAGGACACAGAGAAACACACAGGGTTCGGTTGATTGATTTTCCTCTGTGTCCTCTGTGTTCCTCTGTGGTGAAAAGATGATGAAGTTTCATTCCTAAGTACCTTACCGAAAATTTCCAGACATTTTCACCACGGAAAACACGGAAAAAAATTAAATACGTACCAAACCTAATATCTCAGGAAACTTATGACAGGTACTTAATAGTCATCAAAGTACCAGTCTTCCCGCTGCGCCTGAAAACAGGGCTCACACAACCGATAGCGGTGGCCAATCGGCAGCACCTGAGCACAGTCACGACACCGCCGACGTGGGGTCTTTTGCCGAAGCAACTCGTTGATTCGCAAGCTGGTACTGGTACTTAGATCCTGGATGACCCCTTCTGATTCGCACAACTCAGGGTAGTGCCGGGCCAGCCAGGCATAAACCACCAGCAGGCGCGAATAGGCTTCAAGCGATTCCAGGGTATCTGACACCTCCACCCGGAGCGGCACCGCCTGACGGCTGGCAATCTGACAGACCCACTGGCTAAAGCAGTACATCTGGAAATGCTCCTGGACATCAATCGGTGCCAACGAAAGGTAATATCGTTCGGCCAGGGAAAGTTGCCTCCAATACCGGTCTACCACCTGCGCGAGCCGAATTTCCGACTCAAGATTTTTGACCTGAAAATCCTGGTCCAGATACCGAAATCCGGAACCGAACTCGCGATAGAGCCGGGCCAGGGCTTTGATTCCAAATTTCTGGCTGAGACACAGAATATGATCCAGCCCCGGAGCGCACCCAAACGGCGGGCGCACGTGCGACGCCACCTGGGGCAGCAATCGCGTCAGGGCCTTGACCTGGGCTGGCTGAAGCCCGGCGACAATTCCGGTTTCGTGGAGGCCATACCGCCCGGCTCGTCCTGCAATTTGCTGAACTTCTTCGGGGTATAATTCACGCCAGCTTTGGCCGTCAAACTTTCCAATCGCGGTAAAAATCACCCGCCGAATCGGAAGATTGAGCCCCATACCAATCGCGTCGGTGGCAATGAGCACCGGTGCCTCACCGCTGCGAAATCGTCGCGCCTGCTCGCGGCGAACCGATGGCGATAGATTTCCATAAACCACTGCCGGCTCAAGCTTTGATTCTTCAAGCAACGCTTTGAAATCCATCACATCGCGCCGCGAAAAACAAATCAGCGCATCACCTGGACTCAGTTCGGAAAGTTTGACTGGACGATTTTGAATGGTAAGGCTCTGAAACCGGTCAAAGTGGCGAACTTCGAAATCGTCACCGGTCTTGGCCGCCAGCAATCGGACGGCCTCAATGGCTGACGATGAGCCAACACACACAACGTGGCGGGCTGGAATGCCGCAGATGGCGGCGGTCCAGGCGGCCCCCCGACCAGGGTCCTTCAACATCTGAACTTCATCAATCACCGCGCATTCCATCGCCTCTCCAAAGCTGGCGCGCTCAATCGTGCAAGCAACATGTTGGGCATCTTCGCACCATTCTTCTTCTTCGCCCGTGAGGAGGTGCGTGGGAATTCCCCGCTCAAGCAGCGCATCCCGACCTTCGAGTGCCATGAGTCGCAACGGCGCCAGATACTCGCCAGAAGCCGCTTCGGCCAACCGATTGAGCGCCGCATAGGTTTTTCCGCTGTTGGCTGGACCGGCAAAGAAGGTGATAGTTCGCTTCATCATCCGCGCCCGCACAAATCCGCCCAGATAATCTCCCATCAACTGTGAAAACTCGGCAA
The DNA here is from genome assembly GCA_964639175.1 of uncultured Clostridia bacterium. Taxonomy (GTDB): domain Bacteria; phylum Acidobacteriota; class Blastocatellia; order Chloracidobacteriales; family Chloracidobacteriaceae; genus JACQXX01. The sequence goes on from CAZXCE010000577.1 coordinate 1,806, forward strand.
ATTGTTGCTGGCGCTGCTCGGCTTTCAGGTGAGGCGCAATCAGTCGGCGACGACATCGCAGGTGACGGGCAACGGCCTGCTTCCACCGATGGGCAAACCCGTGAACGCCTTGATGGATTGACTCAATTGCCTGGGCGACAAATTGCCCCGGATGCTCAATCTCATCGGACGGCTCAATCAAGGCCAGCACTTTTGCCATTGATTCCGGGACTTCCTTGAGCAGTTGTTCTTTGCGGCGAAGCAGCGGTTTGACCAGTTGATCAAATTTCCCAAAGAACTGCTCATCCGATTCAATTTTGGCAGTCAGTTCAACCTGGATGTGTTTTTCAACGCCCAAAAATTCCTGCAGCGACACTGAAAAGGAACAGACCAGCTCATCATTTCGACAACTCACGCCTGACAATCCACGCTCATTGATCAAGCTCTGCCGCTTTTCCGCAATCTGTTGCGCGGCGATGGCGGCCAGATGGCGTTCAGAATTCTGGGAGGGTAACGGTGGCGGTGGCGAGAAAACCTGGACGTGCGGACGTTGACCCACTGAGACAGCCGAGGATGGCACAACCTGCTTTTCTTTTTTCGATTGCCCAGCCTGAGCCTCGATTTCAGCAACCAGTGCCTCCAGTGCCGGTTTATCAGCCGGCGCCACCCAGAGCCCAGGAATCGTCGAAGAGGATTTCCGAACACTTGGCCGGACCAGAATATAGCCGAGCGCCTCAGCCTCTTTGGACAGCTTGCATCCAATCTCGCTGAGTCTGTAGAGCGTGAGGCGATCTTTCCAGGGTTTGCGCCAGATTTGATACTGCACATATTGGGGTTGAGTCATAAGGGCTTTACCGAAAACTTCAAGATATTTTAACCACGGAAAACACGGAAAACACGGAAAAAATCAAACACTTACCAAACCGCTCTTACCATAAATCTATAACAAAGTATTTATACTGACCAGGGTTTGGTCGCGACCCACCCGCTTACGCAGGTCATGGCGTGGTCGCTGATGTGGTTGATTGAGCCCGAACCCAAGCACAAAAAGGACAGAAAAGACAGATTGGAAACCAGTTTCGGCATCGCGAAGGCTTGATCTCGGTAAAATTCGATTCCACCGCATCACTAACCACTAATCACTAACCACTAATCACTGATCAGATTCTTCATTCTTCATTCTTCAGGAACCATTTTCTTTCCATCGCGTCAACAGCCCCGAAATGAAATCTTCAGAGCGCGTCAGTTCTTGAATCCATTCACATCGGGGAGAAAATCCAATGTCTGCACAACCTGCATTTCATCGTACCGCTCCAGTCGGATTTGCCGGTCGCAACCGACTCTTTGCACTCGGACTTATCTTATTTGGAACACTGGGGTTCTGGTTTTTTAACAACACGTCGCAGGCAGATGCCCCGGCCAAACTGTCAGCCGTTTTTCGACCGGGAATGCTCGAAGTCACCATCCCCTACCTGACCAGTCAGAAACTTGGGCGCGGCACCCTCAACGTGGAAGTTCTTGGCCCAGACAACAAAGTGATTGCCAGCCATTCTGAAAGTGATCAATTGAACGCTGGCGAGCAAGGCGCCTGGAAATTCAAACTCGCGATTCCAGCCACGCTCCAGCGGGAAGACATCGTCTGGCATCGCCTCCAGTATCGGTTTTCAAGCCCCCAATCTGCTGCGGATGCCGAACCTGCCGGAGTTTATGCGATTTCATCCATCCTGCGGTTCCCGGTGGTCAGGGTGCTGGGTCAACAACAATATGGCGTTGGGAGTCCCTCCGCCGTTCGACTGGTCGCCGTTGACGGACTCGATGGCTCGCCGCTGACCCAGGGCACGTTGCAACTGGCGCTCAAAACTGAGAAAACCGAATTTCAGCTTGGCAAAGCCGATCTCGACACCCACGGAACGGTCAACCTGCCGCTCAATTTCCCAGCCGAAACCGTCGGCAAAGCCAGTCTGAAAATTAACGTAGACACGCCAGTTGGCACGCAAGAACTCCTGCAACCAATCACGCTCGTTCGCCGCGAAAGCATTCTGATTACAACCGACAAGCCGATGTATCAACCGGGCCAGATGATCCACCTCCGCGCCCTGGCGCTTGACCGGTTTACCCGTGCCGCCGCCAACAATCGCCAGGCAATCATCGAAATCGAAGACGCCAAAGGAAACAAAGTCTTCAAACGCCGCACGCAAACCGATGCCTTTGGTGTTGCCTTTGCCGATTTTCAACTGGCGGATGAAGTCAATATGGGGGCGTACAAACTCCGGGTGATTTTGGGTGCGGAAAACGACCCAACCAGCATCACCCAGGAACGAACCGTCACGGTTGATCGCTATGTGCTGCCCAAATTCAAAATCGAAGTCGCCTTTGATGGTGATGCCCAGGGTCAGAAACGGCGCTATTACGCTCCCGGCGAGACGGTTGCCGGTACAATCACCGCCAAATATTTGTTTGGCAAACCGGTTTCAAACGGCAAAGTAACACTCAAACTTTCCACCTTCGACGTGTCGGCAGTTGAACTTGGCACGGTCGAAATCCAGACCGATGCCGACGGAAAAGCCCATTTCAGCAGCCAGTTACCTTCCAGTTTTGCCGGAAGCAGTTTTACCCAGGGGAGCGCCCCCGTGGCCTGTGAAATTTCGGTCACCGACACCGCCAATCACACCGAATCGAAAAGTGAACAGTTGCTGGTTTCGTCCAATCCGATTTTGATACTGGCCGTCCCGGAAAGCGGTAAACTGGTGCCAAATCTGGAAAACAAGGTCTACATTTTGACGTCTTCCCCCGATGGCGTGCCGGTCTCAGCCACGGTGACGGCCAGAGGACTCACGCCGGGTGTCATTCAGACCGACGCCAATGGGTTTGCCGTGGCCACCGTTTCGGCCAAAGCCCAGGCCGTTGAACTGGCACTGGAGGCCCGTGACGCCGGTGGTAAAACCGGGAAAGCCACGCTTTCGCTGTCACCTGAAACACTGACCGAAGACAGCCTGATTTTGCGCACGGACCGCACGACCTATAAAGTCGGTGAAACGGTGGCGATTACCGGGATTTCCACCAAACAAAAAGGCTCGCTCTATCTGGACATCATCAAAGACCGCCAGACAGTACTCACCACAGCGCTTGAATTTGAAAACGGCAAAGTGGAATTTCCGCTTGATTTATCAGCCAATTTGTTTGGAACGCTGGAGTTACGGGCCTACACGTTTGGCCGTAACGCCGACCCGATCAGCGACCGGAAACTGATTTTTGTGGATCCGGCTGATGATCTGAAAGTAGCGGTTTCGACACCGAAAGAAAGCTTTAAACCGGGCGAAAGCGCCGTGCTTAACTTCACCGTGACCGATGCCTCTGGTCGTCCAAAACGGGCGGTCATCGGGGTTGAAATCGTGGACGAAGCCGTGTTTGCACTCTCGGAAAAACAGCCTGGCTTTGAGAAAATTTTCTTCTATCTCGAACAGGAACTGCTCAAGCCGCGCTATGAAATCCACAGCTTTTCGAGCGATGAAATTGTGCCCGCCAGCCTGACCGACCCCGTCCAGATGGTGCGGCGTGAAACAGCGGCCAAAGTGCTGCTGGCCGCTGCGACCGAAATCAATCCGTACACGGTCAAAACCGATGCCGGGCGTGAGTTCCTGTCGGCCAAACAAAACGAATATGCGTCAAGTTACTATCAGATCAACTATGCGCAGTCCACAAAACTGGTTGAAGGGCTCAACCGTTACTTTGCCGAACAACACATCACCCGGTTTGAACTCCCCGGCGATTTACCGAAAGCCGTCAAAGCCCGGTACGTGAAGCAAAGCGATTTACTTGACCCGTGGGGCAAGCCATACCAGTTTG
>CAZXCE010000578.1:0-5616 GCA_964639175.1 uncultured Clostridia bacterium
ATCGAGGAAGGAACACTTTGAGGTGTAGCTTTCCTCAATCGTCACGACTTTGATCCCAACCGACTGGCATTTGTAGGTGAGCATCTCGATCAGTCGGGCGTGTGGAATCGCCGTAAACTGTTGATTGACCACACTTCCCAGGGTGACGTTTTGTTTCCAGAGGTCGTTTTTACCGATTACCACCGTGTCAATCCGATACTGAAGGCAAAGATTGACGATCATTCGCGAACTCTGGTGCAGGGCATTCTCGATGCGGCGATTGCGCCTGGCGGTCAGGATTTTGATTTGGGTTGAAGTTGCTTGATCTTTTGGGAGTTGGGATTGGAGTCGGGCTTTGTGTTGATTATAGCGTGCATTGAGACCCTTGACCGGGCGACCGTTAACCAGCACCGGTTTCAATTCCGGACAGTTTGAAGCTATCGTGGCCAGGTTCTCAATACCAAGATCAATCCCGACGATTCGGTTGGAGGAAGTGTTTTCCTTCACATCCGGCAGTTCATAGACCACTTCCAGCACATACGAATTGAGTTTCGGCACCAGTCGCACCTGCTGAATGTGGGTTCGGGGAATCCGAGTTGGAACGGAAAGGGTGGTTTGGGAGGGGTGGATCACACCCCGTTTCAACGCTTTGCGGCTGACAGCCTGAATGGTGTAGACCACCACGTTCCGGCCCGTCGCTTTGGGTTTGTACTTCGGGATCTTTGGTTCAGCCAGGAATTTGTCACGGTCGCGGGCATATTCGGCAGCAGCGGCAAAATAGCTGGTCCAGTCCTGACACACCTGTTTCAAAACCTGCTGACTGACCTTGGCCGGCAATCCCCGGTACGCGTCGCTGGTTTTCAATCGAACGTCGAGTTGTTCATACGAAAACACCGTCCCCACCTCAAAAAACCGTTGTCGCTGTTCATAGAGCGCCAGGTTGTAGAGATTCTTTGACCGAAAGCAGAGGTCATCCGCTTCGGCGAAGAATGGGCAATCAGGTTTGATGTAATGTTTTTCAACTCGAATCATGGTGGCAGTTTAAATTACAGAGTATTAGATGGCAAGTCTTTTTTCATCCATCACAAAGAAATTGTTCCTGATGTAAATGATTGTAGTTGGTTAGAGATAGGTATAAAAAATAAAACTGAATTCAATACCAGTGGTGGGCGAACCTGGCGTGATCCGGATAAGAAAAACAAAGGGAGGGCAATGGACTATCGCCCTCCCACTCCCGAAGGATTGAAACCAAAAGATTTGATAGGCGTTCCGTGGAAGCTCGCCTTTGCGCTTCAAGAAGACGGATGGTATCTACGCTCAGATATCATTTGGAACAAGCCAAATTGTCAGCCTGAATCAGTAAAAGATCGTCCAACGCAGTCTCATGAATACTTATTTTTACTGACCAAATCAGAAAAATACTTTTACAACTTTCAAGAGATTCAAGAGCCAAGTTTGGCCGGCCCACCAAAAAACAGGCGCACTGTTTGGAACATAAACACTGAACCTTTTCCCGGTGCTCACTTTGCCACCTTTCCAACAAAACTGGTTGAAATGTGTGTTCTTGCAGGAACTGAGCCTGGGGATTCAGTCATTGATCCGTTTTTTGGGTCAGGAACGGTTGGGGCCGTTTGCCAGAAACTTGGACGTAAATTTGTTGGTATCGAACTCAATGAAGACTATCTCAAAATGGCGTTTCAACGATTAGGCTGGGTTTAAAGAGGGTTTTCCAGCGATAAATTATTGCCTTTTGTAAATTTTCTTGTGATGGGTTCCTCCGGGATGAATTTCCAAACCATCCCGAAAGAATCAATCATGGAAAAATTTACAGAAAGCAGTTTTACAGGCAGTTCAATCTAAAGATAGGGGCAGGTTATCTCTGCTAACCTGCTGAGTGTTTCCATCGTTCCCACCGCCAGGTGACCCAACCCCAGCCGACAGCGACCGTCGCAGCGGCCAGTGCCGTCCACATTGTGGTGGCTTGTGGTGTCAAATGCCAGATATCCAGGGCGCGTCCGGTCAGGACTGTCGAAACGACCATGCCAAAGGTCATGGCTGAATTTTCAAGAGAAAAAATCCGTCCTCGAATCTCATCTGGCACCAGTTCCTGCAAAACCGTGGTGCTCAGGACCCAGAGCAGGGCACCACATGAGGTCGCCGCAATAATCGCCACTGACACCGCCGCCAAATTTCCAGCCACCGCCCAGAAATAGAAAAAAGCCGTCCGGAGCGCAAAGGCCCACAGCATCGCGTGAATTGGACGGCCAGTGCGCAGCATCCGACTGGATAGACTGGCGCCGACAATTGAGCCAAGCCCGTGGACACCATAGAGTAACCCGACTGAGAGTGCCCCTTCTTTTCCGACTGGAAACACCCGCTGACCATACACGACTGACAGCAGCCAGAGTCCTCCGGCAGTAATACAAATCCCGGTTTTAATCAGCATGGCGGCCAGTACCTGAGGACGATGAGCTAAAAACACAAGGGCCGGCCCAAGACCGCTCTCAGGGGGAGGCGGTGATTCCGGTTTATGTTCAAGGTGGCGAATGACCCCGGCACTGAGCAACCGGACCAGCAAAAGAGCCGAAACAATAAAAGAAATGAAATCAATGACGAACGTGGCAGTTGGGTTGATGAACCCGGTGATGAGACCACCGAGAAAGCCACCCAGCGCCAGCATAACCGACCAGGTAACGCTGGTCAGAGCATTGGAGGCAACGAGTTCGTCACCTTCAGCCAGCGAGGGGATTAAGGCGGCCCGGGCCGGTTCAAAAAAGGCGGTGACCGAAAATTGGAGCGCTGCCAGGACATACACTCGCCAGAGTTCTTCTGGCCGGTCAATCGTCAAATAGCCTAAAACAATCGCGGCGCGGACCAGATCGGCGACAATCATGACGCCACACCGATTAAATCGGTCTGCAATGATTCCGGCAAATGGTCCGACCACAACCATCGGAATCATCTGAATAACAATCAGCCAGCCGATGGCCTGCGCATTTGGAGTGAAATGATTGATGATTTGAACCAGGGCGACAAAGTTAAGCCAGTCGCCTAATTCGCTGACAACCTGGGCCATCCAGAGCCGACGGACTTTGGGGTTGCGGCGTAGCAAATCAAGATAGCCGATATGCTTGGCGTGTGTGTTTGACATTTGGTTGTTAGGGCCAGGCCAGAGAACCGGCAAGACAGTGACCAGGTAATATCCAAAGCGGCGTCAAGCCACCGCACTCCAAAACCTGTCACTCTGGTCTTTGCGCTTCAATTCCCAGGATTTGGTCGCCGCGAGTGATGCGGTCAACGACCTCGATTCCATGTACCACGCGCCCGAAAACTGTATATCCACCATCCAGATGAGGTTGCGGAGAGTGGCAAATAAAAAATTGACTCCCGCCCGTGTCTTTTCCAGAGAGTGCCATTCCGACAGATCCGCGTTCATAGGGTTGCTGGTTGATCTCACACCGAATCTGGAACCCGGGACCGCCGTTTCCATCTCCGCGTGGGTCTCCGCCTTGAACCACAAAGTTTGGCACGACTCGGTGGAAGGTGAGCCCGTCAAAATAGCCTTTCTCCATCAGATTGACAAACGTGTATACCGTGAGTGGGGCATCTTCCAGGTAGAACTCAAGTTCAATGTTTCCCTTCGTCGTTTTGAGCGTGGCACGGGCGACAACCTTGCGCATTAGCTTGGCCAGTTGCTGGTAAAACTTGATGTCGCGGTCAAGCCGGACAATCCCGACCTGGGCTTCACGGCTGGCAATGCGGTCCGGGCGTGGATCAAGCACCTTGAGCAAATCCGCCGCCTGACGTCGGACCAGATAATCGCTATCTCGAAGTGTCGCATTGAGAATGGTTGCTGTTTCAGGCCGGTTATAGCGGGATAACGCGGTCAAAATCGCCAGTTTGGCATCATTCATCGTCTCGCTGGCTGCTGCCGTGAGGGCTGTGGCGAGAGCTTTGAATGACTCTTCGCTCTGCGGCGTTTCCCCCAAAAGTTCAGCCGCTGTGGCACGGATCATGACATCTGACGCTTTCAGTTGCCCGCGCAGTAATTCTGCCAGAGTATCAGGTTTGTGCTTGGCAATTGCTCGAAGCAAATCAGGGACTCCGCGTGGGTCAAGCTCACGAAACTTTTTACCTTCCAGGGTTTCAATCAAAAGCTGGCGAGCTTCTGGGGTCTGGATTTCTCCCAGGCCCGTAGCAAAATTGGCCACGGCCTGCCATTCCTTTCCGAGTGGCTCCTGCTGGGGCGTGAAATCATAAAATTTTTGTGGATCAATCTGAGCGAGCGCGACTTCGACTTCCACGTTTGCCCCAACAATTCCATTTGGAGCAAGTCGGAGTTGTTTTAAAAATCCCGTGGCTTCAGTTGCGCGCAAATTACCGAGTGCAGTGGCAATTTCAAGCAACAACGGCAATTCATTGGCCCGGTCTCGTTCCTCAGCCGGACGTTTGGTCAGTCGGGCAAGCTGTTCGCCGCCAAGGGCCAGGAGCGGTGCCACGGCTTGCGGATCGGCACTCCGGCCCAACCCGCGAACGGTATTGACCACCACCTGATCATTTGAATCGGCCAGCAATTTGACCAGGGCCTGGGTGGCTTCAGGCGTGTGTGCCAGTCCCAATGGTCGAGCAACCAGGGCGCGGACCAGCGGTTCCGGGTCTTTGGTGGCGGCAATCAGTCGGGGAAAGACAACTTTGGCGTCGAAACTGGTATTGAGTGCTGGGAGCAGGCGTGACAGGGCATTGGCCGCGTGCCAGCGAACAGCGGTGTTGGTTGATTCCAGCGCACCAACGAGTGGCATGATGGCTTCTGGGGATTTGGTTCGCATCAAGGCCGTAATCGAAAGCGTGGCCAGTTTTTCTTCGTCACTTCCAGCCGCCAGTTGGGTTTTGGCGGTTGGCACCTGCCGCAACAACCGGTCTAAAGCTGCCTCCGGGTCACCTTTGACAAATTTGCCGGCGTTGGCTGGATTTCCAAAGACTTTGCCCATTGCTTCGGCAATCCGGGCCCGAACCAGCGGTACTTCGTTCTTGGTGTCAAAGATTTGGACGAGTGTTCCAAGCGTGTCGTGGTATTCAATTTCACCAATCGCAAAAGCGGCAGTGGCGCGAACCGTCGGGTTGCCATCGTCAACCAGCAGATCAAACAAAGTTTGCAGACCGCGCGGATCACCAATCCGACCAATCGCTATGGCCGCCCGGCGACGAATTCCGGCATGGCTGGTGATGAAGAACGAGTTAAATTCCTCGGGGCTGAAATAGCGCTGATCTTCGAGTTGCATCAAGCGGGCATAGACCTGAATTGATGATCGTTTCCGCTGCAGGACTGGGGGAATCTTTCCGCCTTTCTCAGCATTCGGATTTGGGCCATCAGGTGGTAATCCAGTTGGAACCTGACCGGAAACGGACACAGTGCCGATCATCAGCACCAGAATCAACCTGACGATGTGCTGCAAACGTGGGTGAGACGTACTCATAAATTTCCCCCTTCGACCAAAATATTGCCGTTTCCGAAGATTTGTTTTCCGCCAATGAAGGTTGCCACTGGCGCGCCGGTAAGTTGCCAGCCGTCAAAGGGCGAATTGTGGCTTTTGGACTGCCATTGTCCAACTTGAAACTGAACACTTCGGGTGAGATCGA
>CAZXCE010000579.1:0-5605 GCA_964639175.1 uncultured Clostridia bacterium
CCTCAGCCCCAGTTCTTCAGCTCTGAATAACCAACAGGAGTTTCATGTATGATGAATAAGTTTATACGGATTCTTTTTTTCTCCGTTGTATGGGTGGTGATTGGAACTGGATTGGGAATGGCCCAGGAAGTTCCGAAAGCTGAAGTGTTTGCCGGGTATTCATTTACCCGACTCAATGGCACGGCTCCCGGAGAAGGCGTCAACGCCAATGGGGCCAGTGTTTCAGTGGCCGCCACGGTGCATAAAGCGGTATCGCTGGTGGCCGATTTTGGCGGCTACGCCGGCGAAGGAACCACGATGTATTCCTATACTTTCGGACCACGTTTTGCCTATCACTCTGACGCAAAAATAACACCCTTTGCACATTTTCTGTTTGGTGGCGCCAAGTTGTCAAATCCGGGGAATAGCTCGGGTTTCGCATTTATTGGCGGCGGCGGGCTGGATTACAAAATGACTGATCGGGTTTCAGTTCGGGTGATTCAGGGTGAATTGTTTCATACAAATTTGCTTGATAGCCGGCAATCACACCTGCGCCTTTCAACCGGGATTGTTTTCCGATTTGGAAAACGGTAATCGCCAATTGTAATGATGAATAGGGTTCGGGGCTCAGGGTTCAGGATTCAGGGAAGTTCTGTTTCTTCAAGGACGTTACTCAACATCAATTTCCCCGAACAAAAATAAATACCAGCCAAAAACTTTGGAGTGCTGTGACTTGTCACAGCTTTGATCTCCAGCGGCTTGACGCTGAAAACTCAAAGCGCCGACAAGTCACAGCACTCTAAAGGTGGCTGGTTTTTCCCACCGAGGGAGGTTTTATGCAGTTTTTCAGAAATTTGACAGGGAACCACCTGTCAGGAAGAGGGTGGCTTGCGCTTTCTCTGGCAGTACACTGCGGCTGGATTCTGGCTGCGCTTCTCTTTTTTTCTGGGGTGGTACAGGCCCAAAGTACCAATGGCCGACTGGTGATAACTGCTAAGGATCAATCCGGAGCCGTTGTGGCTGGCGCCGAAGTCCAGTTGCTCAATCTTGGCACCGGTCAACAACTGACATCCACCACCAATGAAGATGGATTTGTCATTTTTCCCCAGCTTCCGGTTGGGTTTTACACGGTTTCAGTCGAAGTTCCCGGTTTTAAGAAATCAGTAACGGAAAACGTCAAAGTTGACGTCGGTCAGGAATATGGGCTTTCGGTTTCGCTCGAAGCCGGTGGCGCCACCGATGTGGTAACCGTGGCTGCCGGTGAAGAACTGGTCCAGACCACCAATGCCGAAGTCAAAAATACGGTGAACCAGAAGCAGGTGCAGGACTTGCCGCTCAATGGTCGTGACCCGTTGCAACTCATCCAATTGCAAGCCGGTGTGGCTGGCGGGTCCAACAGTGCCCGTGCCAATGTGACGACCACGATCAATGGCCAGCGGGCTTCAACAGCCACGGTGACCCAGGACGGCATCAACATCCAGGACAACCTGTTCCGAGAAAACTCGCTCGATCTGGCGGTCAATCGTCCAACCGTGGCCCAGGTCGCTGAATTCAGCGTGATCTCACAGAATGCCGGCGCCGAAGTTTCCGGGGGTGCCTCGGCCATTCGAACTGTGACCCCATCGGGGCACCAACGAATATCACGGTTCACTCTATGAATTTCACCGCAACAGCGCGCTTGGCTCCAATGACTTTTTCAACAATCTGCAGGGCGTGGCCAAACCGCAGTTGATCCGCAACCAGTTTGGCGGCACGGTTTCCGGTCCAATCAAAAAGGATAAAATCTTTATTTTCGGTGTGTATGAAGGCTATCGCGAACGAACCGCCAGCCCAACCACCACGGCGGTGTTTTTGCCAGATGCCCGGAATGGTGTTTTCACCTATCGCGACAATCAGGGGCAGATTCGAAAAATCAATCTGCTGGGTTTGCGAAACCTTTCAGTTGACCCGTTTAGCCAGGGGTTGCTCGGTCAGATTCCGACCAATGCCAATGCCACAACCACCGGAGATGGCTTAAATACGTCAGGGTATTCGTTTAATCAGTCTTCGGATTGGGATCGCAACACGATGACGGTTCGCACCGATGTCCTGATCAATTCCCATCATCGCCTGGAAGGTGTGTATAACCGGGCCAGCGAACAGGTCGAACGACCTGACATTGACACGACGTTTGCGCTCAATCCAGGGGTCAACAACACCAACGTCACCCATTTTGGCGTCGGCGCCTGGATTTGGACCATTACCAACAATCTCAACAATGAATTCCGCGTAGGCGGAAACCGCAACGAACCGCTCTTTAATTCAAACGCTGACACCAGTTCGTTTCAGGTCGTCATTCCGGCGATTGTGACCAACCCGGTCAATTTGTTTACCAATCAGGGCCGATCAACTTCCACCATGTCATTTATTGACTCGGCTTCGTGGGCGAAAGGTGAGCATTTTGTCCGCTTTGGCGGCCAGTATGACCGGATTCGGACCAATCCGTTTTTCTTTAGCGCGGGCTCGCCGCCAGCGTTCACGCTTGGGTTTGGTGTAAAAACTCCAGCGGAAATTCCACTCGTGGGACGTGACTTCCCCGGCGGTATTGATGCAACCCAGTTAAACACCGCCAACAACCTGCTTGCCTTTTTGGCCGGCGTGATTACGGCTGGAACCGTTACCTATGAAGTCACTTCAAAAGACTCAGGGTACACCCAGGGTGCGGTCAACCAACGCCGCTTTCTGGTTGACCAGTATTCAGGTTATGTGACTGATTCCTGGCGGGTAAATCCCCGGCTCACCGTCAATTTGGGGTTGCGGTATGACTTTCAATCGCCGCTCAGGGAACGTGATAACCTGGGCCTGTTGCCAGTTCTCAACGGACGCACCACCCGCGAAGCCGTGCTTGACCCGGATGGTCAACTCGATTTTGTTGACGGTGGGTTCAACAACCCGGATCGCAACAATTTTGCGCCAAATTTAAGCTTTGCCTGGGATATTCCAGGTCTTGGGCGCCAAACCGTTTTGCGTGGTGGCTATTCAATTGCCTATGTCAACGATCAGGCAATTGCGGCGCCGCTCAATGCCGTGGCCAACAACAATGGATTGACGGCAACCATCAATCGGAATCGTTTGTTTGGAACGATTAGCAACGATATCCCACGGTTGTTGCAAACGCGGTTTCAAACCCCGTCACTCCAGGTTCCGCGACCTTATCTGACGAACTTTACCCAGGATAACACCTCAGCGGCGTTTGGGATTGATTCAGAATTGGAAACCCCATCGTTCCACCAGTGGAACCTGAGCCTGGAACGTGAATTGTCATCCACCCTCACCATGACGGTCAGGTATGTGGGTAACCGGAGCACCAATCTGGTGCGGGGTATTGATTTCAATCAGGTTGACGTGACCAACAACGGATTTGCAGCGGATGTGCTCCGGGCGCAACGCAACGGGTTTTTGGCCCTGGCTCAGACTGGCCGCTTTGATCCACGCTTTAACCCAAATATTTCCGGCAGTCAGCAACTGACCGTGTTTCCACAACTGGTGGCGGGTGGATTGCTCACCAACACCGGCACGATTCAACCGCTGATTCAACGTGGTGAAGCCGGCTCGCTGGCTCAGATCTATCACCAGTTTGGTCTGGCGGGGGGGGTCCAGTTTGTGGCCAATCCAAACACGTTTGTGGCGGACGTGTTGGGGAACTACTCTGAATCAAACTACCATGGGTTGCAGGTTGAACTCCGCAAACGCTTTGAGAGCGGATTGACCTTCCAGGCCAATTACAGCTTCAGCAAGAACCTGAGCAACTCGCCTGGCACCAATACGCAGGTGATTTTCGAACCATTTCTTGACATCAACCAGCAATCGGTCGAGTATAATCGGTCACAACTCGACGTACCACACATCTTCAAAGCCAATGCCATCTATGAGTTGCCTTTTGGACCAGGAAAACGCTTCAATCCCGGCAACCCAATTTTGAAAAAACTGGCAGGCGGATGGGCCGTCACCTCAATTGTGGTGTGGCAGACCGGAAGCCCCTTCTCAATCACCTCTGGTCGCGGTACATTGAACCGGGGTGGGCGATCAGCCAACAACACAGCCAACACCTCGCTCACCAATGATCAAATCAAAGATTTGTTGGGTGTTCAATTTACTGACCGGGGCGTGTATTTTATTGATCCGAGCGTGATTGGTCGTGATGGACGTGGAACGGCTGCCGATGGTCAATCGCCTTTTGGTTCACAGGTCTTCTTCAATCCGGGTGCCGGTACGATTGGTTCATTAGCCCGGCTGCCTTTCAACGGTCCACAGTTTTTCAACTGGGATTTCAGCGTGATGAAGCGAACCAGCATCACCGAACGCATCAACACCGAATTCCGGGCTGAATTCTTTAACGTCGCCAATCATCCAATCTTTGGTTTCGCCGACCAAAACATCAACGCGACCACGTTTGGTCAAGTTGGCTTCCAGTTGAACAGCCCACGGGTCGTCCAACTGGCGCTGAAAATTACTTTCTGATCCTGATCAAAGCGAGGAGTCAATTCAATTTGATTCCTCGCCCCTCAAAAACCCGCCTCCCTACCGAGGTGGTACTGACAATTTGGTTCCAGTTCCAGGCCCTATTCATACATTGAGGAGACGAAATTGAATGCACAACAAAAAATGGTTCAGTCTGATACTGGTCGTGATGATGATGGTCTGTTTTGGCGGGAGTCTGTCGGCGGTTTATGCCCAGAGCCCGGCGGCAGTCGAAGCCAACAAGTTGTTTCAGGAGCAAAAATGGGAAGCGGCAGCCAAAGCTTTTGACGCTGTGACCAAAGCCGAACCCAAAAATGCCCCGGCCTGGTTTAAACTCGGAACGTCGCTGCAACTCATGGGAAAACTCGACGCGGCGATCCCGGCTTATTTAAAAGCCGTTGAAATCGGCAAAATCCCAACGGCAATGTTTAACCTGGGGTGTGTCTATAGTCGGTTGAACCAGAAAGATGAATCGTTGAAATGGCTTGATCAGGCGGTCAAAGCCGGGTTCAGCAACGAAGACAAACTCAAGACCGACGCCGACCTGGCAGCGGTTCGCGATGATGAGCGATTTAAACCTATCGTGCAACAGGCGCACTTACTGGCCAAACCCTGTGACCGCCCCGAATGCCGCCAGTTTGATTTTTGGATTGGTGAATGGGACGTGTTTAACCCGGCAGGTCAAAAAGTTGCGGACAGTAGCATTCAGTTGATTCTCAACGACTGTGTCATCCTTGAAAACTATTCGACTCGCCCAATGGGGCCTTATGAAGGCAAAAGTTTCAATGTGTATGATCAAGTTGAAAAAAAATGGAAACAGACCTGGGTGGATGTAACGGGAAGCATTCTGGAACTCTCAGGTGAGTTTAAAGACGGCGTGATGGATTTACGCGGTGAAGCCAAACCACAACCTGGGCAAACCACCCGGTTGTTAAACCAGATTACCTGGAAAAAGCTCCCGGATGGCACCGTCAACCAGGTCTGGAGCCAGTCTTCAGACGGCGGCAAGACCTGGACCAAAGCCTTTGACGGTATCTATAAGCTGAAGCCGGAGAAGAAATAGAGCGGGGTTCCGGGTTCCGGGTTCCGGGTTCCGGGTTCCGGGTTTGCGAAACATTCCCTCCTG
>CAZXCE010000580.1:0-5602 GCA_964639175.1 uncultured Clostridia bacterium
GACAGCGTGACACCGCTCACACATACCGGTTTTCGGGTCAAACAAATCAGCCTGATGGCACACCTCACAGCGTGTCGGGAGCAGTTCCTGTTTGATTTGGAATGTTTTGGATTCCATCACTGTGTACCCTCTAAAGGCTGATGATGACGGTAAAACCAAGGTCAGTGTACCACTCAATCATACCAGTTTGTAGTCAGTAATCAGTAATCAGTAGTTCGCTAAATTTATTTGATTGAATTGTTTAACTGTATTCTGATGCGAGCGCTTCATGACGAAATGGTGTCAGATGGTGGTTACTCGATTCCACGTGGAGCTTCAGCCCGTGCTCGCAACAGCATATAAAACAACGTCTGGGCAATGGTCAGGACTGGTGATAGCACCAACTTCAATATCAAAAGCCCCCCAAAGAGCAATGGAAAAAAGCAGGCGATGTTCATCCAAATCACGGGCGGCAAAATTACACAGCCTCCAATGATTGGGAGAAGTTCATCCACCTCGCTCAATGCGGGCCAACCAGAAAACCATAAAAGAAAAAAGGCCAGTCCCATCAGGAGCAACCCGCTCCGACGAAAGAATTCAATTGGCAGAAGCCGAATCAGGTTTGTTACTGTAAACCATTGACTTCGCTGGCTTGTAACCTGAAATGGAGTTCCTTCAAGAAAGGCAATTGGAAGGTGTAGTCCATGAAATAAAGTGAGTGACACACTGGCTCCAATCAGAATAGTCAACACCGTCAGGAAAACAGTAACTGATGGAGACCGCAGGATCGGGTGGTACATTCCAGATGTGGCGCCTCCAATCATTAAGATGCCAAAAAGGACAAATAACTTCGTAACGTTACTTTTCCAAACCACCCAAACAGAGCCCCAACCTTTTGCAGTTGCCTTTTGAAGTGTGGTGCGGAATTGGGGTGACTGGTCTGGCAAACTATCGTGGACAGCCCAAACGATGGTACCCCGTGCAATCTCAGGCAATGGTACCAGGCAAATGAGCAAGGCCCAGAACACATACATCAGCGCAAATGGCCCGTGATATGGGGAAAATACCTGCCCAACCACAAAAAATGCCAGAAATCGAGGAATCTCAACCAGTGCCGACGCTCCACAGAACACTCGAAAATGTTGAAAATAAAGACGCACTGCGGCTGTCCACACCTCTATCACATCTCGGTACGTAAGTTGTGGCGACTGACCCGCAGTCAGAGGAGCGTACTCAAGACGTGCCAGAGTTGCTGGCAATGACGGCAGCGGGCTTAATCGAGGCGGCGAAACGATAACCCATCGGGC
Organism: uncultured Clostridia bacterium; assembly: GCA_964639175.1. Lineage (GTDB taxonomy): Bacteria > Acidobacteriota > Blastocatellia > Chloracidobacteriales > Chloracidobacteriaceae > JACQXX01. Next base: position 1,287 of record CAZXCE010000580.1, read on the forward strand.
GGGGAATGTTCCCTGACAGCGCTGGCATATTTCGGTTTTCGGGTCAAACAAATCAGCCTGGTGGCACACCTCACAGCGTGTCGGGAGTAGTTCCTGTTTGATTTCAAAGCGGTGTGGGGTATTCATTGATTTGCCCTGGCGGAAAGAATGAATCGTAGTGCTTACACCATGGTGAATTGGTTGCTAAGTTTAGATTTCTAAAAGGTTTACAAAATTAAAATAATTGAAGAAGTAAGGTTTTCTCAGCCCAGGTCCGTTTTCTTCATCCCGTTTTCTTCAGCCCGAAAGTTGTGGAACCAGTTGTCAGATAGACTTTGGATGCATATAGTCTATTTCCCCAGTTCTGCCCGACCTTTAAGTCTTCAAATCCTAAACTCTTGTCCCGGAGTCGTTTATGTCTTCCTTGTTTTATCGAATCCAATCCCCGCACGTCATTCGCGAGCAGTTTGATGACGAAGTAGTGATTGTCAACCTCGAAAGCGGCGTCTATTACAGTCTTGATGATGTAAGTGCGATCATCTGGACTGGCCTGGAACACAAAAAATCTGTTTCCGAAATCCTGACCGACGTGTGTGCCACCTATACCGGTGAACTGGCTGAAATTGAAACAGAACTGGGTCAGTTTCTCCAAACTCTGTGTACTGAAAATTTAATCAAGCCTGAACCCGACCAGTTTCAATCAGCTCCAGTACCCCCAATCCAAACCAGGAAACGCTCAGACGCTTCTCTCCCGTTTAGTGCCCCCAGGCTCAATAAATACACTGATATGCAGGATTTGCTCCTGCTTGATCCCATTCACGAAGTGGACGAAACCGGATGGCCGACCCCAAAAACTCTACCCACAGCCCAGTAACTGCCGATCCCACCGCACTGATTACAACCTACTATCAAGCAAACTTTGAGGCGTTTGAGCAGGCCAGACGCCAGAGCGAAGCGGTGCCTGACCGATTTTATGCCATCGCTGGGTTTACCATCCGGCTTCGGTTTGCAGGCCCAGCTTTGCTGCCACGGCTGCTTCCAGCGTTGGAGCATCTGGCCACCGATCCCGTCTCGTTTCCTGATCTCACCGTATCTTTATGGGATAGTGTATCCACTTCGGTACCAGCCCCATCCCCACCCTGGGAAGCCGGGCGATATTTTGCCCACGGCGAAGTGAAAGAATTCTGTACTGATCGGTTTTACACCCATTTGAATGTCGGGCCAAACATCCTGAGTTTACTCGATTTTGACCGCAAAGAGGCCATTTATTGGGCCCCAAGTTTGAAGGTAATTCCAAATTACGAAGTCTCTGTCCCGCTCCGGACAATTCTGCACACCTGGCTCAGTCGGTTTGGCCGCCACATGGTTCACGCTGGAGCGGTTGGATTGCCAACGGGTGGGGTGCTTCTGATCGGACATGGCGGAGCTGGCAAATCAAACACCGCGCTGACCTGTCTTTCCTCTGAATTGAAATATCTGAGCGATGACCATTGTCTGGTTGCCTCAAACCCAGAACCCACCGTCTTTAGTGTCTATGGTACGGGGAAACTCTTTCTCCGTGACGTTGCCTTTGTTCCAGCTCTGGAATCACTGGGGCCTGAAGCCCCGATTTTACAAACCGAAAAGGCCCTTTTTTATCTACATCGGCATTTCTCGGACAAAATCCTGACAGAATTCCCGTTAAAAGCCCTGTTATTGCTACAGGTTACCGGGAAGGTTGATTCCCGCCTGGAGCCAGTTTCCGGTGCGGTGGGGCTGCGTGCCCTGGCACCCGGACAAATGATGCAGTGGCCAACGGCTGGACCCGCCACGTTTCAAACCATTGCCCACCTGTGTCGTCAACTTCCTTGTTATCGGTTTGAACTCGGCACCGACCGGGCGCAAATTCCAGCAATGATTTTGAAATTGCTGAAAGATCAGGGCTGAAGGAGACGGGCTGAAGACGTCGGGCTGAAGAACTGGTTTTCTTTCATCCCTTATCCTTCATCCCTCGTCCCTGTGATTGCCCCAGGCCCTGATTGCCTGGATTCTCTTACAAGCTGAAGTGCTTTTTCCGCCAATTCAGTCGCACCCGCGCGGGTTGCGGCCCGGGCCAGATACCATTGCACGCGCCAGTGACGGCACCCAAATTCCCAGGCTTTGGTCAATTCAGCCACCGCCAGCGCCACCCGTCCATGGTTTTCAAGGGTCAACCCTGACCACAACCGCAAATACCCATCCGTTGGAAAACAGGCCCGATAATGCCAGATTCCGCCGCCATTGGCGTTGCACACAACAGGTGAACTGGCGGCAATTTCTGATTCCGCCGCCAGTTGTTCATTTACATCTGACGACACAAAACTGGTTTGGAAGGCTGATGCGCTGGCACCAAGCGATGAGAGAAAAGAAACGGCGCCAGGGAACCGGGCTTTCAGCGCCTGCCACGCGGCTGGCTGGTGACGTTCGAGCAGCGTGTCCAGCGTTGGGCGCTCTTGTTTGGGACGCTCCATCAACTGCTGGTACAGGTGGTTGAATTGAGTGGCGGTTTTGTCAGCACCAAAGAATTGGTGTGCGTGCAACTGCGCGTTGGTACCAAGTCGCTCCCGGAGTTCTCGATCAAAATAGAGCCGCTCGATTGCTTTCGGATAATCGGCTTCGGATGCCACAATCAGCCCGGTCTGGCCATCCACGACCAAATCACGAGCGCCGCCATACGGAAAAATAACCGGCGGGACACCCGCCAGCATGGCTTCCTGGAGCACCAGTTCCGCTGCTGCATAATTTTCAGGGCATAACGGGTAGCCAAACACATCCAGTTGTTCAAACACCGATGTGACATCTTCGACCTGACCTGACAGGACAAATCGTTCTGGATGTTGGGCTTGCTGGATTTGAGATTGAACCCGTTTGAAACTGGCGCCAGTGCCGACGATGACAACTTTCACTTCTGGCAGGTCAATTTCATCGTGCAGCCGGATAAAGTCTGGGTGCAGTTTGATGAAATCCACCGTCCCGATATATCCGACAGTGAACGTTGACTGTGGCTGGCGGGAAAACCCTGACAGCCGATGCGGATCACATCCAGCCAAAATCATGGTTGTTTTTTGATCAGCCAGAGCCGATTGAAAGACCGGGTGTCTGGCGGTGTATGGGCTACAGGCAACGACAAAATCCGCATATTCAATCAGTTCCGGGATGATGACCTGTGGCGCGCTATCACCGGCGATATGAACCCAGACGACCATCCGGCACGGCGGCAAGTCTGATGAGAGCACCTGATAGAGTTCCGGCGTGTTCCAGAAATGGACGTGAACCACATCGGCGGCGGCAATTTCAGCCCAGAGTGTTTCAGCCGAAGGTGCATTGAGCACGGTCAGCCCGGCTGATTGGGCGAGGTTCAATGCCTGAGGATTGGCTGGCGTCAGCGAGACCAGCCGATGACACAACCCCGGTGACTGTCTGGATGATTCACTGGCAACATGGATAGCTGCCCGGCTGCCTCCACCAGGCGATATTTGGTGCAGGATGTGAAGAACTGTCGTCATGAATGAAGAATTGAAATTTCGTGCGGTTTGCAGGGTTTATAAACGCTATTGTTTTTTCCGAGATTTGAAAGCTTCAAACACCTTTCCCACCTTGCGGCTGAAAATGGTTTGTTCGGTAAAATCGTCGGCCTGAGCATGACGCATGATTTCTGCCGGATGTCGAAGCGGAAACGCCATTTCGAAGGCTGGCATCGCCGCAAACACGCTATTGGTTTGGTGGGTGGTTGTGGCTTGACCGCCAAAGCCAATGTTGGAAACCAGCGTTCGATTGGGAAGAATATTCACCGCCTGATGAACCCAGGCCGCAAAGGTAACGGCATAATCCCAGGCAAAGGGTCTTTCGGTCATTTGCTGAAAAAGATTCCCCCAAAACAAGGCTGCGTAGCGATCACCAAGATACTCAGTTAACCAGGTGGTGTCTTTGAGTTCATTCCACTTCTGGGCGCGGAGGTCATAGTTTTTCCAGGCTCGCCGCCACGTGGCCCAGCCCCAGGTGTGGGCATACCGTGAAAAATAATAGCTCTCTGAGGTGATTGTTTTTCCCATCTGAAAGTTGTTTCCGCAGACGGTCATTACTTTCGGTTCATGGCGATACCGGTCAAGCAACTCCGCGCAAAACCGAAAGAAGGTTGGGTGCGGCAGGCAGTCGTCTTCCAAAATAATTGCTTCCGGCACGTGTTCAAAGACCCAATCCAGACCAGTTGTGATATTGAGGTGGCACCCCAGATTGATATCGGAAAAACGAGTCTGGATCGTGCAGTCCCAGTCAACTTTTTGAATGATGGCCCGGGTGGCAGCACAGGCTTGAGCCTC
>CAZXCE010000581.1:0-5592 GCA_964639175.1 uncultured Clostridia bacterium
TACTGACTACTGACTACTGACTACTGACTACTGACTACTGACTACTGACTACTTACATCTTTGGCAAAATGACAGAGTCAATCACGTGAATCACGCCATTTGAGGTTTTGATGTCCGTGGTGACAACATTGGCATTGTCAATCATGACTTTGCCGTCGGTGATTGTGATTTTGGCAGATGAGCCCTCAACGGTTTTGGCTTCTTTCAGTTTGACCACATCTTTGGCCATTACATTGCCGGCCACGACGTGATACAGCAAAACTTTCTTCAGTTTTTCAGTGTCTTTGAGCAGTCCTTCGACTGTTCCTGGAGGAAGCTTGGCAAAAGCTTCATCCGTTGGGGCAAACACTGTGAATGGGCCCTTGCCCTTCAAGGTTTCGATCAGGCCAGCGGCCTGCAGGGCCTTGGCCAGGGTGGTAAAGCTGCCTGCCGCGACAGCCGTGTCAACAATATCTTTGTCTCCACCAACGGTTGCGGCCTTCACCGGTGCCATTGCCACGGTGACTGCAAAAACAAACGCCATCATCAAGACGACCAGCTTTGATTTCAATTTCATGATCAAATTCCTCGTAAGTGTGGGCGTCCTGGATGTCGAGGTACCTGTGTCCCGTATCGGGACCTGAGAACGTTGCTGCTGATGACGAGGTGGACAATACTGAGACATTGAATCGTTGTCAAGCGGTTTTCCTGGACAAATTCCGGACAATAGTTTGACAAATATCAGAATGGCCGCTAAGATCGAAAATGCCCCTTCCTAATTCCGGTTCTGAATTGAGCAATACATTTATGAAGCAGCCATTAAATTACCCGATTCGTGCGGTCTCAAAGCTCACTGGTCTGAGTATTGACACCTTACGGGCCTGGGAGAAACGGTATCAGGCAGTAGCTCCGCTCCGTGATGAGCGAGGTCGGATGTACACTGAATCGGATCTGGAGCGGCTTCATCTGTTGCGGGCCGCCGTGGACAAGGGGCATGCCATTGGGCGGGTTGCGACGCTGACCAATCAGCAGCTCCGAGAATTACTTGAGTTGACCCCGATGGCCCCGGCGAGCGAGCTGGTATCAGTGCCGATGCGCAAAACACAGCGCCACCTGGATTTGGATCCGTTTATGGAAGCCGTCGAGCGCTATGATTATCTCTGGATTGACAAAGAACTTGGACGACTGGCCATTCTGCTTCCGGCGCGTGAGTTGATGTATCAGGTGGTGTTGCCATTGATGCGCCAGGTTGGAATTGAATGGCATCAGGGCAAGTTGAGTATTGCGCAAGAGCATATGGTGTCGTCGCTTCTGAGTAAGCTGCTTGGCTCACTGATGCGTCTGCATCTCAATACAAACCCACCAGCGATGTTGCTGTTTGCCACGCCCAGTGGTGAGCAACACGAATTTGGCATTCTGTCATCGGCGATGCTCGCCACTGGAGGTGGTTTGGGCATTTTGTACCTGGGGTGCGATTTGCCAGCCGAAGAAATTGTTGAAGTGGCGCGCAGAAGTGACATCGACGCGGTGGTTCTCGGGGTTGTCGGTACTGGCGGAATCAACCCGGCAATTAACAGTATCTTGTTTCTAACGAAGCATTTGCCGCCACGGACGGAACTTTGGGTTGGTGGCACCACCAGCGAAGAACTCATTCATGCCATCAAGCAAACCCGTGCCCAGTGGATTCCTCATTTTGAGTCATACGAATCCCATCTGAAGCGGCTTGGGGCCAGATTCTAAGTGGGTTGGTGATAGGCGATTCCTCTTTTCCTTCTCCTTACTTACTGAAGCCTGAACAGAAATCTGTTCAGGCTTTGTTTTTTTGAGCCGGAGAATTCAAAAAGGGGAGCAGACAGGCACTGAAGCCCCGGCGGATTTTGAGCCATTGAAGCCGGTCCCATAGCGTGAAAAAAACCGGAAAAGTGCCCGGAAGAAAAAATGAATGAGTGTTCATTCTCTTGATTTCCTGTGATATGCTTGGCATCCAAAATTTGAGTTAAAGCTCAGTTTCTCAAATCCCTTCCACCTTACCAGTTATGAATTATGAATTATGAACTGACTTCGAGTTTGATTGTTCAACCAAGACCCCGTTCATCATTCAGCCAGTTCAGTTCAACCTGGTAAAATTCTCAAAAATGAGGCGCTCGTCCCATGGGTCTGATCAATGGTAATTTCCCAATCTCGCGTCCTGAAATTTCTTTCTTTCTCCCGACACAAATCATTTTCGGCACTGGTAAAGTCCGCCATCTGGCCATTGATCTGCACATGGCCGCTGATCTGGCTGAGCACACCAATGTGATGCTCATCACTGATAAAGGCATTGTGGCTGCCGGGTTGGTTGATTCACTCAAACATATCTTTGAACACACGGATCACGAGTTCAAGGCCATCTTTGACGATGTCCCGCCTGATTCTGACGTTGAAGTCATCAAGCGAGCGGCCCAAATCGCCACTGACAACAATATCAATCTCATCATGGCACTGGGTGGTGGAAGTGTGATGGATACGGCCAAAGCTACCAGTGTCGTGGCTACCTATGGTGGTGAGCCGGCAGATTATGAAGGTGGGTTTATGGTGCCGGGGCCGATTATTCCGATCATTGCCATTCCCACCACGGTCGGTACCGGCAGCGAAGTCACCCTGGTGGCCATGGTGAAAGATCACGTCAATCATCGCAAAATCCTGATGAGCAGCCCTTTTTTGTATCCACGAATGGCAGTTCTGGATCCAGAAATGGTGGCCACGCTACCGGCTAAAATCGTGGCCTGGACCGGTATGGATGCGTTGACCCACTCAATTGAAGCCTATACCTGCTCTGAACACGAACCTTTTTCAGAAGCCCTGGCCTTGCGGTCTATTGAAATGATTGCTGACAACCTTGTGGCGGCGGTGGCTCAAGCCGGTCCGACCGAAGCCCGTGCCAAAATGCAGTTGTCGGCGACGATGGCGGGAATGGCCTTTACCAATTCTCCTGTGGGGGCTGTTCACGCGATTGCCCATTCAATCGGGGCACTGTACGGGGTTCATCACGGGCTGGCCAACGCGATTGCGCTTCCATATGTAATGGAATTCAATCTTGAAAAAGCCATCGAAGGGTATGCTCATGTCGGTCGTGCCCTTGGTGTCGGGCCGGCTGGAAGTTTTCGTGAGCAGGCCGAAGCGGCCATTGAGATTGTGCGAACCCTCAAGTCCCAGCTTGGAATTCCGCGTCTGTTTCGTGAAGTTGGGGTTCCGATGACTGACGAAGCGCTGGATCAGATCACCAATTTGACGCTTGAGGAACTGTGCCTCGCTTTCAATCCACGCAAGGCCAGCCCCGAAGAAATCCGGGATCTGATCAAACAGACGATCTGAACGAAATAGTGAAGTTGTGAGGTTGTGATTCTTCGCTGATCTGTTGATTCCGAGATCTGTGTTTTTCACTTCCTCGCGACTTTGCTCAATTGCTCCCTTGCTACAGGCACAAAGGACACATTCTATGTCATCACCACTTAAAGCCGAATCGATCCCAACCAAATCATTATTGATTGATGGTCAGCTTGTTGCGGCTGGATCGGGAAAAACATTTCAAAGTCTCTCTCCAGCCGATCAAACGCCACTGGCCAACATTCCCCACGCCAGTCTTGAGGATGCCGAAACGGCAGTTCAGGCGGCGCGCTCATCATTTAACCTGGGCTCCTGGCGCAATTCCGATGGCGCTATGCGGGCAAAAATTCTGAATAAAATTGCTGATCTGATTGAAGCCAACCTGGAAGAATTCGCCCAGCTTGAGGCGGCTGATCAAGGTAAGCCAGTTGGCTTTGCCCGATTACTTGAAATTCCGGCGGTGGTTGATTGTTTCCGGTATTTTGCCGGCTGGACTGACCGCATCACCGGACAGACCATTCCCGTGCCGATGTCTGGCCTCGATTTTACGCTCCGTGAGCCGGTTGGCGTATGCGTTGGGTTAGCACCAAACAACTATCCACTGGCACTGGCTGCATTTAAAGTTGCCCCAGCCCTGGCGGCTGGAAACAGTTTTATTTTAAAACCGTCTCCTTCGACGCCGTTGACGGCCTTACGATTGGGGGAAATTTGCCTTGAAGCGGGTCTGCCAGATGGTGTCCTCAATGTTTTGACTGAACCCACCAACGAGGTTGCCGCCTATTTACTGGAACACCCCGAAGTTGATCTGGTGTCATTAACGGGTGGGACTGAAACCGGCAAGGCTGTGATGCGCGGGGCGGCCTCGACGCTCAAACACGTGTCGCTCGAACTGGGGGGCAAATCGCCCATGATTGTGTTCCCGGATGTTGATCTTGATCTGGCCGTGACGGGCGCGATGCTCGGAGTTTTCTACAATTCGGGTCAAACCTGCACTGCCTCAACCCGGATTTTTGTTCATGAATCCATCCACGACGAATTTGTTGAGCGGTTTGCCGCACGGGCCAGCGCGGTAAAAGTTGGACATCCACTCGATGATGCCACCCAAAATGGACCCGTCGTCACACGCCAGCAACTTGAAAAGGTCAAACATTACATTGGGCTTGGCGATCAGGAAGGCGCCATCCGGGTGTGTGGCGGTGAATTTCCGCAAGAGCCTGGTCTGTCAGCCGAAGGGAATTACATTTCCCCCACGATTTTCAGCAATGTGTCCAATTCAATGAAAATTGCCAGGGATGAAATCTTTGGGCCTGTCGCCGCCGTCCTGAAATTTTCAGATGAATATGACGTGCTTGAGCAGGCCAATGATTCACCCTATGGATTAGCCGCTTCAATTTGGACCAATGACATCAAGCGGGCACTGAACTTTGCCAAAAATGTGCAGGCTGGCCAGGTGTGGATCAACAACCACAATGCCTTTTTCCCACATACGCCGTTTGGCGGATACAAAAAGAGCGGGATTGGCCGTGAAGGTGGATATGACGTCTTGTTGCATTACACCCAGGTCAAAAATGTCTATGTCGAATTGGGCGATATCATCATGAGCCCGTTTTAATCGAGCGGGCATCAGTTTGAAATGAATCCTATGAATTATGAAATGAATATCTTCTTGGAAAACAAGAGTTTAAGCTTTTCATAATTCATACTTCATCATTCATAATTCATACAAGGAGTGAGAGTGCATTTATGCTGAAGTTTTACACAAAGGCGTGGCTTGACGAAATTGCTCGTCGCCTCGAAGCTGATCCTCGATTTGCGCAGGAAGGGAAAAAACTCAACGGCACGTTTGTGTTTCGAGTGCTCGATGGGCCAGATGGCAAAGATCGCCGAACTTCCTGGACGTTCAAAGGTGGAAAAGCCATTGACTGGCAATATGAAGCCCAGCCGTCCCCCTGGGAAGAATGGCGCAAAGCTCCCTTTACCCCCAACTGGGTAATGCGAGCCACGGCTCCGTTTGCAATGATGGCCAAGGTCAATCGTGGTGAAATTACTCCGGTTCGGGCGATGAGTTCCCCTGAGTATCATATCGAAGGGAACAAGGCCATGGTCATGCAAATGATGAAGGCCATGAACGTCTGGAATGAAATCACGGCTGCCATCGAAGTCGAATATGACTTCACGGATGACAACTAAACAGAATGAAGAATGAAGAATGAAGAATGAAGAAGAATCGGGTTCCGGGTTCCGGGT
>CAZXCE010000582.1:0-5589 GCA_964639175.1 uncultured Clostridia bacterium
ATGGGTGTTTTAAATGCCTCACGAACTTTTTTCGGTAAGGTACTTATCAAGTGGACTACTGGCTACAAAACGGCTGCGGGCTGAAGATATTGGATTGGGGTAAACTAAACCTGTTTCTGCTAAACTGTTAGCTCAACCCAAATTTTTCAGCCCGGATTGCCTGTATGAGTTACGAACAAGCTGCTTTCACCAATCGTGTCACTGCTGGTCAGGCACTGGCCAGAAAACTTGTGTCCTACCACAATCAGCCTGGACTTTTGGTCCTGGCCCTGCCACGTGGTGGAGTCCCTGTCGCCGCCGAAGTCGCCAAAGCGCTCAATGCCGAACTCGAAATCATCCCCGTGCGCAAACTGGGCGTGCCGGGAAATTCTGAACTGGCCATGGGAGCGATTGCGCTTGGCGGCCAGCACGTCTTCAACCAGGAAATCATTGAGTATCTTCACCTTACACGCACTATTTTGCAGGCGGCAATTGACCGTGAAACCAAAGAACTGACCCGCCGCAACGAGATCTATCGCCAGGGGCGTCCGATGCCGGACATGGCCAATCGAACAGTGATTCTGGTGGATGATGGACTGGCCACCGGCGCCACGATGAAAGCGGCAATTGCTGCCGTTCGGGCCGGAAACGCTGCCCGCATTGTGGTTGCCGTCCCGGTTGGTGCCGAAGAAACCTGCCAGAGTCTGGCTCAGGACGTAGACGAACTCGTGTGCCTGCTCAAACCTGAACCTTTTTACGGCGTCGGGTTCGGATACCAGGATTTCTCACAACTGACCGACCAGCAGGTGCTTGATTGTTTGCAAGGTCAGGGCTGACCCTCGCGGTCCAGGCAAAACACACACTCCGCTACTTTTTCAGACTTTTTCAACTGGTCGCTCCGTCTGAACATCTGTTCGTCCCTTCTCAGCATTTCCATTCCACTGCAAAGAGTTTTCAGCCTATGCGACCACTGGCGTTGACCTTCCTTGTGATGTTGTGTCTGTTTGCACTCAATCGGCCTGCCTCCCAGCTTTCAACGAATGCCCAATCATCCGTCACCATTGTTTTGGGCGAAGCGCCGGCGCTATCACCGATTCGGCCTTTGCTTGGCGTCAATGCCGGGCCGGCGCCGGTTGGTGAGCCTGGAAACCCCGATTTGACGGCTGCCTACCAATCAGCCGGTGTCACGATGGTTCGAAGCCACGATTTTTATGGCCCGCTCGATATGACGACGATGTATCCCAATCAGGCCGCTGACCCAGGTCTGGCTTCGTCCTATGACTTCACCGCCAGCGACCAGACGTTTCAAGCCATCATCAGCGGAGGCTTTGAGCCGTACCTTCGGCTGGGAAATTCCTATAACAACTCGCGTCCGGTGACGAACAAAGCCAATTTTGTGCGCGCCGGAGTCGAGGTCATTCGTCACTATCGCGATGCGGCCCGCTGGGGGAAAAATTACGTTCGCTTTGTTGAAGTGTGGAACGAACCCGACAACCGGCAATTCTGGACTGGCAGTCGCGAAGAATTCTTTGACCTGTTTGCCCAACTGGTCACGGCACTCAAGGCTGAATTTCCCGATCTCAACGTCGGTGGCCCTGGACTGACGCCCGCCGGATTTCTCTCGCCGCAGGGCCAAAATTACACAACCGGCCTGCTCCAGTACCTGCAACAGCGAAATGTGCCGCTTGATTTCTTTTCGTGGCACGTCTACACCACCAACCCGCAGGATTTCACAACCGGGGCCACGTTTTACCGCCAGCAACTGGACCGCTTTGGGTTTACCGCAACCGAACAACACCTCACTGAATGGAACACCCAGTACCGCGAAGGCACCTCTGACGACCCGGCGCTCCGAACTGGCGCCAAAGGTGCGGCGCTGATGACCGCCGGCTGGATTGCCCTCCAAAACACCGAAGTCACCCAGTCGCTTTTTTATCGGGGAAATGACCCATCGCTCAATTTGCCGACGTTTTACGGGATGTTTTTTGCGGATGGCCGTCCCAAAAGCATCGGGCTGGCATTTCAGCTCTGGTCGCAACTGGTCCAGCATCCAACCCGGATGACCTCGACAACCGGGAGCAGCACAAGTTTGAAAGTTCTGGCCGGGCGTACCACCGCCGGAGAATATGCCGTCCTGATTGTAAATCCGACCGATGCGGCTACCTCGTGGCAACTTGATGCGACTGCGCTTGAAGGTTCACCACAGGGAATCCAACTGCAGCAGGTCAGCGATGCGAGCACCCAGCTTCAGACGAGCAATCCAGTGTCGCTCCAGTCAGCTATCGGAGCTTTTGCCACGCAACTGGTCACGTTTTCAATCAAGGACGCTCCACCGCCGCCAGCCCCGAAAGTAACGGTTTTGTCTCCCAACGGAGGCGAACGATACAAAGCCGGAAGCACCACTGACATTCGCTGGACGACCGAAAATCGAGACACCGTTGCCAGCCATGACCTTTCACTTTCCACCGATGGAGGCCAAACATTTCCAGGCTCAATTGTAACGGGGCTTTCAGCCCAAAGTCAGAGTTTTGCCTGGACGATTCCAGACGTCGTAACGACAGCGGCGCGTATCAAAGTGAATGTTGTCAGTACCCTCACCGTTCTGGTGGAAGACACCAGCAACGCCAGTTTTGAAATCGTCCGCGAGTCAGAGCCTCCCGACACGGTTCCACCCGCCGTGACGAATGTTTCAGTTGGCAGCGGCGCCAAAAAAGTCAAACGGGGTCAATCAGTTACAATCACCTGGCAATCCAGCGACAATCTGGGCATCAGCGTCCATAGCATTCGACTGTCCACCGACGGAGGCACGACGTTCCCAAATCTGCTCGCCACCGGCCTGGCTGGCTCGCTTCAATCCTTTTCCTGGACCGTGGCCACCAGCCTTCCGAAGTCCAAACAGGTCCTGGTCCAGGTCGAAGCTGGTGACGCTGCTGGCAACACCGGGAGGGGAAGAAGTCAGGTGTTTAAAGTGAAGTAAGGTGAAGTTTTGGAAAGTCTGACTTTTCAATGACTTGCGGTGTCTTCGCCCGAATGGGCGATGGAAAGTAGCCGGTGTGGAAGCCTGCTTTGAGGCGTACTCACTGGGTTTGGTCCGGGCAATTCTCGTGCCACTGGGCGCTGGATTTTTGACACTACCAATTTGCAAAACGCTATGGATAGATGGACTCAACTGGTCCGGCGCCTTCCGAGCGAAAACCGACCTTTCCGCAACAAAGGGCGAAGTAACCAACAAGTAGAGCTCAGTCCCGTACCAAATGATATTTAATGAGTGAGCGCGGTTAGATGGATGTCTTGTTCAAGTATCAATTTTCCGATAATATCCCCTTCCTTAATAGTTTACAGCTATTAAATTTTTACTCAATTCCAATAAGCATTTTTTTCTTGTAAAATAGATAGAAAAGCTGCAAACTTTTCTACTTGTTCTAATCAACTTCTACTTATTTTAGAACAATTTTACTTTTGACTGATTGAGTGAGGGATAGCACATGAGAAATTTATCTCATAGTACGGAAGACAAGTTGGTGTTTCTTGAGAGACAAGACACGTCAAATCGAAAACTTGCGCTATTCATACACGGATTCGAAGGGGATTACATCACGACATGGGGTAATTTGGGTGAATATTTACGATATAACTCAGATACTGATCTTGAATTACAAGACTGGGATTTTCTTTTTCTGGGGTACCAAACCTCTAATGTTCAGACTTATTTAGATATTGCTAATCTAATCGCATCAATGTGGAGAAGATCTCAGGACTGCATTTATCCCTTTAATCATAAATACAACCAATTGGCACTATTTGGCCATTCACTTGGTACTTTAGGAATTCGCCAGCTTCTTTGTTCCTGGAAAAGCCAACCTGAAGGAATGATGGATGCAGTTAAGAGTGTCACATTATTTGGTACTCCACTTAATGGGAGTTATCTCGCCAATATTTTCAATTTTTCCACTCTTTTGAGATATGGGTGGCCAATCTCGTCTGCACTTCAACCTAATAACCCCCAACTCCGAATGTTACGAAACTGGTCAGAAGGTGCTTATAGCAAGTTACCATGGCCTGGAGTTTATATTATTTTAGGATTAGACGATAAGGTTGTAGGCTATAGCTTTGACGAGCTAATCAATTGGCCTGGTGATAATCCCCCTGAAACAACAAATTTAGATCATGGAAATTTGGTTAAACCAGAGGTTTGGGGAAATAGTCAGGTTCTTGGCTACATAAAAAGGGGACTGAGATGAATACTGATCAGGAATTGACACGACGTTTAAATGGAATCTATCTTGGTGACTGGGTTGAAAATGCCAAACAAGCCAGGGGATATATCCAACCAAAAGTTGATTTCTCTGATTTGGCCCACTCCTATCAATTTATTGACCTCTCAAGCGAGTCATTGGTCAAAGATCAACATCGCGAAAAAAAACTTCTTCACTTATTGCGACCTCACTGGGTAAAAGCTGTTCACAACAAAAATGAAATCAAAATAAGAAATTCATTTGATTCTGCATTAGAAATACCAATGTTAATGGAGCTTGGGATTGAAACAGGCTATTTTTCAGTAGAATCCATACGGGCACAAGCACGATTGGAATTGCTTAATCTTTTATGGTCGCAAGGTGCTAGAAATTTTGTTGAAGCATATCAATATCTTACAGTTCGATTCTTAGCGGCACGTGTAGGTATTGGTTTGGGGTTGCCATTGGTAATACCTCCAGAATCCGATGAACGAAAAGAACTCCGATTTGCTGCCTTTTTAGCACAGCATTCGAATTGGGTATCTGATCAAAGCATAAAAAAATGGTTGGCTTTTCTAGATGATATTTTTACCCCGAAAGATATAGATTTGCTTTTTAAGAGTTTTCTTAAAACGGGGAGACTCTCTTCAACAAATAATCGCCAGCAAGAACAGTTGTTTTATTTAGTTAGTGGCGCCCTCCAGTTTATTAATCAATTGAGTGGATTCTATAACTTGCTGGATGAAAAAGACCTCCCTTATTTTGGTACTTATTACAGTTATTGGATGGCAAAGTTTTTCGGACTCACCTTTAAAGAAGGAAATTATATTCGTGAGGGTGTGAATTGGTCTGAACTAATTTTGGAGACTACTTTTATTCCACAAACTTTAGATCTCGATGATCAAAAATACTCACGGAAATTGCTACAGGAAAAAATCCATACTATCCAAAATTGTTTTGAAAAAACAAAAGAACTCATTCTCCTATCTTATAGAGCCCCAAATACATTTGCCCAACAAATTTCACAACTCTTTAAAGAAAGTGATTACACTCAACTTTCACAATTATTACCTAATGAACGCAACAAAAAACTAGAAGTAATCAAAACTTATTTGGAGGACCAGCGTCTTACAAGAATAAGTAAATCAGATTTGTTTTTCATACAAGGAATAATTTTTGAACTTAACAAAAATCCCCAAAAAGCATTAGAAAGTTACCTTTTGGCAATTGACAATAATCCAAATCACTCTAAAGCATGGTTTGGCAAAGGAGCTATACTTATGACCTTGGGTAGTCTTGAAGAAGCTATTAGTTCTTTTACTAAAGCACTTGAGCTAAACCCGAATGATCATAAAATTTGGAATAATCAAGGCAC
>CAZXCE010000583.1:0-5585 GCA_964639175.1 uncultured Clostridia bacterium
CTTCCCTCTGCCTTGGCGGAGGCAATGCGGTCGCCATCGCGGTTGAATGTCTGTAACTGAGCGAAGGAGCGAAGGAGTGAATCGTGTTTTTTGGCTTATCGGCTTCGCTCTTTTCCATCTTGCAAATTCGCTCAGGAATATGTGCGTTGCTTCCCGCTTCCCACAAACCACTCACTCTAAACTGCTCTGGTTTATCGTGAGTGGTTTGTTTTTTCTCTCTTCGGCCTGTACCACCCCCAAACCTCCGACGATGAATCCGACGCGCACCGAACTTTCTGCTGCCGAAGTCCGACTCCGAGAAGGTGCCCGACAAGCTCAGGTTTCATACCCGCTTCAAAACCCTGAAATCAAAATCTTTAAAGGTGCTCGCCGGATCGAACTCTGGGCTGAGAGAAAGCTTGTCAAAGCGTACAAAATTGGGCTCGGGACGTCTCCGGTTGAAGACAAAGAGCGGGAAGGCGATTTCCGAACCCCGGAAGGTCAGTTTTATGTCTGCACCCGCAATGAACAAAGCAAGTTCCATTTGTTTCTGGGCGTCAGTTACCCGAATCAGGAAGATGCCAAACGTGGTCTGGCGTCAGGCTTGATTACACAGGAACAATATGACGCCATTGTTGATGCCCAGAACAAACAGGAGCGCCCGCCGTGGAATACTCCGCTTGGCGGCGAAGTCGGCATCCACGGCCATGGCTCAAGTTCTGACTGGACCTGGGGTTGTATTGCGGTTGAAAATGAAGAGATTGAAGAGTTGTGGCTTGCCTGCCCGATGAAAACACCCATCACGATTGCCAGGTAATACACAAGTCTTTAAACTACAGTCTGTTCAATATCTAGTTCGGAGAGGAATTCTGGTATGTCCACAGTAATTCATCCACAACCTCAAATTGAAATAGTCTATCCAGAAAGCGATGGGAAGCCCATGGCAGACAATACCGAACAATTTGAATGGATCGTCAAAATTAAAGAAGGTCTGGAATTTCAGTTTGCCAACGACCCCAATGTTTTTGTGGCTGGCGATTTGTTGTGGTACCCGGTCGAAAATAACAATAAATGCCGGGTGGCACCAGATGCGATGGTTGTCTTCGGACGTCCGAAAGGAAGGCGAAGTTCATATCTCCAGTGGAATGAAAATGGGATTGCACCGCAGGTGGTGTTTGAGGTGCTTTCACCAGGAAACCGACTTTCCGAAATGGCTCAAAAGCTTGAGTTTTATGATGTTCGAGGAGTTGAAGAATATTATCTGATTGATCCCAGTCGCCTGGACGCCAGCGGATGGATTCGCCAGGATGACCGACTCCATCCAATTGAATCGCTTCACCAGTGGGTCAGTCCCCGACTGGGCATTCGATTTGAAACCGAATTCAATCAAATTCACCTTTTCCACCCGGATGGAAGTCCTTTTAAGAGTTTCACTGAGGTTTCCCAACAACTTGAACAAGAACGTCAACGTGCCGAAGCCCAATATCAACGAGCTGAACGCCTGTTAGCTCAACTGCGAGCCGCAGGATTGACACCGGAGGAATAATTGGGAGCTCAAAGTTTGAGAAAAACTCCTGCGCCCGACCGAATATGCCACAGTGACCTGGCATTGATGATGCTTTGTGGTGTCACACCAGCTTTAATCCCACCAAAAAGTCAGCGTTGGTTGACCAGTATCAGCCAGTGGGTCATCAATATAGATCAACTCACCTTCCAGCGATGGGTCGCCTAATTCTTCGGCCTCGGCTCGGGTCATTTCCCGGTATTGCCCGTCATCGCCACCAAAATCTTGTCCAAATTGTTCAGCTTCTCGATGAAATAGCTCAAATATCCGTGACCGTTTTTCCGGGTTGGTTGGAAGGACCACCGTCAACGCCGGGGCAACAGGTTCGGCAGTATCAGGTCGCACCACCTCATCCAACTCAATCAAAACCTGTTCGGCGCCTGCCCGGTACAGATCGTTGAGATAGTTGAAAATCTCAGCTTGAGTGTCAAAGCGATTTCCAGCCAGAAATGCTTTGGGGTGACGGGTAAACCAGTCTTTTGCTTCTTCTTGAGTCATAAAAATCTGTTTTTGTGTTTTCGTGTTTTCCGGGTCTCAACCACCAAAGACTTCACCAGAAATTCCAGGACATTTTAGCCACGAGAAATACGAAAAGAATCAGCGACTTACCAGACTTAATATCTCAGGAAACTTATGACAGGGAACTCAAAGCATGAAGCAACATGTATTTCTCTGAACCCTGAACCCTGAACCCTGAACCCTGAACCCTGAAATTATTTGGTGTACTGCCCGGCGCCAAGAAAATGAAGTGACACATAGGGTTCGTCCCCGACCACCCAGCTATCGTGTGGCGTTGATGGAATATAGAAGAGCGTTCCGGGTGTTAACTCGTGAACTTCCCCACCCTGCATCGCGGCGGTTGCCGTTCCAGACACAACCATGCCAACGTGTTCGACGTTGCAAAACGGAGTTCCCGCCAGCGGCGCAACGTGTTCTGACCACTTCCATCCAGGTTCATAGGTTGCCCGGCCAATGGTAATACCGCCGATGGTTACGAGTTCAAACTTTCCTTTTTCAAACACCCGGACTTCATCTGGATGGTCAAATCGTTTGAGGACAACTTCAAGCATTGGGCGACTCGCTTTCTGATGATGAAAGTTGGTCATCTGGAAACCATTGATATTTTTGCAGATCAAGTTTCCCGGAAGTATCAAATTCAACGCCTTCTGATTCGAGTAATTCCTGTTGCAAATTCGGGGCGCCGAGCAAAACCCGGCGGGTGCTGATTGTTCCCTGGGCATTGATGACGCGATGCCAGGGGATGCGCCGTTCGTCATATGGACAGGCTTTCAACGCCCAGCCGACGCCAACTGCCGAGAGGCGTTCGTCAATCAACCGCGAAATCTGCCCGTACGTCATCACCCGACCAGAAGGAATCTGCACCACCCAGGCATAGACCAGTTCAAATACACCATCACCAGTTGTTGACTGGTCAGCTTCAGATTTTAATTTCTTTGAATGTGTTGGCATCAATTGCTGGCTCTTGGTTCCTGGTGCTTGGTTCCTGGTGCTTGGTGCTTGGTTCCTGGTGCTTGGTGCTTGGTGCTTGGTGCTTGGTTCCTGGTTCTTCTTCGAAAGTATTGATTTCTAAGCACCAGGCACCAGGCACTTTCTTCATTTCACTCACTTTCGCTCAAAGGAAAATGGTGTTGAACGCGTGCCGGTTTGAGGGTTGAGGACGGTAATCGCCACGGTTTTTCCTTCTGGTAGCAACGACGTCAGGCGCGAATCTTTGGATTTGAGCTGCTTATAGGTTGCACTTCCGGTTGCATCCGGCTGGGTCACTTTAATACGTCCGAGGGGCTGGTCATCAATCTCGATCTGGGCATCGCGTTGAAAATTCTCACCTTTGATGACCAGGGCACTATTTTTATAGGAAATAGTTGAAATGACAGGGATTAACATCCGTTCGTTGGCCATCTTGTACGCCCAGGCAGCGACCAGTTTCATGGATTCACCTGCCATGTCATTTGAAATATTGGCCGGGACATCTGACGACCGGTGATAAGCCGGGTAGGCATCCCAGTCATTTTCAATTACCAGAAACGCCGGCAAATTTTCATTCAAAAAGGGTACATGATCGCTCCCAAAAGGCCGCAATGATGTTTCGGTCCGGAGTTTGGTAAATTGCGAAGCGAGGCTGGTTGGCAGGGCAACCAGTGATTCAAATTTGGAACTGGTTTCAAACAAAATGTCGAGGTCGGCATCTTTGGTATAGCCGATCATGTCCATAATCAGTGCCGCCTGCATTCGTTTGTCACTGCCGCCGGTTCGAAGTGAATCAACATAGGCGGTACTTCCAATCAAACCTTCTTCTTCACCGGCAAAAGCCACGAGCACAATCGTGGTCCGGGGCGGATGATCGTGAAAGATCTGCGCCAGTTCCATCAAGGCTGCCGTGCCGCTGGCATTATCTTCAGCTCCTGGGGCAGTAACGAGTGGGTCAGAATCCCGCGAGATCGAGTCATAATGCGCCCCAAACACCAGAAATGCACCTTTGGCGTCTTTATCAGCGGTTCCAGGCAACGTCGCAACCACATTGGATGCCCGGCGGGGACCAATTGAAAATGGCTGGAGTTCTGTTTTGAATCCCAGGCCGGAAAAGTGCTTCACCAGGTAGTTCGCCGCAGCATCACACCCAGGAGATGTGCTATAACGGGACTTAAAATCAGCCAATTCCTTGATAAAACCTACGTACCGGCTGAGGTTGACTTCATTCACAAATGACGATGTCGCTTCTGAGGTGGCAACAACTTTTTTGGGATTATTGGGTTTTATCCCGGAGAGTGCCGGTTTTGAAATTTGCGGGAAAAAATCAATCAAGGAAGTTGTTGAGAGCCGACCAGCCTGACTCCCAGCCTGACTGACTGACTCCGGATGAAACGCTGAAACCAGAACAACCCAACCAGCCAACGCCAGACACAACACGACCAGCAAGGTGTTTTTGCGATGAACCATAACCTTTGAAGTACTCCTGAAAGAAAAGCATTACGCGGGAATGACTTGCAGCATACCATATTGGGGAATCAGCGAGTAGCGCATAAAAGTGAGTCGCGCGTAACAAAGAGTCAGCCCATCGCTTTCTGAGTTCACGGCTTCCAACTTTGAGAGTTCCTGAGTTACCACAGCCACATCTCTTCGCAGGTTCACCATAAAGAATTTTTTCTAACTATTGGCAGTTCACTCACATTCCCGACTCGCTCCTGTGATCTATGACCCATCCACACCTTTCAGCAGAATGGATTTTCTTCGATATTGGCGGCACATTGCTGGAAATTTACCGGCCTCTGGCTGAACTCGTTCACGACTATTTAGCCAGGGAAGGCTATCAGGTACCGGCTGAACCACTGTATCAGGCAGTGCGCACCACGGTTGCGTCGCTTCCGACACGGCACCCGAGCTACACCAATCTCGAAGCCAATCGTGACTGGTGGATGCACCTGTATGAAGGAACACTCAATCTGGGGATTGGTACACAGGAGATTCCTCAACTGCTTTTAGCTACTGTCCGCGATGCCCTTTGGGAACAACATCGCCGTGGGGATAATTTGCGGGTTTATGCTGATGCCGAAGGCGTGGTTGAAACTCTCAGTGGGCGTGGGTTTCGGCTCGGTGTGATTTCAAATTGGGACGACACGCTCCCACCAATTCTGGATCGGTTTGGACTTCTCACAGCATTTGAACTGCTGATTGTTTCTTCTGATCTCGGCCTGGAAAAACCAGACCCAACTATTTTCCAGCATGCCCTGGAACGGGCTGGAATTGATCCAGCCGCGAGTATTCACATTGGGGATGACTGGCAATGCGATGTGATCGGTGCCGCTCAGACAGGAATCCAACCCATCTGGATTGACCGGGGAGTGCGCAAAGTTGTGGTTCAGTCGGCCCCTCCTGATCAAACTGAACTCCCGATCAAACCAGTCACCATCACGACCCTTTCGACAGTGACCAGCTTTCTGATCAAAAGCCAGACCGTGTGAGGAATATCGGGTTCAGGGTTCAGGGTTCAGGGTTCAGGGTTCAGGGTTCAGGGTTCAGGGTT
>CAZXCE010000584.1:0-5578 GCA_964639175.1 uncultured Clostridia bacterium
TGACTACTGACTACTGACTACTGACTACTGACTACTGACTACTGACTACTGACTGGTATGATTGCACGTCAAAGACTTGATTCAAGTTCACGCCGTTCCTGCCCCAGAATAACTTTGGAACCCAACCAGGCTTCGGTGGTTTCGCGAACGGCCCGGTAATATTCCAACCGGGCGTGATGGAGTTTGGCTTCTTCATACTCGTGGGCCTGATCCAGATTTCGCAGGGCCGCGCTCAACATCACCTCTGGCTGATCTAAAAATTCACCAATGCGATGGGCAAGCGCCAGTGCATCACCTGCCGGAACCAAACAATGCTCAGGTAACAATTCGGGAATTCCGCCCACGTTTGACCCAATACATGGCAATCCACGGGCCATGGCTTCGACCATTGCTCGCGGCAGCCCTTCGGTCCGGGAAGGAAGAAGAAAAACATCTGACTGGTCAAGCTCCCTGGCCACGGCGGCAAAACCAGCGACATGGCCGCGAAATTCAATCCGGTCAGCAATTCCACGTTTGTGGGCCAGCGCTTCAAGGCTGGAACGGTATTTCCCATCACCACAAATCACCAGTCGGAGGTTGTACCCCGCCTGCAGACACAACGCACAGGCGTCAATTAACACATCTGGCGCTTTGTACATTTGCTCAAGGCTGGCCAGTGTAATAAGCCTGTATTCGCGATCTTCTTCAAACCGGCGTTCTGAATAGCGACCAGTGACGGTTTCCCTGGTCACAAACCGGTCGGGGGTGAGTTCAACGTCCGAATAAAATGCCTGGATTCCGTGGATCCCGTTCGGATATCGCTGCTGAAGATAGTATTTGGTCACATAACTAACCGCCCAGGCATTGCGGCACTGGCGTTGTTGTTCTCGGGTAAACCACCATCGAAAGAATGGCCGCAACGGATGGCGAATTGCTTTCGGTGAGAACGCATCATAGGGGTCGCCTACCACTTCGACTCCGAAAGGCTGGCCAGTTTGAGTCAAAACTGGTTCGACACAGGCTGCCAGTTGAGACCCAACGCGCAAAATCACAGCATCGTCGGAAGTAATCGCCTGACGAGCCGCCCGGATGATCTGGGGTGACTGCATCAAAAACTGGAGCGGTCCATGATAGTCTGGAATGGGCGCAAAACTGACCTGCCTGCCATCGGCTCGCTTCCAATCTAGGGGAACTGACGAGACCAGCCTGACCCGCGCAATCACCTGAATGGCGTCAAAAACTTCAAGGTAGCGCTCCCAAAATGGATAGGCAAATGAACCGGGCGTCCATACCGAACCATCGGCCAGTTGCTGAAATCGAAACTCAAGCGTGACACAGACTCTCATGACAACCTCGGTGTTTGGTTGGAAGCGGACGGTTTGCATTTTTCCTGATCGGAAGCGGGGATGGAGGGTTCGACCAGGGATTTTCGGTAACTGATCCAGCCACACAGCCAGTAAATCATCCACACCGTGGCCAAACCGACAATGAGTTGAAATGGGACCGCAACAAAACTATTGCGAATCTGGATTAATACCGGAAGGAACGTCACCCCCAGCAAGGCTCGATTTAAAGGCGAATCGGCAAACCCGGAAATCCACCCAATCAGCCAACCGGTTATCATCATGGCAATCACCACCCCAAGCGGGCCAAAATTGTAATAGGCCTCAGCTACGGGTGAGAACCCAATCGGGCCCACTCGTTTCATCACCTGCACATTGAGAATCCGGTCATCATCTTCGGCATTCACCCGGCCCCACCCAGGAATTACCCAGACCAGAGCCCGATCAATGGGTGCCCAATAACTGGCACCATTGAGAAATTCATCCCCGTTTTCAGTCCAGGCCACCACGGTCGAAACAGGTCGTAACGAACTTCCAAGCTCCACCATTGCTTCAGATGGACTGGCGGTAAGTGAGGCAAGTTGAACGTTTTCAACCCCAACTTCGCGGATCACCCGCAGGGCTGAAATAATGCTCAACAAACACAATCCTAAAATCGCAACTTTCCAGACTGATTTTTGAGTGTCTGAACGGCGCGAGAGCACCCAATAGGTCACACCTGGGAAAAGGACTTCGCCCCGAAGGCCCAACGGCAGGGCAATCAGTGCCCAGGCAATAAAAACGCCCAGGCCGACCTGTTTTATCGTTTTCTCGGTGGTGCAGGCCAGCCAGACCAGTCCAAATCCAATGCCGAAATACAACCAGGACAGATTGGTGTCGCTTGTCGCCAGCAAGAAGGATTCATAGGAACCGGTAAAAATGCTGCTTCCCCCAGCCGCCCACACGCTGCCAAACCAGGCGGCCAGACAGGTTCCTAAAATGGCAATGCCCAACCAGCCGGCTAACCGGTCGCTCGATACCAGCGCAGGGAAAACCTGGCGCTGACCGGTGCCAAATTTGATCTGGCCGAGAAAAACTCCCAACGTGGCCCCGAGGAGTCCAAGCAACGAGAGATACCCACCCAGTTGCGTATCCGAGCTGAAAAACCATTGCTGCAACGTGTAATTCTGGGCATCTGAAAATGGGATCCCAAGCCCAAAAATGACCAGCGCCCCAAAATGGAACACTGAGAAGACAACCAGAAACACAAATGGGGCTGAAGAAACGCCGCCTTTGACCAGTCTGGCAGTACCAATCAGACACACCACAGCACAGAGTGAAATACAGAATGCAAAATCATCGAAGCTGAGATTTAGCCAGGTGTCCTGAATGGCAAGCACCACTCCGATCCCGAAACCCACCAGCGCCAGCACCAGCAACGTGGCTGGCATCGTTTCAGGCCGGGCGGCTGGGACAGCCGGCGCGTCAACCGTCAGAGGGAGAACCGAACGGGGCTGATATGAGTTCTGAAAAACTGGGAGTGGGTTAAACATGGGTGATTCCTCCGCGCCAGATGGTATACAGCTCTTGAAGACAGGCTGAAATGCTGAACTGGCTTTGCTCAAATTTCGTCATGCTTCCGACTCGATTTCTGGTGGCCTGGGATTGGTGAAACAGGTCACTCACCCGGTCAGCCCACTGGGCGTCTGACTCATCAAGCGATACCTCCCACACCAGACCAACTTCAGAAGCAATTTCTTTTACTCCTGGCAAATTGCTGGCCACAACTGGCGTCCCGGCAGCACAGGCTTCGAGCACCGCACCGGGCAGGCCCTCCCATCGAGAAGGGAAAATCATCAGGTCAGCCGCTTTGAGAAGTCGCGGGACATCACTGCGCACACCGGCGAAAACTAGCCGGTCCGCAACCCCGAGGGTTTGAGCTAACTGATTTACCTGCAACTGGATATCTGGTGTTGTCCTGCCAACAAGCACCAGTCTGGCAGCAGGAAGGCGACGCAGAACCTGGTGAAAAATTGTCATCAGTCGAACATGATTTTTGGCTGGATCCATGCGTCCAACGTGGATGAAAAATGGAGCCTCCGGGTCGAGTCCGAATTCCCGACATACCCCCTGTCGATCTGACGGCTCCCGAAATCGGGAGGTATCAAGACCGTTATAGACCACCTCGCACCGCTGGTCGGTATGCCACTGTTTCCACGAAGCGTCCATGGCCCCCTGGCAAACCGCCAAAATGTTGGTTGCAAAACAATCAATCAACCAGCTCATAACGGCGGTCTGTATCCGGCGGCACCAGGTTGGCAACCGTCCGTCAGAGACGCTTCGAAAGTGGGCAATGCGCACATTAACCCCGGCCAGTCGAGCAATACATAAAATAGCACCTGAAAAATAATGCACATGCGAATGAACCACCTGACACCCACTGGTTTTGATCAGCCGGAAAAACTGTACTGGAAATCGAACGTCCAGCCCCAGGGGATGGATCACCCCACCAAGCCGGGTGATTTCATGATCTAAATCACCGGGCAATCCAGAGAGAGTGGCAAAGTGAAACTCGAATTCCTGTTTATTGAGTGACTTGAGCAGTTCGACTGTCCGCATTTCGGCACCACCGCGATTCATTTGCCCAAACACATGCAGAATTCGAATCGGCACCGCCGGGAGGTCACGTTCTTCGTTCAGGCGCTGAGGCTGAGAGTCACACCGCCGCACCGCGCTCCACAGTGTTCCGATCTTTAAACTCAAATGGACAAGAGCCGCCAGCGTGCTGCTCCAAATGGCTCCAGATAACCCAAATCGAGGGATCAAAACAAAACAGGCAGCCATCAAACACAGCAGCTCAAGACTGTTCCACGGCACCTGGATTCGGAAAAACCGGGCTGAGGTAATGCCATAGCCGGCAACCGAACTGAGATACGTCACCAGTCCATAGACCATGACCCAGATCAGAAGATGCGTGTAGGCGGCATAGTGGCGGGTAAAAAGGATGGCTAACAAAGGCTTTCCAAACACAATCGAGACGAGCAACCCACCCACACCAATCAGCAGCGCCGAAATAGCCAGCCCAGCCAGCAATCGGATAAAGTCCTGTTTCCGGCCAGCGGCATACAGTTTTGCCAGTCTGGGGCTGGCGGCCTGGCCCAGGGCATTGATCAGGGTCGTTCCCACCAGAACCAGAGAAAACAAAGCGGCCAGGATTCCAAGCTGCGGTAACCCAAGCGCACGCTCAACCCAGTATCGTGGCAGGTTGACATTTAAGGTATTGATCAACATCACCCCCCCGAGCGGGAGCGCCAACCAGGTGAGCGAACGGAGCGGGTTCCGGTCCCCGAGTTCCGAATTTTGGGTTTTTATTCCGAACGCAGGTGGTTTGATACCTGCAATATCAAACCCAACCAGGGTCAGCCCCCAGACCACGGCCAGTGAAGCCATTGTTACAACCAGATTCTGACTCAGGGTAAAGACCAGCCACACCACCAGAACCGTTGAAACACCGCGCAGGATCATCGAAAGCGCAATGCTGGGCATGGCTTCTTCAAACTGCCATTTTCCATACACGATATCGCTCAAGGATTCGAAGAATTTTGCCCCGGCGATCCCCAGAATTACCAGTTGAACTTCAGCGGCATAGGGTAACATCCAAACCAGAGCGACAATACTGATCAAGGCCAGCACTGACGTCATCAATCGGACCGCCACATAGTCAGAAAAGGTAAACCGCTGGCTGGCATCGGTTGCCTGAACTGCGCGAAGGTTGAGATTGGCAAATGAAAAAATGGGGGTGGTAACGGCCAGGCCCAGGGCATACATACCGGCCATTTCAGGACTGCCGGATTTGGTGATGATCACCAGCACCAGCCACTGTGAAAGGGCAAAAATACTGTTTCCAACCAGCGTCCACTGGAAGTTGCGGCGAATTGACGGCATAAGCCCTCACACATCTCTGGAGAGTTGTTGAAAAAGTAAAACTATTGAGGGTTCAGGGTTCAGGGTTTGGAATATAAGGGAACTACAATTCTCTGAATGATTTAGCTATTTGCTAAGTACCTTACCGAAAATTCCCAAACATTTTAACCACGGAAAACACGGAAAACACGGAAAAGAATCAAGCACTTACCAAACCCAATATCTCAGAAAATTTATGACAAGGTACTTATAAAATAGTGGAACTGTAAGCAAAGGTAGCCAGGTAATCTTTTTCGAACCCCGGAACCCGGAACCCGGAACCCGGAACCCGGAACCCGGAACCCGGAACCCGG
>CAZXCE010000585.1:0-5570 GCA_964639175.1 uncultured Clostridia bacterium
ATTGATTACGGACGCTGTATTTTGTGCGGGTACTGTGTCGAAGCCTGTCCAAAAGATGCCATCAAACATGGGCATATCTTTGAAATGGCGGTGACCAATTTTGCTGATCTGGTTCGCAATAAAGAGTTTTTGCTGGCCAACCTGGAACGGGAAAAAACCACCAATCAGGTCGTGCTTTCGGATAATTAAAGCGAAGAAGTTATGAAAGGAATTGTTGGGTGCTACACACTTGGAAAGCTCAACGGCTTGAAAAGATACTCACAAACGGACGGACCAAACCATTGGTCATTGAATGTGAATATGTTTCCTCTCAGGCTTTTGGTGACAACAACGAGCAAGCTCCAAAACCGTCAGAGCGTCGGTTGTTCGTTGTTAAATCACCTGGGCATCCAGACATAACGGATCAAGGCTTATTTTCTGAGCTTTTTGGGAATCTGCTTGGGCGTCAATTAGGGCTTAAAACACCTGAACCTGCTTTGGTAACCTTGAGTCAAGCTTTTGTTGAAGCCACGAAACCAAGTGTTGTCAGCCATAATATCAATTTGTCACCTGGGCAAGGTGTTGGGTGTGAATACCTTGCCCGAGGCTTAACTTCTGTGGTTCCGTGGGTTGATTTGCCAAATACCCAAATGCAACAAGCCGTAATTTTGTACGCATTTGACCTTTTAGTCCAAAACCCAGATCGTCGGCCTGACAAGGTGAATTGTGCGATTCATTCTGGTGATTTGATCGCCTTTGACTTTGAACTTTGCTTCAGTTTTTTATACCCGCTATTGGGAAAACAGTTTGCGTCCTGGGAAGTATCAGAACACAGGATTGCCCCTCAACACTTGTTTTATCCCATACTGAGAAAGAACCAACATATTGATTGGAAACCATTTATCGAACGTCTTCAATCTCTTACTGAACATCATTTTGATCAACTGGCACAAGTACTGGTCCCAAACTGGCAAAATTTTGCAGAGAGAGTGCGAACTCATGTATTTGAGGTTATACTTCATGCCCCTCAGTTTGAGATGGAGTTACAGAGGAGCCTGTTATGAGCGAGCTTTCATATATCTATAGCATCATTCGGTACGTTCATGACCCGGCAGTGGGTGAATCTCTGAACATTGGCGTTATTTTGTGGGCACCGTCGGTCCGTTTTTTGGATGTCAAGTTTGAGCACCGCTATCATCGTCTTTCCAAAACCTTTATCGAATTTGATGGTGAGCACTACAAGGCAACACTCCACCAGTTTGAAGAGGCACTGGAAAGATTAAGAGATCAACTCGGGTTTCAAAGAACCCCATTGTTTAAACTCTATGATACCCCAAATGATCTTCCTGGAATCATTTCACGAATTTGGCCAGATCAAGGATTGAGTTTTCAAACCGGTCCCATTTGGTCAGGTATCACGTCTGATCCACATCTAGCACTGAATGAGATTTTCGAACGAATGGTGGTTTCACAATGTCCAATCAACAAAACTGAGACCCGTTCTGATGAAGAGGTTTGGACAATTTATAACCGTTCATTGACACATCTAAATTTACATAAGAGGTTGTCTTCGCACACTTTAACCACAGAAAATGTAACCTTGAAATATAACCATGCCTTCAAAAACGAACGTTGGCATCTTTTACAGCCAGTTACGATGGATTATGTTAAGCCGGAAAACATTCAGTCTAAAGCACTAAGACTATTAGGCGATGCGATGGCAATCAAAGAGCATCCAGAAATAGGCACTTTATATCTATTACTTGGTCAACCCCGTGAAGCAAAACATTGGCCAGCTTACATCAAGGCAAAAAATCTCCTTCATAGGAAAATCCCTCTTGATCATCAACTGATTGAAGAAAACGAAGCCGACGATTTCGCCAAATATCTTCAGGCATATATGGTTGAGCACGGCTTAATTGAGAAATAGCCAAAGAGAGCAATGTCGTTGTTGCCCCCTCCTGATCTGAGCAATCTGGAAAAAATTCGCGCCGAGCTGTGTCAGTATGAACACCCACTGTTTGATTTTTCGGCTGAACCAGCACCAAACGGGGTCCGGGTAGAAATCCGCTTAAAACCTGAGAATTCCTGCGAGTCCTATACCTTTCTCATCACCGACCGTGATCTGGCCGATGCCCGCTATGGCTGGCGATTTCAGCATTTGTTGTTCAATTACCTGCACGACTATCTGGTTGAACTCTTTATCCGAACGCCACAGCGGCAATAGCGATGTGGGGACTGGGGCTGAAGGCCTTGGGGCTAAGGGCTGAAGAAGTTGGGTATGGGTCGAGCACAGAACTCGCTTTCAAACCAGGCACCAAGAACCAGGCACCAGTCACCAGGAACTAAACTGTTCTTCATTCTTCATTCTCAATTCTTCATTCACCATGTCACTCCATCCAATTTTTGATCCCAATGCAGCGGCGGTCGAAGGGTCTGGTGTTTTTGGGCTGCCGTTTACCCGTGATGATAGTCGGTTTATTTTGGTCCCGGTGCCGTATGAAGCGACGACTTCGTACCGTGGAGGAACTTCGCAAGGTCCGGAAGCCATTCGGCAGGCAAGTTATCAGGTTGATTTGTTTGATTTAGGGACTGGTCGCCCATATGAGGCCGGGATCTTTATGCTTGAGGATCCGGACCTGATTGGCGAGTACAATCAGGCGGCCAAACCCATTGCGCAACAGGTCATCCACGAAGGTGCGGATCTGGATGAATCCACACTGGCTGAATGTCTGGCACAGGTCAATGACTATAGCGCCAAAGTTAACGAATGGGTGTATCGGCTTACCCGTGACATTCTGGATGAAGGTCGGATTGCTGGTATTGTTGGTGGTGACCATTCGGTGCCATTCGGAGCGATTCAGGCCTATGCCGAGCGGTTTCCAGGTCTTGGCATCCTGCACATTGATGCACATGCTGACTTGCGTGACAGCTATGAAGGCTTTACCTGGTCACACGCCTCGATTATGCACAATGTGGTGACTCGACTTTCAGGCGTTTCGAGGCTGGTGCAGGTTGGAATTCGTGATTTTTGCGAAGCGGAACTGGATCTGATCCAGCGCTCAAATGGGCGAATTGTGACCCATTTTGATGAACAATTGGCGGCACGCAAATTTGAAGGCGCTTCGTGGAAGTCATTGATTGAGAAAATCATCGAGCCACTCCCCGCTCAGGTGTATCTTTCTTTTGATATTGATGGTTTGGATCCAGCCCTGTGCCCGCATACCGGAACACCAGTTCCGGGCGGATTAAGTTTTCAAGAAGCCGTTGCCCTCATTGCCGCTCTTGCCCGCTCAGGTCGAAAAATTGTTGGATTTGATTTAAATGAAGTCGCTCCTGGTCCAGAGGGAGATGAGTGGGATGCCAATGTCGGAGCCCGGCTCCTCTATAAGATGATTGGGTATTGTCAACTGAGCCAGTCTGCTCCTGACACAAGGGACAACGTGACTGGATGACAGGGTGACAATCGTTTGACCACTCGCTATTTCACTATTTCACTATTTCGCTCAGGTCCTTCATTTATCTACTTTTGCGACTGTGGGACATCGTGGTACACTCCGCGTCGCTTCCGCTTCTAAGACTGTCCTGCACCCTGATTTCCAATCACAACCTATCGTAATTAAAGGCTTTATCCCACAGCGAGGATTGTATGCGATCAAATCAATATATCACTGACGAACAAGCACGGGTTCATATCAACATTCCAATTTTAATCAAAGGGAAAAATGCAGACGGCAAGGCCTATGCCGAACGAACAATGGCGGAAAATATGACCCGCCGTGGGGTGTTTATTCGCACATCTCAGCCGCTGGAAATTGGCAACACCTTACGTCTCTATTCGGCTGAAGACGCCTCCCACGCCATTGCAAAGCTTGAAGTGGTGTGGGTCCGAGAAGCTGATGAAACCCAATCACAGGGGGTTGGGGCCAAATTATTAGGCAGCAACCGGCAATGGATCAATTATCTGGTTGATAATTCAATGACGCTTGAATCGGCTGAAGGTGAAGGGGCTGATGAAGATGGCGAGATTGATGAAGAAGACGAATAGTCGCGCCTCCCAGCGACGTCTGGTCGTGATTTCGGTTTTGGAAAATAGAAAAACTCGCCATTTCGACAGGGCGAGTTTTTTCGTGTTAAGTGAGCACGAAAAAAGGCAGGATCACTTCACTGGAAGCGAGTTCCTGCCTGATGGTACGTGGTAGAGCGAAGAACCTATGCGTGGGTGGCCATTTGTTCCAAGTTTTCGGCGGCTGGTTGGGCTTCGGCGGCTGGTGTGTAGTGGGCCAGCAATGCTTTGCCTTCCTGGCTGCGAGGGTCAATTGTACGAACGTGTCTCCGTCCAACCATTTCCCAAACCGCCGTCACGACTCCATTATTTTCGACGGCGTGATAGGTCTTCTGCGTTTCTTCTGACATGTAAGCTAAACCTCCGGGTCTATAGTGAATCGATCATGAAAATTTGACTTTGGGTCTATTGTGGCACGCCCGGCTGGCGCTGTCCACTCTTTGCTGACCAGGATTTGCAGTTTTTTCGCGCAGCTATGTCGTTGCTCCGCTGGTGATGGGGTTGAAGGTTAGGGAAAATGGGCAGAAAATTTTTAAAGTGAATGGGTTGTTGGAGGGTCAAGCGATGAGTCGCACGTCGTAAACTGCAGAAATGCAGTTTGGTTTGAGATTCAACCCCGGTTGACTTTCGATGATGAAACGGCTTCAATGCAGACAGTATTCAATTTGATTGCAGCCAAACTTCCCATACCCAGCAATTACCAGGAAAAAAGAGTTTTTTGTTGCGCGTTTGATTCCCGAGCTGATTCCCAGCACCTCAACCAATTTTCTATAACTTGTTGACCTCCATTGCATTGTTGACTTTGATTGATTCGGCTGCAACTTCAGGCTTGATGTTTGACCTGTTTTGACTCACTTCATTCCACCCAGAGGTTGTTATGTCAGAGGATATTCACCATTCAGTACCAACTCACGCATCTGCCCAGGAAGACCAGTTTCACGAACTCATTTATGACTGGAACACGGTTGGCATCGCCGCACCAACCCGGACGGTTGATTTTGACGATGAAACCCTGCGCGACGGGTTACAGTCACCTTCAGTAACTGATCCATCAATTGAGAAAAAGATTGAGATTTTGCATTTGATGGAAGCGCTTGGCATCAACACGGCTGATATTGGACTCCCTGGCGCTGGCCCGCGAGCGGTGGCTGATGTGACCCGGTTGGCCACAGAAATCGTCGAAAATCGGTTAAAAATTCGTCCAAATGCCGCCTGTCGAACTGCCAAAGCCGATATCATTCCGATTATTGACATTGCCAATAAAGTTGGGACACCGATTGAAGCCGCGATGTTCATCGGTTCCAGCCCCGTGCGACAATACACTGAAAACTGGTCACTTGAGCACATGCTCAAGTTGACCGAAGAAGGCGTCAGTTTTGCCGTCAACAATGGCATTCCGGTGATGTATGTCACTGAAGACACCACGCGGGCACATCCTGATACAATTCGGGCGCTCTATACCACGGCCATTCGGGCTGGTGCCTATCGCATCTGCGTGTGCGATACGGTTGGCCATAGCACACCC
>CAZXCE010000586.1:0-5566 GCA_964639175.1 uncultured Clostridia bacterium
TTAAAATGTTTGGAAATTTTCGGTAAGGTACTTATCACAATCCACAGCAGGATGTTCGCGACTCCAAACCAGAGACCGGGCAGTAAAATCCTGGAGATTCCATCAAAAGATTCAACCAGATGTTCTTCAACTGTTTTCGGCTGATAGCGGGGGAATGTCCATTCTTCTTCGGAACTGGTGGTTTGGGCATTTGGGGCTGGCTCATTGAAAGCACAGGCCACCAGTAGCGCGCCGCCATTGAGAATCAGTGCCAGTATCAATACCAGCGTGAAATGGATCACACCGCGAAGTGTTATTTTCACTTTGGGCTGAGCCGGCGGCGGAATCAGCGAATCTGCCAGAAATGCTGGAAGCGGGGCTGGCCGTGAAAGTGGGGCACGGGGAATGATTTCCACTCTGGCACAGCGGAGACACACTTCCTGAACCGGATCAAACTGGTCTGACTGGTGGCAGATTTCACAGCGCTGGCTGGTTGAAACGTGAGTGATTTTCATAGTGATTAATGGGTTCCGGGTTGCCGGATTCGAAAACCCGGAACCCGGAACCCGGAACCCGGAACCCGGAACCCGGAACCCTATTTCCCAGCCGGTTTGGCAAACACTGAATCAGGAACTGATTCGTTGACTTTGACCTCTGAGAACGTGGCGTCAAGGAACATCGCACCGTTGGTCTTATAGGTCACCTTCCGGGCGACTTTCACCCCGCTGAAATCAGCATAGTCAGCATATAGTTCTTCGGTGTCTCCCTGTTGCCCTTTATATGCCAGTCGCGACAGGAGACTGGTTTCCGGGTCACAGTAAAACAGGGTGGTGTGTTTGTCCTGATCTGAAATCGCAAACACTTTGTATTTCTGACCTTCTTTTTCTTCATCCGGGAGACTGCGAATCAAAAACGTTTCGGGATGGGCCGCCGCTCTTCTCAAAATATCAATGCCAAATTTCCCTTGTTCCGGATTCGGAAATTCCTGGACGCCCTGGGGTGAAACAACCCAGATCTTTCCATCTCCAACCGTTCCAAAGCTGACTTCGAAGGCTGGATGCTTGATTGTGAGCACCGATTTACCGCCCTCCCCAGTCGTGTTGGTAATCGAAGGCACCGCCAAAGGCTGCGGCAACCCTGGAGGGGCAAATTTGCCGCTTCCCTGTCGAACCACCGTTTTTTGGTTCATGTACGCCTCGCCACCCAATGCCGCCACTGCCTGTTTCAACAACGCCGCCCCGGCAGTTTTTTCCGCCTCAGAAGCTGGCCGTTCCAACGGTGATGGTTTGCGCAGATTGGCGGCCATTAAATCTACATCCCGGAAGGAAAGTTTCTCGAATTTTCCAAGCGAGGCCAGTTCTTTTTCAAACCCGGCGGCATTGCCCACCAGCACGATGGTGCTTGAATCCGGGTTGAGCCGATCACGCATCACTTTTTGAATCGCCCCGGCAGTGATGGCCGACACTTTCTGGGCGTAGGTATCCAGATCCTGTTTTCCACCTCCTTGTCGAATGGCATCAAGCAGGTTGCCAGCCACATCCGCCGGGGTTTCGGCGTTGAGGACCGACTGGCCAATCATAAATGATTTTCGCTGGGCGAGTTCTTCATCAGAAATCGGCACATCCCGCAGCTTTTTCAACTCATCAAGCAGAATGCGTACCACTTCAACCGTGGATTCGGTTTTGGTGTTGGTTGACAGGGTGAATTTTCCGCCTTTGGTCAATAGCTGGAGTGATGACCGCGCACCGTAGGTCAACCCGCGTTTGACGCGAACTTCCTGCATCAGACGTGTGGTAAATAATCCGCCGCCAAGGGTGACATTCATCAGTGACGCGGTAATCCGATCTGAGTCCGTGATCGGAAATGCCTGACGTCCAACGCGAATTTCAGTTTGAACCGCATCTGGCTTATCAACCACGACGATGCGTAGCCCCTTGGGATCGGCTGGAGGCTGAATCACCAGCGGCGGTACGACTTCGCCCTTCCATCCCCCAAATTGTTTGGTAATGAGCGCCATGACCGCTTTGGGCTGCACATCGCCAGTCACCACCAGAATCGCCCCTTGCGGAGTGTAGTACTTCTGATGAAATGCCACGATATCGGCTCGTGAAATAGCGGGCACCGTCTCGGGTGTTCCATTGGATGGACGTCCATAGGGAGTATTCCCAAACAACAATCGGTCAAAGACGCCACCAGCCAGATAGTTGCCTGAAATCGCGGTGAACTGGAATCCAGAAATGGCCTGGGTTTTGGCCCGGTTGAGTTCCTCTTCATCAAAGGTTGGATTGAGGGTTACATCCGCCAGGAGTTCAAGCGCCAGTGCCGTTGAGTTTGAGAGAAACGAGGCCGATACGCGGGCATATTCATCACCGGCACCAGCGTTGAGCGCTCCGCCCAGATCATCCACGGTTTGGGCAAGTTCTTTGGCTTTGCGGGTGGTGGTGCCTTTGGTCAATAACTCGGCTGTCATCGACGCCACACCCGCTTTCTGGTCCGTGTCGTAAATCGCCCCGCCGGAAAGCGACAATTGCAGAGAAACCAGCGGCTGACGGTGATCTTCAACAATCAAGACCCGCAGTCCATTGGGCAGTTTTTGATCAACAAAAGCCGGAAACGGTCTGGCCTGAAACGGTGGTGCCACCGGCGGTTTATCCTGTGCGGCCAGGGTCACGGCGGAAAGCGGCGCCGCCAGGGTAATCGCCAGGAGCAACACCGCGCACAGCCAATACCGGCGCAACGGCTTTGAATTCTGAAATGAGTTCAACTGTGTCATGGGGTTAGTTCGCTCCTTTCTGAGTCTCGGTTGTCGGCGTGGAGGTCGGCTGCGCTAAAGATTGTTTGGGGCGCATTGACTCAGGGAGGAAATAAATCACCAGCCGTTTCTGTGGGTTGAAATAGGTTTGGGCGACCCGCTGAATGTCTTTCACGGTTACTGCCTGATACTTTTGGAGTTCGGAATTGACGAGCCGGTAATCACCCATAATCACCGTCGCATAACCGATATTGTCAGCTTTCCCCTGGGCCGTTTGACGCTGACGGACCAGTGAACTGATCAACTGGGCTTTTGACCGGTTGAGTTCTTGTTCGGTGACAGGCTCGGTTTTGACCTTCTCGATTTCAGCCAGCAGGGCCGCTTCGCCATCCTCAGCCGGTTTTCCAACGGTCATGGCCGCCTGAAATGAAAAAATCCCAGCCAGTTCGAGCGGCTCATTGCGTCCAGCCGCAAAAATTGCCAGTTGTTTGTCATACACCAGACTTCGATAGAGCCGGGATGTCTCACCCCGAGCCAGAATATTTGAAAGCAATTCCAGCGCATGGCGATCAGGATGATTGGCACCAACTGTCGGGTAGGCGATGGTCACGCCGCCAAACGGCAGCCGGGCGTCATATTCGATAGCGCGCCGTTCACCGTTCCATTCGGGTTCGTCCAGCTTGATGCGCGGCACGGGTGTGGCACTGGCAGGAATTTCATCAAAGTACTTCCCAATTTGCTTTAACACTTCAGCCGTTTTGAAATCGCCCACAATGATCATGGTGGCGTTGTCTGGCACATAGTAGCGATCATGAAATGCTTTGACATCAGCCACCGTGGCCGCATTCAAATCCTGCTCCGAACCAATCGGCAGGTGAGCATACGGATAGGTTTTGAAAACATTGGACAGCAAGAGCGCATAGATTTTGCCCAGCGGGGTATTGTCAAAGCGAAGCTTCTTTTCTTCCAGCACAACTTTGCGCTCTGAGGCAAAATTTTCTTCGTTGACCGTCAGCGATTTCATCCGTTCGGATTCCATCCACAACACCCGCTCAAGGTAATTTGCCGGGACCGTTTGCCAGTAGAACGTGTAGTCCTGCAGGGTTCCGGCATTTTGAATCCCTCCGGTTTCTTCAATCAGCCGTGGGTATTCTTCCTGAGCGATATGTTTGGTGCCCTTAAACATGATGTGCTCAAACAGGTGAGCAAAGCCGGACTGGCCAGGTTTTTCATCTTTGGCGCCAACGTGATACCAGACTTGAACGTTGACAATCGGAGCCGTGTGGTCTTCGTGGAGCACAATTGTCAGGTTATTTTTTAGTTTGGTTTGAGTGATTTTTAAAACGGGCGGTTTGATCTGGGCTTGAGCTGGTTGGCTGAACACAAAAACACCACTCAAACAGACCGCAACCAGACAGGCACAAAATCGCTGTCGAATAGACATGGGGTGTGACTCCTTATTGCATAAATAAGGACTCAACGGGCAGATAAAGGCGACGAGCCGTCACCGGCTTCGCAGGCCAAATCACTAAAATTTACGGAGACAGAGCCTATCTACCTGAAGAAGTCCTGAAAAAAAGAATGCGACGGAAAACCCTCACCATTTACCACTCCAGGCCGTTTTGTTCAATCCGGCGGAGCCGTTATTCGCCAAATTGACGCAGATGGTGATTGATATGCCTCGCGGCCAGAATGCCCCATTCCGTGCCGGTCAGGCGGCCAAATGCCGGATGTGGCGACCAGTCCCCGGTAATATCTCGCTGACGAAACGCCTCAAACAAACGCAAGAACTCGGCTTTGTCGGCCTCCCACTGGCTGGCAGTGGTGGTTTTCATCTCCGGCGTGGTCGGAGCGCCCTTGGGGTAGGTCAGCGGAATATAGAGCACCATCCATTTAATAAATGTTCGCCAGAATATATTTTTTCTTTGTTGCGAAGGGATCTCCCCCAGTGCCACTCGGAGCTGGTCGCTCAGATGACAAATCATCTGGTTGGCTGACATCGTTCCCCAATGTCGGGAATGACCTGGAGTAAGTCGGTGAAATCTTTGGAGGAGTGTCTGCGCCCCTTCGGGGTCAAAAAGTGAATACATAGGTGAATTCTCCGAAGAAAAAGCCAGTTTTTTTGAGGGTTTTTCACCCAGTCAAATTAGCCAAATTTGGCATAAATGAGTGGAAGATGACCATTCTTTTTGAATTTTCCTGGTTTATTTCGGCATTTTTTTTTCAATTGACCGCTGTTTTTCCGCTTCTGGGCGGTATTTCAGCAAAAAAATTCTTGCGTTTCTTCTGAATTTTTTGTAATGGTATTCAATCTTTAATTTCCATCCCAACAATCAGGAGTGAACAAAAAAAGTACCATGGCGACTAAGAAAGCAGCACCTGCACCAAAGAGCGCCCCGGCTAAGGGCAAAGCAAAAGAAACAGCGAAAGCTAAAGACACCAAGGCGACCAAGAAAGCGGCGGCCAAGCCAGCGCCAAAGAAAGTCGCCAAACCGGTGGTCCCATCCATGACCAAGACGGCCCTGGTTGATCGTCTGGCCAAGAAAGCCCAAATCAAACCGGCAGTTGCCAAAGCTGTATTGGATGAACTGGTGGTTGTCGCAGCCGAAGAAGCAAAAAATGGCTTTATGCTCCCTGGCCTCGGAAAATTTGTGTTCCGCGAAGTCAAAGAGCGTCAGGGCCGTCACCCAGGCACGGGCGAACCCATTACTATTCCCGGTGGCCAAAAATTGAAATTTGTCATTTCTGAAACGATCAAAAAAGCGGTTCAGGGATAAGACCAGTTTCACCAGAATCGAGCCCCAGAGGGCCGTCAGGTATGACCTCGACATACCT
>CAZXCE010000587.1:0-5561 GCA_964639175.1 uncultured Clostridia bacterium
GGTGTCGGGTGTGCTTTCGTGGGCGATTTGCGCGCGCGATTTGGGGGCTGAAGGCATTATAGTCCCGGAAGACAATGGCGCCGAAGCTGCCCTTGTGGACGGCATTAAGGTCTATCCGGTGTCACATTTGCAAGAGGCGTTGAACATATTGGAGTGTCCTGAAAATGGGAGAGTCGTTTGCGGCACCACCAAAAATAGATATAAGGCTATGGCATCAAATGCGGTGCTAGATTGCGACTTTAGAGAAGTGAAAGGACAGTCCAAGCCAAAAGGGGCGATGATGATTGTCGCTGCCGGCAGGCACAATGTGCTGATGGTCGGACCTCCCGGTTCGGGCAAATCAATGCTGGCTGAGAGGCTGCCTGGCATCATGCCGCCACTTGAATATGAGGAGGCGGTTGAATTGACCAAGCTTTATAGTATCGCCCGCGAAGTGGACAAAGCCAATGGTCTTATTCTGAGCCGACCTTTCAGAGCGCCGCATCATAGCGCCTCAATTATGGGCTTGATAGGAGGTGGTCATACTCCAAGACCGGGCGAAATTTCGCTCAGTCATTACGGCATTCTGTTCATGGACGAGTTTACAGAATTCCCTATGGTATTACGGTTCCTCTTTTTTTGTGTCTGGCTGGCCATTGGGTGTGGGTTGCCCTGTCTGGCCCTCGACCCACACAAAATGGTCACCCAATACCAGCACCAGTCCTGGGATCAACAACAGGGCCTGTTGCCAGGAGCCGTTTTAACGCTCACCCAAACCCGAGATGGATATCTCTGGGTGGGCACATTTGAAGGATTGACCCGCTTTGATGGACGCGAGTTTATTCAAATTGATCAGAGTCAATTTCCGCTCAAGGATCAATTTGGGGGTGTCAGGTCACTGCTCGAAGATGCCCGTGGCACGCTCTGGATCGGCACCAATGGCGATGGGCTCTATAGCTATCAAAACGGCATCTGGGGGCCACGATTAACCACTGCCGACGGATTGCCGGGCAACATTATTACCAGTTTGTGCCAGGACGCCGCCGGGCGATTGTGGATTGGAACGCGGATGGGTCTCTGCTGGGGAACTATCCAGGACCGATCTATCACCTTTCAGACAATTTCCGCTGGTTCAGAAACCCCAAATGATGTGCGTGGCGTGGCGGTGGGGCGGGATGGCACCATCTATTTCAGCAGTAATAACCGGCTCTATTCCTTTCATCCAACTCAACCACCAACTCACGCCATTTTGCGCGAAACATTTGACACCACCATCAATAGCCTGCTGATTGATTCGGGCGGAAAATTGTGGATTGGCACGCTTGGAAGTGGGGTACGGGTCTGGAACCAACGGGTTGAATCACAATTGACCGTCCGCGAAGGAATGCCCGATAACAACCTGATCGTGCTCTGCGAAGATACTGACCATAACCTCTGGATCGGTTCCAACACCAAAGGATTGATTCGATTTTATAATGGAACGGTGGCTACGTTTACCGAATCCGATGGTCTTTCCGGAGTCTCTGCCTGCTCGGCCATACAAGATCGGGAAGGAAGCCTCTGGGTTGGGCTCTACACTGGTGGGTTGCATCAGTTTCAAAACGGGAAATTTACGACATACACCAAAACCGAAGGACTTCCAAGTGATGCCGCCTGGGTTGTCTTTCCAGATCAGGATCACAGTTTATGGATTGGTACCAATGGCGGACTCAGCCGGATGAAAGATGGGCACCTTCGAACCTATATCCCAAATACCGAAGATCCCTGTGTGCGCACAATGCTCCGCGATCACAACGGAACGTACTGGGTCGGCACTCGCAATGCTGGATTAAAGACGCTCGATCCAGAGCGTGGCACATTCCAGACATTCACCACCAAAAATGGCCTTTCCGGCAATTACATTCGTGCCCTGTGCGAAGACCTATCGGGAAAGTTGTGGGTTGCGACCGACCACGGACTTGACCAGTTTCAAGACGGTCGCTTTCTTCCCTTTTCACCGTTTAATGAACTCAAATTCAGCATGGTGTTGTCCCTGTACGCAGATCGAACCGGATCAATCTGGGTTGGAACCGACGGAAATGGAGTGGTGCGGATTTCCAATTCCCAGATCACACACTACACAACCCGGAACGGCCTCACCGGAGATATTATTTTTGGCGTGTATGAAGATCGGGATGGAACCATCTGGGTTACGACCAACAATGGGATCTGCCGCATTCAAAACAACCGCACGACTGCGATTGGGTCACGGGGCGGACTTCCCAAACAGGTGTACCAGATTTTGGAAGATGGCACGGGCAAGTTCTGGTTTTCGACCAATCAGGGAATTTTTCGAGTTTCGATTTCAGAATTAAATGCACTGGCCGATACGCTCCAATCAACGCTGACGCTCACCACCTACAATCGGTTTGATGGCCTGGAAACTGAGGTTGGGATTGCCCCGGCAACCGCCTGCCAGGACAGCCAGGGCCAGCTCTGGTTTCCGATGCGAAAAGGAATTGTTGCCATTGATCCTCACCATTTGCCCACCAATACCAATATTCCCCCAGTTTGCATTGAGGAAATTTTGGTCAATGGCAGCCCGGTTGATCACCTGGATTCCCAGGTCTATCGCTATGATCAAAACAACTTTGAATTTCACTGCTCGATCCTGAGTTTTCAGTCCGCTGAAAAAAACCTGCTCAAATGTAAGTTAGAAGGATTTGACCCTGATTGGCAGGAAATTAAAAACCGGCACACGGCCTATTATACCAATATCCCTCCTGGAACTTATACCTTCCAGGTCATTGGGCGTAACAACGATGGGGTGTGGAACCAAACGGGCACCAGCATTCAGATTCAAATTCGCCCGGCACCCTGGCAAACAAGCTGGGCGTACGCAGTCTATACATTTGTTTTGGCTTCGATGATCTACCTTTCATTTCGACTCTATACCCGGGCGCTTGAGCACCGAAACCAGATGCTGGAAGCCAAAGTCGAGGCACGAACCCGTGATCTGCAAGAAGCAAACCTGAAGCTCAGAGAACTGGATCAACTCAAAGCCAATTTCACCGCTACCCTGGTCCATGATTTGAAGTCTCCGCTGACCGTGGTCAACACAACCCTGGAATTAATTAAGGATGATGAAGATCTCAACATGGGCCCCCTCAAGCCACTGGTTGAAGCCGCAGAACGCAACGTGCAGAAAATTCTGAACCTCGTCAACGAAGTCCTGGATTTTTATCGGGCAGATTCAACTGAGAAAAAATACAAATTCCAGGTCATATCGCCGGTTCAATTTCTCAATGATTGTGCGGAATCAGCCCGATTGACCGTGGCACCACTGGGTATCACCTTCGAGAAAAAAATCCCGGCCAGCCTGCCACCCATTTGTGCTGATTTTGAACAACTGGATCGGGTCTTTTCAAATCTGCTGTCCAATTCCATGAAATTCACCCCATCTGGTGGGACCATCTGCCTTGAGGTCACCATTATCCAGGGGAAAGGGGTTGAAACCGGGTTAACCCTGCTGGCAGTTTCAATTACCGACACTGGCGAGGGTATTCCGGCTGAAGATATTCCCTATTTGTTTGAACCATATCAGCAAGCTCAATCCAACAAAAAACGCGCCGGAGTTGGTCTCGGACTGGCCATTGTGAAGCGCATCGTCGCCGCCCACGGCGGAAATATTTCGGTTCGCAGCCAGCTTGGCGTAGGCAGTACCTTTACAGTGGTTTTACCAACTTCCGCCAGATAGCCTAAAACGCCAGCATGGCCATTGGAATCAGAACAGCCAGAGCTGACACAATGGTTGAGAGCACCCATTCAACCGTCGCCAGGGCAGGATTCCCCAGCCCAGCCGTGGTTGCTGTCGAAGCACCGCGCAGCACAACCGTTGTTCCCTGAATGGCACCGGCAGCGCCTCCGCCAGCAATAATCGCCACCGACCATTTGAAAAATGGTGACGCATCAACCATTAACGAAGCACTCGCCAGGATCCCGGCAATGACTGCAACTGGCGTCATAATCCAGTCCAACATATTGTCAACCCAGGGGATATAGTATCCGGCAATTTCAAATCCAGTGGCCACGGCAAATGCAGTCAGTGCATACCAGGTCCCAATCCATTGAAACTCTGGATTTAACCCTAAATGACCGCTTTTGGCCGCAATGCTCATCACCAGCATCGGAACAAATACCCGAAAACCGCAGGCGGCGCTTAATGCAATTCCAACACAGATACTGAAGATGAGGTTCATAAGGGATTGGTTTCTGGTTTTTGGTGCTTGGTTTTTGGTGCTTGGTGCTTGGTTTTTGGTGCTTGGTTTTTGGTTCTTGGTGCTTGGTGCTTGGTTCGGAAGTATTGATTCCTAAGCACTAAGCACCAGGTACCAGGTACCAGGTACCTGGTTTTCTTCATTCTTCATTCAAAAATAGAGGTACTTGCGCCAGGCTTCGTCGGTACTCCCCAGATAGCGGATGATCTGGCGATTGACATGCAGGTTAAACGACTGCGGTTTTTTCAGAAGCTTCATCGAAGCCTCCTCTGGTGTCCGACTTCCCTTGCGGTTATTGCACCTTCGGCAGCAAGCCACCAGATTATCCCAGGTGCTAGCGCCGCCTCGGGAACGCGGCACCACATGATCAAGGGTCAATTCGATGGGCGGGAAGATATGGCCGCAATACTGGCATCGGTTATGGTCGCGCAGCAGAACATTGCGGCGGGACAGGCTTTTTCGTTCAAATGGAATGTGAATGTATTCCAGCAGACGGATCACTGAGGGTGCTTTCACGACTGCCGATGGCGAGTGTAAAAACTGTTCAGTGTGTTCCTCAACCCGGGCGACACCTTTGAGAATTAAGACTACGGCTCTTCGAACCGTGCAAATATTAATCGGCTCGAAAGACGCGTTCAGAACCAGGACACGAGTGTTCATGCCACCTCCGTTCAAGAGTGTTGTTCTTTTGACACCTGATCAGAACTGAATCATTCGAGTGATGAATCGTCTTGTGGTCTGAAAAATCAGCCGGTACTCAATTCTTCATTCTTTATGCGTCATTCTTATTCAGGTTTCGGTTGAGACGGGGCCTG
Organism: uncultured Clostridia bacterium; assembly: GCA_964639175.1. Taxonomy (GTDB): domain Bacteria; phylum Acidobacteriota; class Blastocatellia; order Chloracidobacteriales; family Chloracidobacteriaceae; genus JACQXX01. The sequence continues at coordinate 5,051 of CAZXCE010000587.1, forward strand.
TGCGTTGGGCTTCTAAGTGGTGTATTGCCTGCTGCAATTCTTCAGGGAGCGCGACGGCTTTTCCAGTGGTGATGTTAATCCAGACCACGGCGGTGGTGCCGTCGGCGACGACCTCAAACTGTTCGCCGACCAGTTGCAAAACCACATATTCGAGCATAAAGCTGCGCGTGCGGACCTCAGATGTGCGAACACCGACCTGCAAGGTCGCCGGGAACCGAACCTGGCGGCGAAAGTTGCAGGTCGCGCTGGCCACAACCGGCCCAAACTCGTGATTTTGGCCATAACGGTCAAGGTCAATTTTGATGAAATACTGCATCCGTGCGGTTTCCAGATAGGTGAAGTAAGTAGCATGGTTGATATGGCCAAAGGCGTCCATATCTCCCCAGCGAACAGGTGTTGTTTCCCAGGTACTGTATAAATGTGAGTCAGTCACGTCAGGCACGGATTCCTTTCAAGAGTGTGGGAACTTCAGGGGTCAGGGTTCCGGGTTCCGGGTTCCGGGTTCCGGGTT
>CAZXCE010000588.1:0-5558 GCA_964639175.1 uncultured Clostridia bacterium
GCAGGGCGGGGCGGCCGAAGGCGGTGATCCAGGTGCCCCGCCGCCGCAGGATCCCTGAGTTGGTCAAACAAAAGATGGCGGAGAAGGAGGGATTCGAACCCTCGATACGGTTTCCCGTATATCGGTTTAGCAAACCGACGCACTAGGCCACTATGCGACTTCTCCGTGAACGAAATGAATGCGGCCTACGAACTTGTGATGGTGTGAAGCGCGCGAAAGTATCTTGAAACGACCCCACTCTGTCAAGTCTTTTCCTTCAGTCCGTGCGAGAAAATCCTCCCTGCTGCCAGGGTAAGGCTTTGATTTTTCAACCTTAACCCACTACAATGCGGGATTTTCAGTCTTTCATTCCAGCCCTTTTTTCAATCTGTTCTCAATCACATCTGTTATGGTTGCAGCCTTACAACCCGCAATTTTTCCAATGACATTGTGTGATCTGTATGCCTGTTGGGCGCTTGATCAACGCTGTTTTGAAGATGGTGAAGCCTATGACCTGAGCACCATCCGCATGCTCTTGTCGAGTTCAGATTCGGTTTCTTATAAGGTTGTTGATCATCTGGGTGAAATGAAAGGGTTTTTACTGGGTCTGGTTGACCGGACTCCGACCTATGGTGCCCCGGTTGGCGGTCATATCGTGGCGGTTGGCGTCGCTCCCGAAGCCCGATGTCAGGGCTATGGACGATGGCTGATTCAACAAGCTGAACTTGGCTTTGCTTTTCAGGGCGCACATCTGGTGTACCTCGAAGTCCGGGTTTCAAACCAGACAGCCTATCGACTTTATAGTACTCTGGGCTATACGGTTGCCGAAACCAAGCCCCGCTATTACGCCAATGGTGAAGATGGCCTCAAAATGATTAAATTGATTCAACCTGCTTTTGTTGAACCCAGAGACTGAAAAGACATTGGGCTTGGGGTTGGTGACTGAGGGTTGAAGTAGTCAGTACCACCTGCGTCAGCGGGTGGGAGCTTTCAGGCTTTTGACTACTGGTTGCCCAAAGCCACCCGCTGACGCAGGTGGTACTGACTTTCATTGACCCACCCGCTGACGCAGGTGGTACTGACATTGACCCACCCGCTGACGCAGGTGGTACTGACTTTTTCATTCTTTTCTCAAGAGGAGACCTGCTGATGTTTAACGTCAACAGCCGAAAAAACTGGCTTGAACGATTGGCCGATAAAATCCCTGGTCTGGGAGATTATCTGGATCGTGACCGCCGGCGTGAAATTGATAAAGTCCTGCGCGAACAGGTGGCTGACCGGTTGCGCCATATCAAAACCATTCCTAACACTGTTTTGCGGGATTTGAGCGATACTGGCCGGCTGTTTGAAGTTGGCCCGCTGGATCGAATTTTAAAAAAGCTCGACAAAATGGAAAATCGGATCCGGTTTGCGACTTATGGCTACTCTGGATTCTTTGATGCGGTGAAAATTGACGATTTCGAGCTTGATCAGATCTACCAGTTTGACCTGACCTTGCTGGATCTGGCGGAAATTATTGAGGCTGATGCCAATGTAGTGGCCGCCCAGGCGGGGGAAGCCGCCACATTGAAAGCCGCCGCTGCTGCGCTTGAGAAAAATATTGACGCGCTCGATGCCAAATTCACCGAACGCTACAATAAGATCAACACGGTCTAAGGAAAGCTGACCGAATTGCCCACCCGCTGACGCAAGGTGGTACTGACAATTCTTCATTCAACAAGGTGATTCACATGCCAGAAGTTATTCAGTTTTTCGACAATTCAGGCCGCACGCTGGTGCACCGGTATCCGCCTCAAGGTTCGACCAACATCACCTGGGGATCACAATTAATTGTTCAGGAAAATCAGACAGCCGTGTTTTTCCGGGATGGTCGGGCACTCGATACCTTTGGACCAGGAAGACACACGCTGTCAACGATGAATCTGCCGCTGATCTCGTCACTTCCAGGACTCTTTTTTGGTGGCAATTCCCCGTTTCAGGCTTCGGTCTTGTTTATTGGTCGTCAGACGTTTCAGGATTTGAAGTGGGGGACGAAAGCACCAATTTTGCTCCAGGACCCACAGCTTGGACCGATTAACCTGCGGGCGTTTGGGAAATATTCGCTCCGCGTGGTTGACCCACAACTGTTTTCAGCCACGGTGGTTGGCACCCGTGGTCGGGTGACGACCGAACAGGTTGAAGACTTTCTGCGCGATCTGATCGTCCAGCAATTGTCTGATTTGCTGGGTGAAAATTTCAATTCGGTCTTTAAACTGGCCTCGCTCTACAATGAAATCGCCGCCGGCACCAAAGGCCGCGCCGCTGATGACTTTGCCAAGCAGGGCATGGAACTGGTTGATTTGACGGTTGGGGCAATTACCCTGCCTGAAGAAGTCCAAAAACGAATTGACGAAGGCGCCGGAATGCGCGCGCTGGGTGATATGAACGCCTATATGCAATTCCAGACTGCCCAGGCACTTCGCGACGCCGCCAACAACCCTGGCGGCGCTGGCGAAGGACTTGGACTTGGCATGGGCATCGGAATGGGACAGGCTATGGCCGGTCGCATGGCGCCACCACCGCCGCAGTACCCAGGCTATCCGCCGCCAGGGTATCCGCCACCGCCGGGCTATCCACAGCAACCACCACCAGGCGCCGCGGCACCGCCGGTAGATGCCATTGAAGCTCGACTGGAAAAACTGCTCAACTTAAAGAACAAGGGCTTGATCACTGAAGAAGAGTATCAAACCCGCCGCAATAAGATCTTGGAAGAAATTTGATAACCTTGCTGAACACGCTCCGGTGCAGTTGGTGCGGAAAGGACAAAAAAGGCGGGATTGGATTCATCCCTTCTTTTTTGTCCTTTCGGTCCTTTCAGTCCTTTTTATCCACGGGCAGTCACTGTACCGAACTATTTCACCTTAACCCTTTTCTCAGGAACTCAAATGACAGGACACGAAATTCGCCAAAAATTTCTTGATTACTTTGCCAAAAATGGCCACCGGATTGTGAAAAGTTCTTCGCTGATGCCACCCGACGACACCCTCCTTTTCACCAACGCCGGGATGAATCAGTTTAAAGATGTCTTCACCGGGCGTGAAACGCGTGACTATTCCCGCGCGACAACCTCCCAAAAATGTATTCGAGCCGGTGGAAAACAAAACGATCTCGAAGAAGTCGGAAAAACCGCCCGTCACCATACCTTCTTTGAAATGCTGGGAAATTTTTCCTTTGGCGACTATTTCAAAGAAGAAGCCATCATCTTTGCCTGGGACCTGCTCCTGAAGGAATTTGGCCTCCCGCTCGAACGGCTGTGGTTCACCGTGTATGAAGACGACGACGAAGCGATTGAACTCTGGCGCAAAGTCGGCGCGCCGACAAATCGAATTTTGCGATTTGGGAAAAAAGATAACTTCTGGCAAATGGGCGACATCGGGCCCTGTGGCCCATGCTCGGAAATTCACTATTTTCAGGGCGAAGATATGGCCGATAACCTCCCGGAATATGTCAACGGCCCCGGTGACACGACGGTTGAAATCTGGAATCTGGTCTTTATGCAGTATGATCGGTCAGCCGACGGAACCCTGACCCCGCTGCCGAAACCATCGGTTGATACCGGTGCCGGGTTGGAACGGGTGGCAGCCGTACTCCAGGGCAAGCCATCCAACTACGAAACCGATCTCATTCGACCCATTATTGACTTCATTGCCAGTCTGGCTGGAAAAGACTATGCCTATGACATGGAAGATGACCATGTATCGATGCGGGTGATTTCCGACCACGCCCGAACGACAGCCTTTGCCATGGCAGATGGGATTTATCCTGGAAATAAGGGTCGCAACTATGTGCTCCGCAAAATTATGCGTCGAGCCATCTGGCACGGGCGGCGGCTCGGGATGGAGGACTTGTTTCTCTACAAGGTCACCAACTTTGTGATTGACCACATGGCCGGTGCTTACCCCGAATTAAGAACGCAAGCCAATGAAGTCGAACGCGCGACCTTAACTGAAGAGAAACTGTTTCGATCAACCCTGAACAATGGCACGAAAAAGCTCAATGAAATCTTTGCGCGGAGTGACAATGGGGTTGTCTCTGGTCAGGACGCCTTCACACTCTATGACACCTATGGTCTGCCGATTGATATGACCGTCTTCATTGCTGAACAAAACAAAATGACGGTTGATGTCGAAGGCTATGAAGCCATTCTGGAGGGCCGGAAAAAAGCAGACCGCGAGAGCTGGAAAGGCGTCCTGGCCCAGGTCAAAGAGGTCTATCAATCAGTCCACAATGGCATTCCAACCGTCTTTACTGGCTATGAAGGCACGGCCCTGGCGGAAACTAAAATTCGGGGGTTGATTTGTGAAGATCAGGTGGTTGAGGTGTTAAAGGCAGGCGAAACTGGCGAAATCATCCTTGAACGAACGCCGTTTTACGCTGAGTCGGGCGGTCAGGTTGGCGATACCGGGTTGATTGAAAGCATTTCGGCAACGGCTCGGGTCAGCAATACCTACGCCCCGGTTTCGGGCCTGACAGCGCATAAAGTCACCATTGAAACTGGTGAATTTAAAATAGGAGACCTTGTTTCGGCCACGGTTGACGCGCAACGTCGCCAACGAATCGTCCTCAACCACTCGGCAACACACCTGTTGCATGCCGCCTTGAAAGAAGTGCTTGGGCCGCACGTCAAACAGGCTGGAAGCGAAGTGGCGCCAGACCGGCTTCGGTTCGACTTTACCCATTTTGCCCCGCTCACCCAGGAAGAACTCACTGAAATTGAGCGCCTGGTGAACAATGAAATCCGACGCAATACCGGGGTTTCAAAAATCGAAATGGACCTTGATGCCGCCATCGAAGGCGGCGCCATGGCGCTGTTTGGTGAAAAATATGGCAGCCGGGTACGCGTGGTCGAAGTCCCAGGGTTTTCAAAAGAACTCTGTGGCGGAACACACGTCAATGCCACCGGTGATATCGGGCTGCTCAAAATCGTGAGTGATGCGTCAATTGCCTCTGGCACCCGTCGCATGATTGCCATCACGGGTGAGGCGGCATTTGCCCGGTACCAGCAGGAAGAAGCCGTACTTGATCAGGTAGCCGGAACACTAAAATCAGCAACGACCGAGATTCCGGCCCAGGTTGAGAAACTTCAAGTGTCGCTCCGAACGGCAGAACGTGAAATCGAATCGCTCAAGCTCAAACTCGCCAATCTAAGCGCCGTCAGCGCGCTGGCTGCCGCGCGTGAAGTTGGCGACATCAAAGTCCTTTCTCACGAAGTCGAAGACCTCGACAAATCTGGCATGCGCAGCCTGGCAGATTCGCTGGTTCAAAAACTTGGCCCAGGGGTCGTGGTGCTCGGGAAACGGGAAGGCGACAAAGTTGCCCTGCTGGTCCGGGTGGCTGATGATCTGACCAAACGCCTGCAAGCCGGCAAAATTGTCAAAGAGCTGGCAGCGATTGTCGGCGGTGGTGGTGGTGGAAAGCCTGATCTGGCCGAAGCTGGCGGACGCGATGCTTCAAAACTTCCTGAAGCATTGAATGCCGCCCGGTCAGTGGTTGAGAAAATGATGTTGCTGGTGACTGGGGCTTGGTTCTTGGTTCTTGGT
>CAZXCE010000589.1:0-5545 GCA_964639175.1 uncultured Clostridia bacterium
GTGTAGTCATCTGGTTGCGGTGCCGCTATGCTTCGCGCTGAAGAAAACGGGTTTAATACCCTGAGCCCGACTTCTTCATCCCGACTTCTTCAGCCCAACTTCTTCAGCCCGACCTCTTCAGCCCGACTTTTTCAGCCCCGCTTCTTCAGCCCCACTTCTTCAGCCCGGTGTCTGCTCAAGACAGGTGATTCTGATTGCACCATGAAAAGCAAAATATGCTATGCTCTCCGCCGGTTTCTACCTCCCAATCAACGACAATTTGTTATGTTTTTGTAAAGGCAGCACAACCTTGCGGGATGATTACTCGCTCGGCACAAAAGAAATTGCATCACCGATTCACATTAGAAAGAGCAGGTCTGGGGGCTATATGAGTGAGAATCTTGACCAAAATGCCTGGGGCACCCTTCGCTATCGGGACGTTACTGGAAAAGAACGGGTCGTCGTACTCAACAAAGCACCATTCACGATTGGACGACTTGGCGATAATCACCTCCAACTTGATGATCCTTACATTTCACGTCATCACGTTGAACTGGTCTTTGATGGAAAAACCTATCGGATGCGTGACAAACAAAGCACCTCAGGGAGCTTTGTCAATGACACCAAAGTGACTGAAACGATTCTGAAAAGTGGTGACCGCATCAGCCTTGGCCGGCGTAACGGCGGAATCGAGTTGATGTTTGAGGCCATCACCCCGAAAGAAGAACAAGAAACCAGCCAGGAACCAGTTGCGGTCAAACCGACCCCGGCCCCTCCCGATGATCCACATCAAATCATGTCGGTGATTGATCACCAGCAAACCCGTTACCTCAATACTTCGCTGATTGAACAGGCGAAGATGATGAACAACAACACGTTCAATCGGTTGCGGGCCCTCTATGAAATCACCAGCACGATCCTCTCGATGCAAAGTCGAAACGATCTGTGCAGCAAATTGCTCGAACTCCTCTTTGATCTGCTCCCAGCCGAACGTGGCGTCATCATGCTGGTGGATGGGTCATCAGATGCCTTGAGTATCAAGGCGGCCAAGCACCGGACGAACACCGATTCAAGCACCGTCCATCCGAGTATGACCATCGTCAACCGGGTTTTTAAAGACAACGTGGCGACACTGTGCCTTGATGCCCGGAGCGATAATCGGTTTGCGACGCAACAGAGCATCATTTTCCAATCCATTCGTTCAGTGATTTGTGCTCCAATCAGTTCCAACACCCGAACCTGGGGCGTGTGCTATCTCGACAACCTCACCAAACAAAAGAGCTTTGAGGAAGAAGAACTTGAATTCCTGATGGCGGTCACGCGACAGGCTGGAATCGCACTCGAAAACCTGCACCTGCTCGAAGAACAAAAAATCACCTTTGAAAGCTTTGTGCGGACACTCGCCGCCTCAATTGACGCCCGCGACGATCTGACAGCCGGACATTCGGCCCGTGTGGCACGCTATTCGTCAACCATCGCCAAACACATGGGGCTGCCGGCTGAGGAACGCAAGATCATTTATTATGCCGGATTGCTGCACGACTACGGAAAAATCGGAACGCGTGAAGCCATCTTGTGTAAACCCGGTAAATTGACCCCCGAAGAATATGACCATATGCGCGACCATGCGCTCCACACGCTGGAAATCCTCTCGGAAATCCATTTCTCCAGGGAAATGGAAAATCTGCCGTTGATTGCCAGCAGCCACCACGAAAATATTGACGGTTCCGGCTATCCCTTTGGTATGACAGGAGATCAAATTCCGCTCGGCGGCAAAATCATTGCCGTGGCCGATTTCTTTGATGCCTTGACCCACAAACGCCACTATCGCGAACCGATGCCCATCGAAGAAGTACTCGAACTCATTGATGACGCTTCGGGATCAAAGTTTGAGCCAGTTGTGGTTGCCGCCCTCAAAGACTTTGTCTGGAAAGAATACATTCCAAATCAGAAGAAACGCGCCGAAGCCGAAGCCCGCCGCAACCAGCAAACTGGAAAACAAATGCCGGCTGGAATCCCTCAAACCGCCCCGGCACCAACCATCGAAATGAGCGAAGGGGTGAAATGAACGAAGGAGCGAAGGAGCGAGCAACTGACACTGTGGCGCGAAACTCACGATTCCAGTCAGTCAGCATCAGGGTTGGTAAAATCGCTCTAAACTGTCCAGGACGGGCTGCAAATATTGGATCTGCTCTTCTGAAGTAAACCGTTCGACAAACGGCACCGTCGCCAGCACCCGAACACCCAGGGCTTGAAGCACGTGGACATTGTCTTCGTCTTCAAGCCCTTTTTGCGGATCAGACTGGTTGAGAATCACACCCAGGCAGCGAATGTTTCGGCGTTCCAACTCATTGAGCGTCAACAGGGTATGGTTGATGGTGCCCAATCGGGTACGGGCAATGACCAGCGCGGGGAATCCCAGCCGTTGAATAAAATCTGCCACCGTGATGTAGCCAGATTGACGATTTCCAGCCAGCGGCACGAGCAATCCGCCAGCGCCCTCGACCACCACCCAATCAGCCGTTGCCTGGGCCTGCCGAACCAGGTTGACACATTTGGCCAGGTCAAGCTCGATACCAGCGCGTTCGGCAGCAACCGCCGGTGCCAATGGCTCAGCCAGCGCATAGCAATTGACTTCAGCCAATGGGCAGGCGGGGAAACTGGAGGCACGCCTGAGTTCGAGGGCATCTGCCGGCATCAAATTCCCTTCTTCATCTGGCAAACATCCTGACTCAACGGGTTTTACCACTCGCACAGTTTGGCTGGTTGCGACCAGTGCCGCGACCAGTGCCGCACCAACTGTGGTTTTTCCGATCCCTGTATCAGTACCGGTGATAAAAATTCCTTTTCCGCGATGATGGGTCATGTTGAGTTTTTCTGTTGGAGGAAATTAAAGCTGTGACAAGTCACAGCACTCCAAATGGATTCAGTTTTGCTTTGTGGCAATTGATTTGGTAAGGTGCCGAGTTTCCCTCTTCCTGAGGGAAATCCATCTTAATCAGATTCACGGCTGAGAGGGCAAGAGGTTCTTTGCTTGGACAGACTAAAAGCAATTCAAGACACAATTCAAACCAGTATCGAACTCAAACAGCGTTTTTTTGCTGAACATTCCGAGACGGTCATCGAAGCCGCCCAGCAAACGGCGGAGGCAATTCGACGCGGCGGCAAAATTTTGATCTTTGGCAATGGCGGGAGCGCGGCAGATGCCCAACACTTTGCCGCTGAACTGGTTCACCGACTCGACCACACCCGCCCGGAACGACCTGGGATTCCAGCCCTGGCACTGACGACTGATTCTTCAACTCTCACGGCCATTGCCAACGATGCCTCGTTTACCCAGGTATTTAGCCGCCAAATTGTGGCCCTGGGGCGAGCCGAAGATGTGGCAATTGGGATTTCCACCAGTGGGAATTCGCCCAATATCGTCGAAGCCATTCGACAAGCCAATCACATGGGCATGGTCACCATCGGCCTGCTTGGCAAAGACGGAGGCCAGTTGCGCGAACTCGTAGCTATCCCCTTGATCGTGCCCCACCATATCACGGCCCGTGTTCAGGAAGTCCACCTCATCATTGAGCATGTGCTGTGTGAACTGATTGAGGAAGAGCTATTTCCAGTACGTCAGTAGTCAGTAGTCAGTAGTCAGGTGTTGGGATTTGGGAATTCGTGTCAAGTGTATTTAGTTCTATTTGAGTCATTTATGAATAATTCTTTTCAAGAATCCTACACACTGCAATATCCGGGTTTTATCTACTGACGACTGACCACTGACGACTGACTCTGCTGTGATTAACCTCAATTTAACATCATGCAGACATACTGCGCCCAAAATTCAATTCTTCTGACCCAGAAGCCGGCTTTTATGCCCCATGCCCTCCACACAAGCACTCAAATCCCTTCACGTATCTTTTTTTTTCCTGCCGATTTTCATCAGATAACTCCTCTGAAAGGAATCTCTTCCATTTTCAAACTGGCTTTGCCCCGCGGGGTATAACCAGAGAAATCCGATCTTATGTTTGAACTCTTTGACTCCTCACTCAGCACCGGTACCCAGATCATTCTGATTCTATCGCTCCTCATCGCCTGTGGTTTTGAATTCGTCAATGGTTTTCACGACACAGCCAATGCAGTGGCAACTGTGATTTACACCAACTCCTTAAAACCCTGGCTGGCCGTTATCTGGTCTGGATTCTGCAACTTTGCCGGGGTGCTGCTGGGGGGAATTTCAGTGGCAATGGGGATTATTTACCTGCTGCCGGCGGAATTGCTGGTGAACAAAGGCACCGGCGCCGGACTGGCGATGGTGATGGCGCTGCTGCTGGCGGCTATTTTGTGGAATCTGGGAACCTGGTATTACGGGTTGCCGGCATCAAGCTCGCATACGCTGATTGGAGCCATTTTGGGAGTTGGGCTGGCAAACTCAATGCTTCCCGGCCATACCTTTGGCGATGGGGTCAACTGGGGTAAAGCCACCGAAATTGGACTTTCCCTGCTCGTTTCGCCGTTGACTGGTTTTTCACTGGCATTCTTTCTCCTGTGGCTTTCCAAGAAACTGATTCCCAACGAAAAATTATACTCGGTGCCTGCTGAAGCCGAACCGCCACCCTGGTGGATTCGACTGATTTTGATTGTCACCTGCACTGGGGTCAGCTTTGCCCACGGTTCAAACGACGGACAAAAGGGCGTCGGATTGATTATGTTGATCCTGATTGGGATTCTTCCAGCCAGTTATGCGCTTAATGCCACTTTAACTCAGGCCCAACTTTCCCAAACCGTCGAAGCCGCCCGCCAGCTTGATTCAGTGTTGCAACGCTATGACGACTCCAAACCGCTGCTTCAAATTGGGTTTGCGGCAGAGACCGGAGGACCATCTCAACCAGCCATACCACAGATTGGAACACCGATTTCAAATCTTCGGGCTGAACTGGCTGATATTCAAACCATGCTGGCCGGGAAAAAATCGGTGAGTGAAATCGCCAAAGACACCCGCTGGACTGTTCGCAAGGATATTTTGCTGGTGGTGTCGAGCCTGACCAAATTGGAAAAAGGCGGAAAAATTAAGTTCTCGGAAGAAGACAGCAAACTGGTGAAAAAGAATCTTTTGCTGCTTCGCGGCGCAACAGATTACGCCCCGTTGTGGGTCTTTATGGCCGTGGCGATTTCACTGGGCATTGGAACCACAGTTGGGTGGAAACGCATCGTCATTACGGTTGGTGAAAAAATCGGGAAGAGCCATCTGACCTACGCCCAGGGCGCCAGCGCCGAGATGGTCGCGATGTCCACCATTGGCCTGGCATCAACCTTCGGATTGCCGGTCAGCACGACCCACGTCTTGTCATCCGGGATTGCGGGCACGATGGTGGCCCAAAAAGCGGGACTCCAGGCATCAACCGTTCGCAATATCGCCCTGGCCTGGATTCTGACGCTACCGGTTTCAATCTGCCTTTCAGCCGTCTTGTTTTTGATCTTCCATTCCCTCTTCGCATAGACACTGAATGATGCCAGTCAGTCGTTGATGAGTCAGTAGTCAGTCGTTGATAAGTCAGTCGTCAGTCGTCAGTAGACA
>CAZXCE010000590.1:0-5542 GCA_964639175.1 uncultured Clostridia bacterium
CGTTGAAATGTTGGTAACAGCCCTCGATCAAGCACGGTGTCAGGCACATGGCTATGAAAAGTGACCGGTTTGGGAAACGTATCGGTAAGCTTCAGCCGTGGTATTTTTGGCAACAGGGCCCAGCTCAAGAGCGACACCAGAATCTGGGCAAACGATGAGGCGGTGTACTGCATGGTTGAAGACGGTGCCGCATACCCGCAATCCCAGGTACCGACTGGGGTTCGGATCAGACGCCGGACCCGTCGTGCCAAAAACCAGCCACCCAGCAGAAAGCCAGCCGCCAGAAAGATTCCGACGCCGCTCAGCCATTCGAGCGGTGCCAGGTATGCCAGCGTGGTTGACGTGGTTGAGGTCAACCAGCTTTGGATGACCGTTTGTAAGAGTGGCACCACCAGGAAGGGAATCATTCCAATCAGAAAACATAGACCCACCAGAACACGCATTGGATGAAGCATCACTGGGCTTGATTCGTGGGCCGACTGACAGGCTGAGCTTCGCGGTTCACCCAGAAAAACGACGCCATACACTTTGACAAAACAGGCGACCGCCAGCGCACCAATCAAAGCCAGGGCTGGAATCGCCACGGTCGCAACCCCCCAGGCCGCTGAACCTGGACTGATCAGAACTTTGAATAACCCCAGGTAAATCAACAGCTCGCTGACAAAACCGTTGAGAGGTGGCAGACCACAGATTGCCACCGCGCCGACCAGAAAACACATGGCTGTATTCGGCATTTGTTTGGCCAGTCCGCCCAGGTGATCAATGTCTCGGGTATGCGTGGCGTGAATCACCGACCCGGCTGCCAGAAACAGCAGTGCCTTAAACAGGCCGTGATTCCAGACGTGTAAAATCGCTCCGGCCAGCCCAAGCGTCGTCCAGTCAGGCTGGTTCATTGCCCGTCCGACCAGTGCGAGGCCAAACCCAATAAAAATGATGCCGATGTTTTCAATGCTGTGATAGGCCAGCAACCGCTTGAGGTCATGCTGGCCAAGAGCAAAGGCAACGCCGAGAATCCCGGAAATGACCCCAAGCGCCAGCACGAGGACTCCCCACCAGAGTGGCGGCTGTGGAAAGAGCCAGCTCACCCGGATAATCCCGTAAACGCCCATCTTGATCAGAACACCCGAAAGAAACGCCGACACATGGCTTGGGGCATTGGCATGCGCTGGCGGTAACCAGATGTGAAGCGGAAACAGCCCAGCTTTTAACCCAAACCCGGCCAGTGCGAGACCAAACAGGACGCTGGCAACCGTCGGAGAAATAGAACCCGGCAGTATTGGATCCAGTGCAAATGATCCGCGAACGCTTCCCAGGAGGGCAAAAAAGCCAATCAGGAGCAAGGTGCTCAGATGTGTCGCTACAAAATAGATCCAGCCAGCGGTTTGAACTTCTGGTTTGTCATCTTCGGTCGTGACCAGAAAGAAGGCTGAAAGTGCCATTCCTTCCCAGGCCATCAGAAAGAAAATCCCATCGTGGGCAATGACCAGCAAGGCCATGCTCGCTGTCATCAACCCATAGAAAAGACGGAGTTTTCGCCCGTTCGTCGGGTGCTCTGATTGTTTCCAGTAGGCCATCCCATACACCGCACCGAGGCTTGAAATCAAGAAAATTGGAATCAAAAACGCGGCGGAAAGCGCGTCCACCGCCACAGATACAGAGCCAATTGGAAGATTCCAGGACCGGATTTCGCTGGTTGTGACCTGAGTTTGAAACGAAAGCGTGGTGCCAACCAGCCCAACAACCGAACCCAGGATGGACAACCCGGTTGCCAGCCGATGACCCGTTGGAGATGTCTTTCGGAAAAAACACCCTGGAACCCCGCTGATCCCCAAAATAATGATGGCCGTAAGCATCAACCCCAGGCTCATGAACGGTTCCTTTCGTCAGATTTCAACGACGCTTCAACCATTTGTAATCGGCTCCGAACTGATTGAAACTCCGCCTGTTTTTCGACAAGCCCTGAAAACTGGGGATCCATCAGGATTCTTCCCAGTCGTGAGAGCCAGTGCAGGTGGACACGGAATGTCGGAGAAATAAACAAAAAAACCGCCCGCAACGGCTGCCTGTCAGCCGCTCCAAATTGAAACGGGGTACGGATATAACTCAAAACAACTGAAGGTTTGAGGTTCGGAAGCACAATCGGGCTCCGGGCGCGAGGAATACCAATTCCGTTTCCAAAGGCAGTAATTCCAAATTGTTTGCGGGTTAAGAGCATTTGAGAGACAAACTCTCGATCTGCCTGATGTGGGATTGGCAACTGCTCAACTGTCTGCTGCAGAACTTCGGGAATCGTTGCTCCCGCAATATTGGCCAGGAGATTGTCAGCGTGGAAAGCCGATTCAAGCGAGGGCAAATCAGAAGAGCTTTCAACGGCCACTGCAATGTGATTGCCGTGTGCCCATTCAACCAGTCGCACCTGATTGAAATAGAATTGACCGTTGAACAACAGAGCGGGCAGGTTTTCCACCCGGATCCATTTGTAAATGGTCTCTTCTGATACTTGAAGCAAGTGGGCTGCTTCGGCCACCGTTAACTGCATACCTGTATTTCAAACCGTTGAAAGCTCTCTGTTTGCTTCTGGCGGGTGAAGCCAGTCACAAAGGGGCGTTTGAAGATACAGTGCGCCGAAAATGACACCCCGTCTAGCGGGGAAAATCCTGAAAAATAATGATTTTGTAAGGGTTATCCTGACAAGAGCATCGGGTTCCGGGTTCCGGGTTCCAGGTTTTCGAAATTGAAAAGGACAAAAAGGACAAACTTTGAAAATCCTGACCCCTGACCCCTGACCTCTACCTCCAAAACCCAGTCACTGGCGGGCCAAAATAGCTTCGGTGAGAGGAATGACGGCGGTCACAGTGGTGCCGCAATTGGGGCTGGTCACAATCTGGAGGCTTCCACCAAGCAAATTGGTTCGTTCGCGCATGCTCAACAGCCCTAAATGAAGCGAATTGGACGAATGCCGAAGCGCTGATTCCTGATCAAACCCAATTCCGTTATCTTTGATTTGCAAGGTGATTGTGTCGGACTGACGGTTCAAACTGATGGTAACTCTGGTTGCCTGGGCGTGTTTGACAACATTGGTGAGCGCTTCCTGAAAAATCCGATACAACGTGATTTTGATCGAAGCCGGGAGTTCCGGTTGGTCCATGCCCTGGCTCATGGTTTGGGTTTCAATGCCATAACTGGTCTGGTATTCGGCTGCGTAGCGATTGACGGCAATCACCAATCCAAGATCATCGAGAATGCTTGGATGGAGCCCACGTGCCAGACGGCCAATGTTATCAAGCGTTTGAATCGTGATTTTCCGCAATCGGTCGGCCTGTTCGCGTGCGGCTTTTAAACTGGAAGCATCCATAATCATCCGCAACCCAACCAGCAGCGAGGTCAACGATTGACCGGTTTCGTCGTGAAGTTCGCGGGCAATCCAGCGTCGTTCCTGTTCCTGAGATGACATCATGCGTTCAAGCAATCGAGACCGATTTTCTTCCGCTCGTTTGCGCTCAAACGCGGTCGCCAGAATATTGGCCACTGCTTGCAAAAAATAGCTGTCTTCAGGGCCAAAACTGGTTTGGGTGGGAGAGAAAACAACCAGGATCTCAAACGGATGAGAACTTCCTGGAATCAAGGTGGACAAACTTCGGAATTCTCCCAACGTCTGCAGTTGCGCCGGGATGGTCAGCAAAGCACCTCCCGGAACCATTTCACCATAAACGGGTTGTTTTTCTTGTACCACGTTGTTCCAGAACGCATTTTCTTCGCCATGCCACGTCAGTTCTCGGATTTGCCTGTCCTCCCAACCCCCGCCAAGCTTGAACGCAGCCGTGTCTTCATTCAGATTGAATTCCACTACGCCGCAAAATTCAAACCCTGAAATCTGGGTGATGAGATTCACGGCGGTCTCCATCAATTCGTTGGTTACAGGATCGCTTAACGCCTTCTGCCCAAGTTCGGCGACGACCGCCTGTTGCTGGGCGCGTGTTTTGAGCTTTCGTTCGGCCTGTTTTTGTAAACTGATGTCCCGGGCGATGGTTGACGCGCCGATAATTTCGCCAACCGCATTTTTGATTGGTGAAATGGTCAATGAAACATCAATCAGGTGACCATCTTTTCTGACCCGAACCGTTTCGTAATGGGCGACGCGTTCTCCGTGGCGGATTTGATCTAGAATCTGGGGAATTTCATTTGGACGATCCCGACTGGTGAGAAATGAAATTGGCTGCCCAATTGCTTCCGGTGCCGTGTAGCCATAAATTCGCTCAGCGCCGGAATTCCAGGTCTGAATGGTTCCATCCAGGCTTTTGCCGATAATGGCATCATCCGAGGACTCCACCATAAAAGCCAGGGGGCTGATTGAATCAAAATCTGAAGTTTTTTTAGGTTTTTTTGACATAATGAGCCAGTCAGTAGTCAGTAGTCAGTGGTCAGTAGTCAGTGGTCAGTAGTCAGTAGTCAGTGGTCAGTAGTCAGTAGTCAGTAGTCAGTAGTCAGTAGTTTGCTAAGTCTAGCTATTAAAATTGTTTGACGGTCAGTTCATCGGGGTTTTTGCTCCACAACGATAGAGTTATTTCAGGTTGATGGCTATGGACCTGGGATTTTCAACTGAATGTTCTTTTCGTCCCTTTTGTCCTTTTTGTCAAAGGAGGTCACATGGTTTTTGGTGCCATCTGCGGAGATATGATTGGGTCACTGTATGAAATCAACCCGGTGAAAACAAAGGATTTCGAGTGGTTAAACCCATACAGCCGGTTTACAGATGACACGGTGCTCACCGTGGCGGTCGCCTCGGCACTGCTTGCAAACCGGGAGTATGGCAAGGCCCTCAAAACTTTTGCCCGTCGCTATCCCTTTGCCGGGTATGGCGACCGGTTTGACCACTGGGCCCAGGATGATTCCTATGCCCCGTATAACAGTTGCGGCAACGGGTCAGCCATGCGGGTCAGCGGAGTCGGCTATGCCTTTGATTCATTGGAAGATGTGGTTTCCGAAGCTCGTGAAACCGCCCGCGTAACCCATAATCATCCGGAAGGCATTAAAGGCGCGCAGGCCGTAGCCGCCTGTATTTTTCTGGCTCGAACTGGCGTTGAAAAATCAGCCATCAAACAGGTCATTGCGACCTGTTTTCAATATGACCTGGATCAAAAACTGGATGATATTCGACCCGCTTATTTTTTTGATGTGACCTGTCAGGGGTCGGTGCCGCAATCCATCGTGGCGTTTCTGGAGTCAGACAATTTCGAAAGTGCCATTCGCAATGCAATTTCGCTGGGTGGGGACAGTGATACGATGGCCTGTATTGCCGGCAGTATTGCTCAAGCCTATTACCGGCACATTCCTTCTGAAATCATTGAGTTTGTCCGGAGAAAACTCCCGGCTGATTTGCTGGAAGTCGTAGACGCTTTCAACGAGCGGTTTGAGGTTATGTATTAGACATGATCGGAGATAAAACCGGGCCATCGAAAAAAGGATGGGGTCAAGTCAGTACCACCCGCGTGAGCCTTGTCTTTAGCCATAAGAAGTTAATTTACGGGCAATCTGAACGCCT
>CAZXCE010000591.1:0-5539 GCA_964639175.1 uncultured Clostridia bacterium
TTGGTGATCGCCCGGTTCATCGTTCCCTCGGTTCAGATTGGTTGTGATCAACTCATCTCGGAAATAACTATAAGCTGGTAATACTACTCTTGCAACCAGAAATAATTTGACTCTGTTCGCAACCCTCAACGCTTCATAAATTTTAAGATTTGAGAACAGTTTTATATAAACTCAATGATTGGTTTCGATACTTCACCAGCCTGTTTCCTGGCAAAAACTCAACATTTTTTCCAGCGCCCATCCGGGCGCGACGTGAGATTGGGCGGTGACCCGGTGGTAGCGCTCAAAGCAGCGCGACCACCGGCTACTTTCCGGCGCCCATCCGGGCGAAAACCAGATGCACTCACTTGGGCAACCCCTGGATGACCTGAAATGATCCTTTACCCAAAAATTTTGGTTTTCTCTCAGCCCTCAGCCCCAAACCCTCAGCCCTCAATTCTTATGGAATCAGGAGCAATTTCCCCATCACATTTCGGCTTTCAAGTTCGCGATGGGCATCAGCCGCATTCGTGAGTGGAAATGTCTGGGCAATGTGGGGGACGAAGGTTCCTTCCGCCACATATCGCAGGATGTGCGACATATCCGAATTGGGAAGGTAGCGCCCGGAAGCCAGCAGGTTTCCATACTGAAAGCCAAAGATAGCCGCGTTTTTCGGGTAAAAATCGCGCGTGTTGATCAGGCTGTCTTCCAGCGTGACATTGGCCAGCGCGGCGACGCGGCCAAACGGCGCCAACACCTTGAGTCCCTGGGCAAAAACTTTGCCGCCAACGGCATCGAGGAATGTATTGACGCCTTTTCCATCAGTGGCTTCACGAACGGCGCTCACCAAATCCTGACTCGTGTAGTTAATCACTACATCGGCACCAAGTTGCTGCGCCATCGCCAGTTTTTCATCGCTGCTCGCACTGGCAATGATTCGGGCTCCGATCTGGCGGGAAATCTGAATGGCTGCGTGTCCGACCCCGCTCACGGCGGCTGGAATCAAGATTGTCTCTCCGGCCTGGAGTTGTAACAGCGAATGGATGCAATACCAGGCAGTGAGCCAGTTGATCGGCAGGGCAGCAGCCTGTTCGTACGAAGTTCCTTCTGGAATCAACGCCATATGTTGTTCCAGTGCCACGGTTTCCGTGGTGTAGAGTCCCGTTCGGTTTGAAAAAATCACGACCCGACTGCCAACCGGGAAACTGGCCGAAGTTGATTCGACGACTTCACCGCTGGCTTCAATACCAGGTCTGGCTGGGACTTGAGCCCCGTGATACGCCCCGCTTCTCAAGAGTACATCCGCACGATTGACACCAATCGCCCGCAAGGCGACCCGAGCCGCGTTTTCTCCAAGTGGAAGCGAGGCTTCTTCCACAAGATTGAGTTGTTCCGGACCACCAAATGTTTCGACAATGATTGAATGACGCATAAAAGATGTGGAGTGCGCCGGCTTGACGGCGCTTTGGAGTGTGCCGGCTTGACGGCGACTGGTTCCTATTCTTCCCATTTGAGCCGCACGAAATAGTATTCTTCACTGCGACTGGCGGGAGTGACTCGAAGCCGGGCGGTGTAGTTATTTTCCCGACCTGGCTTTTCGACCAGGATGACCCGGCCTGAGCCTTCTCGTTGCTTGACCGTAAAACCTGAAACTTCATATCGCGGCAGCGGGTCGCGAAAATCAGAATCGGCATTGCGGAATTGCCGACGGCGTTCCTGGGGGCTGTAGAGTTCACTCCCCGAAACTTCGATTTCAACCTCATCGGTTCCGCTGATATAAAACTTCAAATCGCATCGTCTCCGATTGAGATTGGTTCGTCCATCGCGGTCTCGATCCCGGTCAGTGCTGGAAAAGCGGTCATTGGGTCCGGAAACTGGTTCATCGTCCCAATCATCATCCGAACGGCGGCGATTATCCCTTGAAGATCCGGTTGGGCGCTCGTTGCGATCAGGCTGCCATCGTGAAGCTGATGACCGGCGATCTATTCCAAGGTACGGGTTGTAAATGTATTCGAGCGAAAATGACGACTGGTCAGGAAAGCTGAGATTGTTGCGCGCACCATAGGCGGGATCCAGCCCCCACTGGCCAACGGCAAGCAGGTTTTTCTTTTTCGTGGCTTTGTCTTCCCAACCCCAAAATGGTTTGGCTTTGTCCGAAGCTTCTTTGCGTCCATAAAACGCCCCGGCAATTTGATTGAGCTGTGGGCGTGGGCGGTTCCCAACTGGCTGGTAATCATAGTATTTATCAAAGGTTCGGTCTTCGCGCCCGGCATTGGAATTGGCCCGTTCCCACCACTCCTCATAGATTGGCAGCAGGGCATATCCAACTTCGCGGTCATTGGCGTGGCGTGGGCGTTCGGCCCGTCCGCGATAGATAAAGGTCACACCGGTTCCGGCTGAGAACGTGTCATTCGAAAGCGAATACCGCGAATGTTTCCCCTGGCCACCATACACCCCGTGTCCACCGGATTCGATAAAAATCACCGGGTGTGATCCCTGGTACAATTCGACTTCACCGTCAATATCGTGAAATCCATTGCGGACCTGGCTATCGGCGCGGAATGAATAAATATTGTTGTGGGCCAGTGTTTCCATCGCTTGAAGGCGACCAAACTGGCTTCGATCTTTGGCAACCGTCAGGATTAACCCTTCATTGTCGTTTTCGTGGCAGGTACCAGCAATGCACGTGTCTGAATAATCACGCGGATGAAACAGGTTATAGATCACAAACCAGTGGCTTTCGGTTTCCATCACCGTGTAGTAGACATATGCCTGTGACGTGCCCTGGTCCAGCGAATCCCAGTTGTTGTCGCCACGCCAGTCGCCGTCATAGTCAAAGCGGGTGATGTAGTCAGCTTTGGGTTGAAACCAGGTTTCCTGGGCAACAAACGGGGCATAGTGCTCGGCCAGTTCAAAGTAGGAATCTCGCGAAACTCGCTCATCACGAAACTCCTGGCGTTCGGCTGGTTTCCGGGCCTGGGCGCTCGTGCTGACATCCATCACCACGGTCGCGGTCTTCCCGTCCAGTGAGGCTTCGAGGGTGTAGCGTCCGGGTCGGTCCGGTGCGCTATAGAGAAAGCAATCCTGGATGGTGGCCTGGTTGAGCACTTGAAAAAACCGATTCTCGCCGCTGACAAACGGCCCATCATCGGTGCCCTGGTATTTAAATTCTTTCGAAATCCAGCCGCCATCGCGGCTGACAACGCGCACTTTGGCCCCAGTCTTTTTCAACCGCCCGGTCAGGATTTCCTTGTCCTTTTTTTCAACTTCACCAAAGACCCGCACCTGGATCACAGCGGTTTCCAGTGGGCGAATGCGAGTTCCAGGCTCGACTTTGATTTCCAGCCGGGTCACTTTTTCTCCGGCAAGGGCTGGTTGGGGAAGCAATGGGATCAGCGACAAAGCAAGAAACAGAATCAATTTCTTCATAGACAAAAACTTCACTTCTTTAAGGGAGTGGTAAGCGGATAAACCGTGGCCGGTAAATGTCCGCATTGGCAAAGTGTTCGGCAAAGGAAAAGGTATTGACGTTGTAGCTGATAAGCAACTCACCGGGGGCTGAAAGATGTGGGTGAGCCTTGGCATTATAGGTTGTGATGTTGGGGGTGAGTGTCGTTTCCGGGCAGGTCCAGATTGGAATTGGTGGCCCCCACGGCCCGGTCGGGCTGCTGCCATAACTGACCGCCACTGTATTGCTCAGGGTATCCAGTTGAAAAACCAGCAGATAGCGGCCATCCGCCAGCGGCGTGACGCTAAATTCTGACGAAAGTCGGGAGGCAACCGGTGTCGCCGAACGGAAGGTGGTGACCCAGGTTCGGCCATTCCAGAAACGATATTGTGAAAATTGGGCGATTTTGTCTGGTTTGACGCGTCCAACCACCAGTTTTTTATTGCCGGGGTCGTTTCTCAGTCCATACACATAGAGGTATCCATCTGGACGTGGGGCGCCCGCCGTCGTGGTGTTGGGCATCACCGCCATTCCAAAAGCCAGTTCGCCCTGGGCACCGCTTCCGGCTTGAAACAACCGGGTGTCCACCTGGGTGTAGGTGCGAAATGGGTCAGCCAGATTGGCCACCGAATCACTGAGCAGGGAAATGCCATCCGTTGCAAAATTAAACACGCCACTGCCACCGGGTTTCATGCGCAGGCTGAATAGATACAGCCTGCCATTGACGACCAGTCCATCATTAGGCCAGAACCAGTGTGTGGCTGACGTTGTTGGCACCACTCTCGGCAGCGGGGCACCCGTGTTTGAAGTCTTCCACAAAAATTGGATTTGATTGGGATTGGACAGCCCGCCAGTGAGCAGGGCACTGGTGTTGCGAATGATGGTGCTGCCTTCAACTCGCTGGTTTTGCGGGTTGACCGAACCAATAAACGTGTCGCTAAAAACCCAAAATGTCGTGGTATTGCCGGCCGTGCCGGGACGCTCGTCACCCGAAATTGGAATTGAATAAATCCCATCGGCACCGGTCCAGCCGGTTTGCCGATCAAACAGCGTGTCCCATTCCGGAGCCGCCACGGCGCTATAGGGCGCCACATTCGCTCTGGTTGGCGATTCGGTTTGGAGTTCTGATTGAGCACAACAGATGCTGAATGGATCCACCCAGCCAGTGAGAGTAATACAGATCATCAGCACCAGAAGACGGAAAGCCAGCTGCTTTGTGAGCATTTTCTCACCCCACATTCCAAAAAGTTTGTGTTGAATTGACGTTGGGCTAGCTTTTGGCGCTGTGGGCCAAATCATCGAAGTAGCGGCGGGTATGTTCCATTCCGGTTTTCAGGTTTTCGGAACAGGAATGTTGATTGCCAACCGTGCCCGATGTCGAAGTGAATTCCGGTCCGAGCACCGTCGCAGCCGCTTCATAATGCAGTTTCCGCCAGCCGAAGAGTTGTTCATCAAACCGGGCAATTTCAGCTTTCAGCGGTTCCAGTTCCTCAAGCTTGATATCTGGATAACTGGCCACGTGGTCATAGGCCGTGCGGAGGGTTCCTTTTCCAAGCCGCTCCTGGGCAATGCGCGTCAAAATACCATCCGGCCCTCGATATTTGGCCAGGAAATCCTGCATGCCGCTTCCAGAGACCAGTTCGTGATACATCTCGTCGCCGTGGCGTCCGGTCAGCAGTTCAATAATGGTCAACTGGGCGCTTTGCAGACCCGAAGCCCCGCGCAAGGCATCACGAAACGAAAGAAAACTCTCCCGCGAGAGTGTCTTCATCACTTCAAAACCCTGAGTGGCACAGATAAATTCCTGGTTGACCCGGTTCATCAGAGCCGTTGCTGCGACAACTTCCGGGGGGGAAGTCTGCAACCGGCGGATCACTTCGTCCAAATTGCGAATGATTTGGAAAAACCAGAGTTCAAAATGCTGGTGGATGGCAATAAACATCACCTCATCATACTTGTCAGTCTGGGTATTTGATTGAAGGCGGTGAAGTTCATCAAGTTTAATGTAATCCCAATAATTGATTCGGTCAGTCATGTATCTGTTCTCGCTTGGGGAATGGGATGGCCTTTGGGGCTGAAGGCATTGGGCTTGGGGCGATTGAAGGGATGAGG
>CAZXCE010000592.1:0-5524 GCA_964639175.1 uncultured Clostridia bacterium
ACCGGAACTGGTTATTCATAATTGTGGCCGACCCAAGTGCGGTGGCACCCCGCCGTCGGGCGATTGTTCCAGGTGATGGTTGTTTCTTGCCACGTTATGCTGGCAACTGGATAGACTGAAACACCGACGTTGCGCTGGAGCGAGTTGAGCAATCTGCCGTAAACCCGCAGTTTAGCTGAGGTAAAGGTTGGCGAAACGTTTTGGAGCGTGACCTGCAGGTAGGAAACCCGTGCGGCACCAGCCGAATTGCTGTTATTGGCATACAGGGCATTGACGCGACCATAATTGGCATTGGCAAATGATCCATTTCGAACATACGCATCCGACGAGATGACAAACGTCTGTGGACCACTCACCACGGTTAACGTGGCTTGATTACTGGTGGCTGAACCTTGCGAATTAGAAACCACACAGCGGAACTGAGCCCCGTTATCACTCACGGATGTCGAAGCCAGGGTGTAGCTGGCGGAGGTTGCTCCATTAATGTTGACACTGTTGCGTTGCCACTGATAGCCCGGTGACGGTGTTCCCGTGGCCACCACGGTGAAGGTGGCCGGTTGTCCAACTGAAACGGTCTGGTTCGCCGGGTGAGTTGTAATGGTTGGTGACTGTGGCACTGCCTGGAAGCTGGCGGTATAGGTTGTGTTGATCAATGGTGTTGAAATGTTTTGGGTTGCCGCCCCGCCATTTGACCAGGAAACAAACTGATATTGTGTTCCTCCTACGGTTTGCGGTGAAACTACCCCGAGGGTGCGTGTAATGCCAGCGACACCAACAAAATTGAATGGCCCTGTGACAGGTTGCCCATCCAGCGTCAACGCCAGGCCAGACGGATTTGAAGCCAGTGTGATCGTGGCGGTTCGTGGAAAAATTTCGCGAAAGACTGTGGTTGACAGACCAGTTGTATCCGTGACTCTCAAATAGATCCGATACCAGACATTGCTGGCCGTTTCACCACCGGTTGGAATAACAAATGAACCTGAGGTTGACCCGGTGGTTGGCAGTACGTGGGGATGGGTGTGGGTATCGTGATGAAAATCAACCCACCAGGTAAAGGCACTCCCGGCCAGCGTTCCTTCATCGGGGTCAGTCGCGGTGCCGGAATAAAAAATGGTGTCACCTGCGGTATAGAGCGTTCCAGCGGTTGGGGTGACAATGGTTGGTGCTGGCGGCTGGCTGTTGACGACCGTTAACGTGGCCGGATCACTGGTTACCGTGCCGGCGGCATTGGAAACCACACAGCGGAATTGGGCATTGTTGTCCTGGAGCGTGGTGGCCGGAGTGGTATAGCTGGCATTGATGGCACCAGAAATATTGACACTGTTTTTCTGCCACTGATAGCTCAACTGCTGGCCACTGGCCGTCACCGTAAACGTGGCAGTCTGGCTAACCGCTACGGTTTGACTGGCTGGCTGCTGGGTAATTTGTGGCACCTGGGTTGGTCCACTGTAGTCAATGCGATAGACCGCACCACCGTTCCCACGCGTGAGCACATAGAGGCGACCATCCTCAGAGGTTCTCACATCAACGGCTGAGCTAAATCCGGTATGAAAATTTGTGACCTGGTTTCCATTTTGAGGATCCAGGCGATTAATCCAGCCACTGCAGTAATCCGCAAAGAAGTAGCTCCCGACATACTGTTGTGGAAACCGAACCGTGGTTGGGTTGTAAAAGGTGGATCCGATGATTGAGCATCCTGAAAATGTACCTGCCCCATGGGGGTAGGCATAAATTGGGCTTCGGAACAGGGGATTGGTGGTGGCGCCTTCCGTGGTGGGCCACCCATAATTGGACCCGACGATGCCGTCGTTGATTTCTTCCCAGGTATTTTGCCCGACGTCATTGATAAACATCCGGCCTGATCCTGGCTGAAACCCAAAGGTAAATGGATTGCGCAGGCCGTACGCCCAAATGGCCCGGCTAATACCTGTGGTTGAGTTAAAAAATGGGTTATCGGTTGGAATCGTCCCGTCAGCATTGATTCGCAGAATTTTTCCAAAGGGGTTATTGAGATCCTGGGCCCGGCTTGGGATGGCATCCTCTCCGACCGCAATGTATAACTTGCCATCCGGCCCGAAATGGAGCGCCCCGCCGTTGTGGTTGGTGTTGGTGGTAGCTGGCAAATCAACCAGTACCCGCTCACTGCCTGGAACCGCTACGTCGCCATTGGCGGTAAAGCGACTGATCCGATTGTGAATATTGGGCGATGTGGCGGTGTAATACACATAAACAAATCGGTTGACGGCAAAATTGGGGTCAAACGTAAGGCCAATCAACCCGCGTTCACCGGCTGAACTCACCGTCACGGTGAGGAAGGGTGTGGCGAGTAAAAGATCATCTTTAATGACCCGGAGGTTGCCGTTTTGCTGGCAAACAAACAGGCGGCCATCTGGGGCAAAATCCATGGTGGTTGGGTTTGAAATACCACTGACCACCAGCGCCTGTGAAAAATTGGCAGGAAGATTTACTTCTTGAGCCGGAAGCGGTGCCGATGCCTGTGAACGGGGCAGGGCCAGGTTCCCAGCCAGAAAAATCAACAACCCAACCACAGAGAACATCCAGGTTGCACGACGAGGGAGCGACGCAAACTTCCAGGGAGACATATCGGGTTCACCCTTTCATGGCGATAAGCGAGAAATTTCACACAATGTGAGTGTGACTGTAGCAGGACTTCGGGCGGACATCGAATTCCTGGTGCGGGAGGGGGAAAGATGATTGGGGGGAATTTGAGTGCCTGGACAGGCACGACACCGGCGATTATACAGATGAAGTTATCTGGATGGAAAAAACAATGCCGGAAAATTGTTTGATTTCTCCAGTTTTTTCTGGAGAAACACCTCGCCTGACAACAACTATCAGGCCGAACAAGGAATGGTTGATGACAACGGGTTGAAGGATTTTGAATTGGCTTCACGTCGCCGTGTACTGGTTGGCCTGCTTCCTTCAACCCGAGGTATTCTTCTCTGCCTGATGGAAAGACCGAGGTTATTGTGTAATGACAACCAGTTGAGGCCCAAACGAGGCATTTTGGCGTGAATTGAACTGTGAAAACACTTTGGCTGGGGCCGTATTGGCAATCATAAAGCTGAACACTCGCCGACCAGCCTGGATTTCTGACAGTACGTAAGGAGAAATATCAATTTCATACCACCGACTGTTTAGGTCTCGAATGGTTACATTGGTGATCGGCGTGGTTCCGGCTGGGGGACGGGTATTCCAGGTAATACTGGTTTCCCTCCAGGTTGTATCAGAAACCGGATAAATGGCAAGCGGAACATTGCGCTGAAGTGAACTGGACAGATTCCCAAAGATACGCAATTTGGCTGAGGCAATTGGCGTTTGAATCGCTCTGGAATCAAACCGCACATATGTATATTGGATACTGCTGGTTGACGCTGACTGCTCGACGATGAGCGTTGGGGCCGTCCCAAAATTCCGGTTGGCATTACTTCCATTTCGAACGTAGGTATCTGCAATGGAAAAAACTGTTTTGGGCGTGGTGAGCACCGTTAATATGGCCGAAGTACTGGTGACGGCATTGAGTTGATTTGAAACACGACAACGGAATTGGTCACCACTGTCTTGGGTCCGGACCGGTGGCGTTGTATAGGACGAACTGGTTGCTCCACTAATATTTACTCCATTGCGTTGCCACTGATACGTGAGGTCAATCCCGCTGGCCACGACGGTAAATGTTGCTGTTTGACCAACTCCGACATATTGGTTGACCGGGGGCTGAATGATCTCGGCCATTCCATAGTTTGCATTATCAATTTGATAGAGTGCTCCTGAGGTTCCTCCTTCCGCCAGTACGTACAAAAAGCCATCAGAACTGACTGCCACATCTACCGGGTAGATAAACCCCGACTGGAAGTGGATAAACTGGCCCTGTGGTGTCAGTGATGCAATCCACCCATTGCATAAATCACCAAAGAAGAAGCGTCCGACATATTGGCTTGGAAATCGCACGGTTGTTGGATTGTAAAAGGCTGCTCCCACAATCGAACATCCTGCCGTCAGCCCTGCACCATGTGGATAGGCCAAAACTGGCGCTGTAAACGAAGGCTCCGTGGTTGGTCCTTCGGTGACCGGCCATCCATAATTGGCGCCTGCTTTTCCTAAGTTGATCTCTTCCCACAAGTCCTGACCGACATCATTGATGTACATTGGGCCTTTGCCGGGTTGAAAGGCAAATGAAAAAGGGTTGCGTAACCCATAGGCCCAAATGGCCTGATTGACCCCAGTGGTCATTTCAAAAAATGGATTATCCGGTGGAATGCTCCCATCAGGGTTAATCCGCAGAATTTTGCCAAACGGAGTCGAAAACCCCTGGGCAAATACCGATGAAGTATTATCGCCAACACCGATATAGAGTTTTCCATCGTGTCCAAAATTGAGTTCTCCTCCGTTATGGGCGCTATGCGTGATCGTTGGTAGCTCCAGTAAAATAACTTCGGATCCAAAAGGAATCGTGTCTCCGTCCAGGGTAAACCGACTCACACGATTGTGAAGGGTTGGGGACGTTGCCGTGTAATGCAAATAGATGAATTGATTGGTTGTAAATTGTGGATCCAGAGCGATTCCAATTAATCCGTTTTCACCAATTGAATTAACTGATAAGGCCAGGACAGGGTCTGAAAGTAAACTCCCATTTTTGACCAGGCGTACCGTTCCATTCTGCAGACAGATAAAGATTCGGCCATCCGGGGCAATGGCCATACAGGTTGGAAATCCCCCGAAGTTACTGGCAACTAAAGTTTGTGTAAATCCATTTGGGAGTTGAGGTTCCTGATGAGGCGAAGCCGCCATCACCGGCGGCAGATGAAAGGTTGAAGTGGATGGAATTGTCAGCAGAGTGCCGACCCATACGATCCCCAGCATCAGTGCCAGGGCTTTGGTGCCAGGGCGTAGCGTGTGAAGCATCTTCATAGTGTGAACCCTTTCAAGAAGTTACCTGGATGTGGCTGTGGGCAAGCGAAGTGTCGTCAACAAATCGTTTCCAGGCAGGTGAAAAGCCGGGCCGTCATCAACGGCGGGAAGGCTGTAAGGTCTTCTCTAAAGTGTGAATGCCCAATCTTACACAATTATTTAGCGGAAAGGGAACTGGTTTTGTTTCCTGGCAACGAAAAATAGTGCGAATAAGAAAATTCTGGCCAGAGAGAATGTGGCCACAAAGGTGTGTTTGACTGTCAGGGTGGGCGCCCTGGAATCTGGGGACTCTCCCCTGGTTGAAGTCGGAAAAGTCAGCCGGGGAACCTCTTGACAAGGCCGGGGCTCTTTGTGTATTTTAGCAGTCACCTACTGAGAGTGCTAACACTCATACGCTAAATTCAATGAAATCAAGGAGATTGCATTAACGCCTATGTCAAGCAAGATTCGTCCGCTCTATGATCGCATCATTGTCAAACGCCGTGAAGAAGGCGAACAAATTCGCGGTGGGATCATTATCCCGGACACAGCGAAAGAAAAACCCCAGGAAGGCGATGTGATCGCCGTTGGCGGGGGCAAAGTCAGAGAAGACGGC
>CAZXCE010000593.1:0-5521 GCA_964639175.1 uncultured Clostridia bacterium
AAGAACCAAGAACCAAGAACCAAGAACCAAGAACAAAGAACCAAATACATTCTTCATTCTTCATTCTTAATTCTTCATTCTTCATTCTTCATTCTTGATTCTTGATTCTTATGAAACCTTCTTTCCACCTTCTTCTCGTGCTTCTGATTGCGGTATTGAGTCTGGCCGGCCACATTGCTCTGGTCTGGGCAGGTAACCTCCGTGGGTTTCACCCAAGTATTCTGGTTGCCATTCGCGATATGGTGTTGTTTGTGCCGATTATCCTGAGCGTGATCTGGCTGGTTCGGGTTCAGAAATGTCGGGCGAATTTGACCTTGTTGACGGCGGCAATTTTTCTGATGTGTTTTGGTCAACTGGTCCAGTATCGGCTGTTTTCTGATCCGGAATATGGCGCTCGCGGGGAAAAGCGACGTGATGCCCGCGAAATGAAAATCCAAACCATTCTGCGGACCAACATCGCTTCGGGATATGACGATGTGAAGAAAAAATATTTGTTTGGCAGTACCGAAGTCCCCCCGGCACCCGATCCGGTCACCTCACAGATTGGTTTCTTTGATGTGGCGACATCGAGCAATACACTGGTGCCAGTCGTTTCGCTGGTGATCATGCTTGGCCTGTTTGTGCTCATGAAGCGGGATGACGTACTGCACCTCCTCCAAAAGAATGCGTTCCTGATCGGGCTGGTCACGGTTGTTCCATTTTTGATCATCGTGGTGTTTTTCAGCCGGGCTGGAAAGTTTTTAGGGGAAACCACGCCCTGGGAACCGGTCAAACTTCTGTTTCTGGTCACCTATGGTGGCTTGCTGGCCGACCATCATATCCATATGAGTCACACCCGATGGGGGTTACCGCCCTGGAGGTTTCTGATTCTGCTTGCCGTTGCTGCCTTGATGCCCGTCATCCCATTCTTTTTCCTGAGTGATTTCGGGCAAATGCTGGTCTTTGGCGGGGTCTATGCCCTGTTGTATTTGATCGCTGTCCGGCGCTGGACACAAATTGTCTATGCTGTGGTGCTGGTTGGGTTGTTGTTCCCAATGTTTTATTTTGGGATTGGAATTCCAAACCGAATCAATTTGCGGTTTCATCTCTGGCTCGATACGTGGCAGGCGCCACCTCCTGAGACATCTTGGTGGAAACCTTTTTCTGAACGAATCCAGCGCGAATATGAAGGCCGAACGATCACCAACCAGGATGCCTGGTTTGATCAATCGGCCCAGATTGCCCAGGGGCTATTTGGTGTCAGTGATGGTCAACTGGTGGGTGAAGGGCTGGGGTTGGGTTTTCCGGAGGTCGTTCCGGTTTCAGACTCAGATTTTGTCTATGTTGCTCTCAGTGAAGAGCTTGGGCTGGTCGGGGGTTTTATTCTCTTGCTAGGGCTCTGTGCGTTTGTCATGGCCGGGATCAATGTGGCCACGGCGGCGCCAGATATGTTTAGCAAGCTCCTGGCTGCCGGGTTTACGGCTTTTATCGGGCTACAGGCCCTGGTCAACATCGGAGGGGTCATTCGGTTACTTCCTATGACTGGGATTACCCTCCCCTTTGTCAGTCACGGCGGATGGTCGTTGATGACCAGCTTTGCCATGCTTGGCACATTACTTGCTCTTTCTCATCGCAATCATCGGGAAAAAGCATCACCAATTATTGAAAATCCAGTGGCCATCCGGGTGGAGTAGAGCGAGTCAAAGTTTCCTGCCTTCCACTCAGCGTTCACGCCACAACCACTTTTAGACCAATCGTATTTTGAGGAGCGTATATGACACGATTTTTCTCAGCCTGGCATAAATCTTTTGGAATCGGGCTGCTGGTCCTGGCACTCACGCTATGGTGCCAGTTGTCAATTCAGGCCACAACGGTGGTTCTGATGCCGGATGACGATTTGATCGTCAGTTCACGGGCTATTGTCCACGGGACAGTCACACAGATTGAAAGCCGATTTGATCCTGCAGGCCAATCCATTTACACCTATTTTACCCTTCACCTTCAACAGGTTTTCAAAGGCAATATCAGTGATTCCACCATTGTGGTTCGACAGTTAGGCGGTCGTGTCGGTGGGTTTCAACAGGTGGTTTATGGGTCACCTGAATTTGCGGTTGGCGAGGAAGTTTTGCTCTTTCTCAACACGGCTGATGATGGCGCCCTGCGTGTGGCACATCTGTGTTTGGGGAAATATTCAGTCGTCACCGACGAGCATGGTGGCCGGCAGGTTCATCGGACAATGGATGGAGTTGAATTCCTTGAACCGACCAAACATCAGGTCACTGGATCTGCCAGCACCAGCGATATGGAATGGGGTCGGTTTCTGGAAAAGGTCCACTCAACCCTGACTCACCAGGCAGATCGGGTGATGGCGTTTGATCAACTCAACGATTCACGGCCACTGGTGACGATTCCTCGCGAGTATCTGGAATCTTCGTCCGCTGGTGGTTTTCAGCCGAAATTTACTTTGCTGGGCAGCGGTTCGCGCTGGTTTGAAGCTGACACCAACACCCCTGTCATTTATCGAATCAACACCAATAACCCGCCACGCAACAATGGAACGCCAATTCCAGGAAACGGCGTGACCGAATTTACCGCGACGCTGGCGGCCTGGACCAATATTGCCAATGCGTCATTGATCCTTCAAAGCGGAGGCACGACCACAGCGGTTGGTCGCCAGAATGATGGTGTCAACGCAATTTCATTTAATGACCCGCTCAACCAGATTGACGATCCTGTCAATTGCGGCGGCGTTTTAGCCATTGGTGGTTTTACTTCGAGCAACCAGACCATTGTGGTCAGTGGCCGGACTTTCAACCGCATCATTGATGCCGATGTGGCTTTTAACAACAACTTTGATTGTTTTCTGGGAAATCCCGCGAATCTGGCCGAAGTAATGACCCACGAAGTTGGCCACAGCATTGGACTCGGGCATTCATCGGAAAACGTGAATGAAGCCAATGCCACCCTGCGCGATGCGACCATGTTTTTCCGGGCACACGGCGATGGTCGCGGAGCGGTCGTTCGAACCGATGACATTGCCGGTGCCGCTTTTATCTATCCGGTGGCTGGCGGTGCCGCGACACCAACCATTACCAGTTTTAATCCCACCAGCGGCACTGTGGGCACGGCGGTTACCATCACCGGAACCAATTTCACGGGCGCTTCGGTGGTGAGCTTCAACAATCTCAATGCTGCCTTTACGGTGAATTCAGCCACCCAAATCAGTGCTACCGTACCCAACGGCGCCACCACTGGTTTGATCCGAGTCACAACGCCTGGTGGAACCGCCACCAGCGCCACGAATTTTACTGTGAATGCCGGCGGTGGCGGTGATACCCAGGCGCCAACCGTAACGGTGACTTCACCCAACGGCGGCGAGACATTGACCAGTACCGCCACTTTTACTGCCACCTGGACCGCCAGCGACAATGTTGGCATCACCCGCCAGGACATCGCCCTCTCAACCAATGGCGGGAGCAGTTTTTCTGTGACACTTGCTTCAGGATTAGCCGGCACGGTGCGAAGTTTTGTGTTTACGGTGCCTTCCGGAGCCGCCACGACAACTGCCCGACTGCGAGTCACCGCTTTTGATGCCGTGAATAATGCCGGTTCAGATGCCAGTAATCAGAATTTCACGATTCAAGCCCCCCAAACCGCAACTGAACTCAAAGTTGATGACGGCACGCTTGAAACCGGGCTGGTCCAAAGCAATGCGATTGTGGTCAACCGACTGACGCCAACCAGTTATCCGGCAAAGCTTGACCGGGTTCGGATCCGATTTACTCAATTCTCAGGTCAATCAAGTCCCGTTGGGCGGTCAGTCAAATTGCTGGTATTTACCAACCCGACGGGTGCCGCTCAACCGCCAGGAAACCCGACCTTCCTGGTCAACCAGCAGATCACAATCCCGCAAACTGCTTCGTTTGCTGACTTTGTACTGACCAATGGGCCAACGATCAATGCCGGTGACTTTTTTGTCGGCTACCAGTTACCAAATCCAGCCGCCGGGGTTGGGTTTAGTCTTGATACCAGTAGCGCTTCTCAGCAACGAACCTTTGTGTCAACCAATAATGCGGTTTCGTTCAGCCAGCTTGTGTTAAGTGGCAACCGCCGACCAAATGCGTTGATTCGCGCCCTGATATCAGCCGGGAGCACATCTGGTGGCAATACCATTCCACCTTCAGCCGCGGTTCTGTCCCCATCTGAAAATGAAGTTATCACTGCCGGGGCACCGTTCACGATTCGCTGGACCTCAAGTGATGATTCTGGCCTGAGCTATCACGATGTTGAACTGTCTACCGATGGCGGTCAGACGTTTACGGCTCAAATTGCCACTGGTGTGGAGGGTTCAGTCCAGGATTATGGCTGGTTTACTTCCCGCAAAGAGTCAACCCGCGCCGTCATCCGGGTCACTGCGGTTGATGCTGACGGAAATATCTCAAGCGCCACCAGTGGGGTCTTTACCATTGCTGGTAACAATGATTTTACCCTTGATTTTGAGTCTCCTGAACTGGTTGGGTTCCGTGGTGAGAAGGGAACACTGGTCGTCAAGATTGATCGGACCGGCGGATTTACCGGCCCGGTGACCATCACGGCGCCAGACACCAAGGCACTCAAAATTAAACTGTCCCCAGCTTCACAGTCCGCCACGGGTTCAACGGTGTCGTTTACCTATAAAGTGAAGAAAACTGCCGTCCTTGGGGCGCAACAACTCACCTTTACTGGAAAAGATGCTGAAGGCCGAACACGAACCAATACCGTGACGTGGTTCATTCAGGAGAATTAAATAGCCTGAGGCGTGAGGAGCGAGTTGTCAGACAAAACGCTGTTCAAGAGAAATGACATGGGATTGAGTTGTGGTCGCTGAGAACAGTTAAATAACTGGTATTCAACTGGATAGCAGTTCCATTACTTACAGCATAATTTATACTTCGCCGATTCTGCCTGATTCCAACCGATAAAATTGTGTTGGAATCAGGCTTTTTCTTTGAAAGATTGGCAATTGGCAGTCAAAATAGTAGCCATTGGTCGTCAGTCGTTTCTTGATTCTTCAGCAGGTCATATCTGTTGACAATAAAATCTCCTTATTAGAAGACAGTCAAGCCGTTCAATAAAATGAACTTAGTGAACTACTGACTACTGACTACTGACTGCTGACTATTGACTACAAACTGGTATTATTTCTTTTCATTCATAAGCGGAGGCTTGGTTGACGATGACACATCAGCGCCTGTTGCTGTTGAGTAATTCAAAAACTGAGGGATTGGGCTATCTGGATCACGCTGAAACCGTCCTGCGGGATTTTCTGGGAGATCAGGTCCAAACTGTGGTATTTGTTCCATTTGCCGGGGTTCGGATATCATATGCCGAATATACCCGGCTGGTTCGTGACCGATTTGGTCAAATGGGATATCAGATTGTCTCATTGCACGAAGCCGGCGATCCGATTCAAGCGGTAACTGAGGCTCAAGCGATTGCGGTTGGCGGTGGAAATACCTTTCATCTCTTGCAGTCGTTGTATGCTGTCAATGTCCTGGATGCC
>CAZXCE010000594.1:0-5507 GCA_964639175.1 uncultured Clostridia bacterium
TCGTCCTTTTTGTCTTTTCAAACCCTGAACCCTAAACCCTGAACCCTGAACCCTGAACCCCATGCCTGCTCAACCGCAAACCATCACTGAAAAACTCCTCGCGGCCCACTGTGGACGTGAAACCGTCCAGCCCGGCGAAATCGTCAACGCTGAGATTGATCTGGTGGTCGCTCACGAAGTCACCACACCGCCGGCCATCAGGATGTTGGCCAAACTTGGGATTACCAAAGTGTTTGATCCCAAACGAATTGTGGTCACGCCGGATCATTTTGTGCCGAACAAGGATATTCAAACGGCGCAACTCACCAAAGAACTACGCGAATGGGCAATTGATCAGGGAATCGAGCGCTATTATGAACTTGGCAACCACGGCATCTGTCACGCGCTGATTCCTGAAAAAGGCCATATCTTGCCAGGGATGACCGCCGTGTGTGCTGATTCGCACACGACAACGCTGGGGGCGTTTGGGGCATTTGCCACTGGAATTGGAAGCACCGATCTGGCCGCCGTGCTGGCCACGGGTGAGTTGTGGTTTAAGGTGCCGGAAACACTTCGGTTTGAGCTGGAAGGGGAACTGCCTGAGGGAGTGTATGCCAAGGATTTGATGCTCTACATCATCTCCAAAATCGGTGTGGATGGTGCGCGGTACGCCGCCATGGAATTTACCGGCTCAACCATTGACGGACTGTCAATGGAAAGCCGGATGACGCTCTGCAACATGGCGATTGAGGCTGGAGGGAAAACCGGCATTATCGCCGCCGATTCAACGACGAAGACCTATCTGGCTGAACGTGGCCAGACTGAGTTTAAGATTTTTGCTTCTGACCTGGATGCCACTTTTGCTCACCATATTCGGATTCAGGCTGACGAGCTGGAACCCATCGTGGCCCTACCACACCTGCCAAGCAATGGTCGGTTTATCGGTGACGTCGAGCCGATGGGGATCAAAGTTGATCAGGCATATATCGGTTCCTGTACCAACGCCCGGATTGAAGACCTCCGGATTGCAGCGCAGATTCTGAAAGGCCGCAAAGTTGCCAGAGGCACACGCACCATGGTGGTCCCGGCCACCAGCGACATCTGGCGGCAGGCCCTGCGCGAAGGATTGCTTGAAATTTTTGCCGATGCTGGCTGTGTTGTTTCAACCGCGACCTGTGGTGCCTGTCTGGGCGGTCATATGGGCGTGCTCGGCGCCGGTGAAAAATGTATCTCCAGCACCAATCGAAATTTTGTCGGTCGGATGGGCAGCCCCAAGAGCGAAGTCTATCTGGCCAGCCCGGCAACCGTTGCCGCTTCGGCACTGACCGGCGTGATTACTGACCCACGCCCTTTTCTGAACGGGGCCGGGGTTGTCAGATAGGAAAAGGACAAAAAAGACATAAAGGACCAAAAAAGTGTAAGGGCGCTGTTGCTTTGAACCGCGCCTAATTCGAAACCCTGAACCCTGAACCCTGAACCCTGAACCCTACCGTTATGGCACTTGAAGGCACTGCTCACGTTTACATTCGCGATCACATCAACACCGACGAGATCATTCCGGCGCGGTATTTAAACACCAGCGATGAACCAACCCTGGCCCGCCACGCGATGGAAGACATTGACCCGGCGTTTACAGGCCGGGTGCAAAAAGGTGACATCATTGTGGCTGGCGAGAATTTCGGCTGTGGTTCCTCGCGTGAACACGCGGTCTGGGCGCTACGTGGCGCCGGTGTTTCAGCCGTGATTGCCTCCAGTTTTTCACGGATTTTTTATCGCAACGCCATTAACAATGGTTTTCTGATTATCGAATGCCCCGAAGCCAGCGCCGTCAATCCCAATGACTGGCTGTGGATTGACCCGGCTGCCGGCATCATTCGCAATCAAACCCAGGGCACGGAATACCGATTTGTCCCGCTTTCGACATTTGCCCAGGAGTTGCTGGCGGCTGGTGGGTTACTTCCCTACGTCGTCGCTCGGAAGTCTCAGGCTGAAAAAACCAGGGCTGAAGAAATCGGGCTTGGGGCTCGGGGCTGAAAAAACCAGGGCTGAAGCAGTTGGGTGTGGTACTCAGTGTAAACCCAATGAGATCAATAACATTCTTAATGCTTAGACCCACCCGCTAACGCAGGTGGTACTGACTCCTTCATTCTTCATTCTCTTTATGGTTCAGACTGACACCAAACATATTGTAGTGCTCCCAGGCGATGGCATTGGACCCGAGGTCACGTGCGAAGCCCTTTCAGTGCTAAAAACAATTGAAGACTGTTTCGGCCACGATTTTGAGATTTCAGAGCAGCCGATTGGTGGGGTAGCCCTTCGTGAATACGGCGAACCGCTGCCGGACGTGACGCTTGAAGCGGCGCTCAAAAGCGACGCGGTCTTGCTCGGTGCGGTTGGTTCTCCGGAATTTGCCACGGTGCCGTTTGAAAAGCGCCCGGAAGCCGGATTGCTGGCCCTGCGGCAACGCATGCAGACCTATGCCAATTTGCGCCCGGTGACGTCGTATCCCTCGCTGGCTCATTTTTCGCCGCTGCGTTCAACCGCGAGTGTAGACCTGATGATTGTTCGCGAATTGACTGGCGGGCTGTATTTTGGTGAGCCGCGCTTTCGTGCCCAAACTGAAACCGGTGAACGGGTCGCGCTCAACACGCTCGTCTACAGCGAACACGAAGTCCGGCGCGTGGCCAAAGTTGCCTTTGAAGCCGCCCGCAAACGCCGCCAGAAAGTGACTTCGGTTGATAAAGCCAATGTGTTGGAAACGTCCCAGCTCTGGCGCGAAATTGTCAACGAAGTGGCCCGTGAGTACCCGGACATCGCCCTTGAGCATATGTATGTGGACAACTGCGCCATGCAGCTCATTTTACATCCTGAGCGGTTTGATGTGGTGCTGACTGAAAATCTCTTTGGCGATATTTTGAGCGATGAAGCCGCTGTGCTGGCTGGTTCGCTGGGGATGCTCCCTTCAGCCAGTCTGGGCGATAGCTCAGGGCTCTATGAACCGGTTCATGGTTCGGCCCCCGATATTGCCGGGCAGGGGAAGGCCAATCCGATTGGCGCAATTTTGTCGGTGGCCATGATGCTCCGCCATTCATTTCATCTTGAAGCCGAAGCCAAACTCATCGAGACGGCTGTTTCCGTCGCACTCGATAATGGCTTTCGAACCGCAGATTTAACCGATGCGTACCGGGCCATTTCGACATCTGATTTTGGCAAGCGGGTGTGTCAGTATGTTGAGGCCGGGATAAAAGATCCGGTGCTCTGGTTCGAATTTGCTTGACTGAATCAAAAAAAGCGGAGTAGTCTGAGCGCCAATCACGCGCCTTTCGCTTCCGCGAAGGAATCACCTTATGAATCGTAGCCAAAACACTTTTCAGACAACATCACGGAAAACCCGGTCTGGATTCTTGAGCATCACGCTCGGTGTCGTGAACACAGTTGTGTCTACTCTGGCCACTGCTTCTGTAGTAATCCTGGTAATCGTAGGGATTATTAGCGTCATTATGACGGCGGCGGTGGCTTCCTAAGCTTTAGGAACAACGAGTTAAAAACTCAAAGCCACCTGCCGCCGGACGCGAGCAGGTGGCTTTTTCATTTTCTACGGCGGTTTCAGCAGGAGGGCAGTCCTGCTGAAACGCTTCTGATCACCTAATTTTGCCTCTAGGAGAAAACCGTATATGGCACAGCATAGCGGTGCTGACATCGTTATTCAAGCACTCGTCAGGAACGGGGTTGACACTGTCTTTGGGTATCCGGGCGGTGCAATTATGCCCCTCTATGACGCGTTCTACGACGCGCCACTCCAACACATTCTCACTCGTCACGAACAGGCCGCCGTTCACGCCGCCGAAGGCTATTCCCGAGTCACGGGCAAAGTCGGGGTGTGTATTGCGACCTCCGGGCCGGGTGCGACCAACCTCATCACCGGGCTGGCCGATGCCTGGATGGATTCGGTACCAATTGTGGCGATCACGGGTCAGGTGGCGACACACCTGATCGGCACCGATGCGTTTCAAGAAACCAATGTGGTCGGAATTTCGACGGCCATCACCAAACAAACGCTGCTGCCACGGACGGTCGAAGAACTCTCAACCGCCATTGCCGAGGCATTTTACATTGCCCGTTCAGGCCGACCGGGCCCGGTGATTATTGATATTCCCAAAGATGTTCTGATCAAAAAAACCGACCTGCCGCTGGCCACCGAAGCCGGAACCCGGATTCCAGGCTACCGGCATCGTCCGGAACTCAATACCGAACTGGCGATAGAGGCCATGCGCCTGCTGCAGGAATCAGAAAAACCACTCGTGCTCGTGGGTGGCGGATGCAAGATGTCCGGTCCGGAAACCGTGGAACTCTTCCGGCAGTTTTGTGACCGGACTGGAATCCCTGTGACGTCAACCGTGCATGGATTGGGTTCGACGGCGTACGAATACCCATATGACCTCGGAATGCTCGGGATGCATGGTCTGCGCCGCGCCAACAAATCCGTCGGCAAATGTGATCTGTTGATTGCTCTTGGCATGCGCTTTGACGACCGGGTGACGGGCGCCCCTGATCGCTTTGCCAAACAGGCGAAGATCATCCACGTGGATATTGATCAGGCTGAAATCAACAAGCTCATCCCGGTTGATTTGGGCATTCACGCTGATTTAGGCGAGGTGCTCGCGCTGTGGCTCGAAGAGCTGGATCAGGAGCCCTATCAAACCTCCTCCGAATGGCAGGCCGAAGCCTTTGCCCCCGGTGATGGGTTAAAACTCCCCGAATCGCTCAACCGCAGCCAGATCCCGCCCACTGATGTCCTCGATACCCTCTTTCAACTTCTGCCTGAAAACGCAATCGTCACGACCGATGTCGGTCAGCATCAGATGTGGACTGCCCAGCGGGCACGTCCGATTGATCCGCGAAATTTCATTACTTCCGGTGGACTCGGCACCATGGGCTTTGGCGTTCCATCGGCTATCGGAGCGCAGTTTGCCTGCCCGGATCGGCTGGTGGTGGCGGTGGTCGGAGACGGCGGTTTTCAAATGTCAATTGCTGAGCTTGCGACGCTCAAACGCCATAAACTGCCCGTCAAAGTGCTTGTGATGGACAACAAATACCTTGGAATGGTCCGTCAGTGGCAGGAACTTTTTTATCAAGGCCGCTATTCAGCGGTTGATTTGCGCGACAACCCCGACTTTGCCGCAATTGCGGTGGCGTACGGGCTGACATCCTTCAAACTCACTGAGCCCGAAGCCGTTGAATCTACCCTTCGCGAGTGGCTGGCCACGCCGGGTCCGGCGTTGCTGCACTGTGAATGCCACATTGCCGAAAACGTGTTCCCCATGATCCCCGCTGGTGCGGCGATTGATGAAATGATGGAAGCAAGTAGTCAATAGTCAATAGTCAGTAGTCAGTAGTTGATAAGTCAGTAGACAAAACCAGTATGTTTTGGTTTGGAGATTCCTTAGGAAAAATTGTTTATAACTGACTTAAATAGAATCAAATACACTTGACAGGCGATTCAAAACCCTAACGCTCGACTACTGACT
>CAZXCE010000595.1:0-5449 GCA_964639175.1 uncultured Clostridia bacterium
CCGCCAGGTGACACCGATTTTATAAATTATAATAAAATTCGGAAATATCCGTTACCTGAATCTCTTTGATCACCTCAGCCACCGAAGTTTCGGTTTCAAGGGCCTGCCGCTGGACGCTGGCATTCAACCACGTGTACATCCAAAGCGCAGCAATACCAACCACGAGCCCAAATGGGATTGGAAGCAGTTGTTCTGAAAGCTCGCCGAGACTGAAAGCGTAGGTGTATTTGGTGAAGAAGACATAGAGTATTGTTCGATAACCAAAGTATATCCCTCCAGCCCAGCCAGTCAGAATGGCCAGCCAGCCAGCCGTTGATAATTCCCTAAGTCCTTGCCGTAAGTGTTGTGTTTCGTGGATTTGCGCCTGGCGAATTCGATTTTGGACTGTCTCAAACCGGGCATAACTGGAAAGGCTGCTAAAATCCGGTTGCCTCATTTCCATCAACCCGGCGGTCAGAACCCGGCCAATTGTGCTTTTCGGAAAAGCAGCAATTGTGTCAAGTGTTTGCCGGAGATCACCATTCACTGGCAATTCCCGAAGGTGCTTTTTCAACCGCCGATTTTGATGTTTGACCGTGGCATAGGTGAGCCAGCGCTCGACTCCAATTGCCAGACAATAGATTGAAGCCACGAACAGACTCATGATCAACCCAACGAGCTGGAGCCCTAATTTTTTGAGTATTCCGCTGGTTGAAAAATCTTCCGGAGCGGTTTCTCCAGAAGAGGACCCTGTCGACGTCGGTGCAAATCCGGTTCCTTCTGGGCCAGCCACAGGCACCAGGTAGGTGAGCGGGGTTTGATTTTCAAAGCGGGGTGTTTCTTCAACTGCAACAAACGCAGTGTATTGAGTCATGAGGCGGTAGATAAGCCCCAATTGAGTAATGGCTTTTTTGTTTAGTTCTGAAGATCCATACCCCTGGGTTTCTCCAAAGGCTTCTGATTGCAGATGATCAAGCGCTTTGCGGGCCCAAAGTGTCCGTAACACCTCATGGTCTGAATTGCGTGCTGGGAGTTCAACCTTGATGGCTCGGACAAATGGACGACCGCTCAGTTTGCCATGCAGGTGGATGACTTCAGCGCCCGGTTGGGTATATCGCCCGGCGATAACCACGGGTTTGGCTGAAAACAAATCTGGAATCCGCATTGGGAAAACCTGTTGAACTCCAAGCCTGCCCCAATCAATCCAAACATCTGTCAGGAGTGGGTTTCGCACCCGCTCATAAAACCTGGAGGCAACTGTTCCCGCATCTGCAGTGAGCTGGACATATTCAGCCTCGCCTCCACCTTCCAGCGCCATTGTATCGAGCAAAAACCGATTGACGCCTTCACCAACTCCAAAAGAAAAAACACGGGCATTTGGGTGCAATTGAATTTCACCCAGGATTTCAAATTCGTTGCCCACATAGCCATCGGTCATAAAGCACACGATACGCAGATGGTCCTGTTCGTCAGACGGTGCCAGCGCGGCTCGGATGGCTGGCATCATTTCCGTCCCGCCACCACCAACCTGGTAGTCCAGAACGGATTTGGCCTGCTCGATATTCTCAGGTGTGGCTGGCACTGGTTCTGGAAACAAGACTGAGGTATGGCCAGCAAAAGTGATCAGGTTAAATGTGTCACGTGGATTGAGATGGGCCAGGGAGTGGAAAATACATTCTTTGGCTTTTTCGAGTGGTGGGCCAGACATAGATCCTGACGTGTCAACCACAAAGACAATTTCCTTTGGAGAAATATCGGCTTCTCTGGCTTGATGTGGCGGATGGAGCAGAAACGTAAAATATCCATCGTTATTTTCACAATGCGTCAGTAAAACGTCTGAAATCTCAGCTTCCGCAACTTGATACGTGAGAATAAAATCCCGATTTGGAATTTCATCGGTTCGTTGGAGTTGAACTGTGGATTTTGAGTGATCAGAAGCCGTGGTTGTCTTGATCAAATGGCTGGTTGAAACAAGGTGTTGAATTGGTTTACCGGCATCAATCGTGACAGAGATCGAAAGCGTATGGCCGGGCCGGGTTGTCACTGGCGGCTGAATCAGGGCTGGTTGTGAACTTGAGACCGGCTGGTACCGTGGGCCAACCACAGTTGGAAAGACAAACTGGTACTGGCCGTTTTCATAGGCCAGGGTTTCGGCATACGTAATTTCAACCCGAATCACTTCCTTCGGGCCAATATTGGCGACCGATTGGGTAAACACATTGGGCCGTTCCTGAGTCAGCAAGGCCGCCGTATGTCCCGACTGGCGTGCCGCGTGGTAGATGCGCTCGGCTTCTTCGCGGCGGTTGATTTTGCCGACAATCCGGCGTGAACCAATATGAATGTTCATCCCATCAACTGCCGCATGATTTGAGAGTGGAAAAAGGTAAATGGCTTCAATGGGTTGATTGGTGGGGTTATAAAAAATTTGGGTAACGTTGACTCGGGCAATCGGGCCGCTGATGCTGGCAGAAACTTCGGTTTTGCGAAGCGGGCAACTGGCACCTGGGTTCCCCGCGCTATCGAGGATGATCAACGTCCCGCCACCTGGATCAATGGGGTCGTCAGCCTGAACCGTTGACTGAAAATGCCAGAGTATCCCTCCAATAAATAAGGTCATCAACCCAACCAGAAGACACACCTGTCCTGTTCGACGCATAGCCGTCTACCTCCAATGTGTGATTTGTTCGGAAGCCTTGGTCGAGTTGGACACCAGGTGGGGAAATTAGTTCCTGGAATCCAGTTAACGTTCCACCAGGTGGGCCTGGAGAAAAAGAAGAAGGAAAGATGATTTGCACTCGCCGGAGGGTGGCAACATAGTTGGGGAACTGAATCAAAACCTCTGGTCTGGCAATAACTTTCTGTTGACCAGACATTCTCAGTTTTCAGAAATAGTGATCAAAGGAGACAGTTGATGAAGCAGCGCAAACTTGGAAAAAATGGTCTGGTTGTCTCGGCACTGGGCCTGGGCTGTATGGGAATGTCACACGCCTACGGTGTGCCTGACGATGCCGAATCCATGCGGGTTCTCCACCGATATGTGGAGCTTGGCGGAAATTTCCTTGATACCGCCGAAATGTACGGACATTACAAAAACGAAGAATTATTGGGCCGTTTCCTGCGCGAAATCCCACGTGAAAAACTCGTCATTGCCACCAAATTTGGTTTTCGGATTGACCCTCAAACCGGAACAGCGACGGGTCTGGATAGTTCGCCAGACAACATTCGCAAGGTTTGTGACGACAGCCTGCGCCGACTGGGAATTGAAACCATAGATTTGTTCTATCAACATCGAGTGGACCCGGCTTTCCCAATTGAAGAAACCGTTGGTGTGATGGCCGAACTGGTCACGGCGGGAAAGGTTCGAGCATTGGGACTGTCTGAAGCCGGCCCTGAAACATTGCGTCGCGCGGCAGCAGTTCATCCAATCACGGCCTTGCAGAGCGAGTTTTCACTCTGGACGCGGGACCCGGAAACCAATGGCGTCTTTACTGCCTGCCGCGAACTGGGAATTGGGTTTGTCCCGTTTAGTCCGCTTGGACGCGGATTTCTCACCGGTACCATCCAAAGCACGGCTGAGATTGGTGCCAATGACTTTCGCCGAACCAACCCGCGCTTTCAAGA
This sequence comes from uncultured Clostridia bacterium, assembly GCA_964639175.1. Lineage (GTDB taxonomy): Bacteria > Acidobacteriota > Blastocatellia > Chloracidobacteriales > Chloracidobacteriaceae > JACQXX01. The sequence continues at coordinate 3,601 of CAZXCE010000595.1, forward strand.
CGAAGCATTCCAGAAAAATCTTGAGTTGGCCGCTCATGTCAAAGCACTGGCCGTCCGGAAAGGCTGTTCTCCGGCTCAGTTAGCTCTGGCCTGGGTGCTGGCCCAGGGCGAAGATATTGTGCCAATTCCCGGTACCAAGCGGATGAAGTACCTTGAAGACAACCTGGGTGCCCTGGATGTCGAGCTTTCAACTGATGAGCTTGAGGAACTTGACCGATTATTCCCGCCAGGAATTGCGGGTCCGCGCTACACCGCGGCAATGATGGCCTGGGTCAGTAAATAGAGGTTGGGATTGAAGATAGCGGGCTGGAGGCTGAAGAAGTAGGGCTAGGGGCTGGGGGCTGAAGACATTGGGCTAGGGGCTGAAGAAGTCGGGTCAGAGGTTAAACTCCTTTTCTTCAGCCAAGCCCTCAGCCCTTAGCCCTTAGCCCAAGAGTTTTTTCAGCCCTCAGCCCTTAGCCCAAGGGTTTTTCAGCTTCCAGCCGTTGGTAGGGTAACGGTAAAGCACGATCCGACACCGACTTTGCTGCGGACTGACACATTGCCGCCGTGGGCGGCCACGATTCGTTTGACAATGGCCAGGCCGAGCCCGACACCGAGTTTTGAGCGTTTGGTGGTCGCCTGCTGGTACGGGTCAAAAATATAAGGCAAGACATCTGCGGGAATACCTTCGCCAGTGTCGGTGATGTTGACCACCAGGAAGGTTGACCCAGATTCAACTCCGGTGCCGCTACTGACTTCGGTTTCAACTGAAATTGAGCCGCCCGGAGGGGTGAATTTCACGGCATTGGACAGCAGGTTTGAAAACACCCGCTCAATTTTTCCGACATCAACCGGGATTTTGGGCAGATTCGGATCAAAATTGACCGTGAGTGAAATATTCTGACTGGTCGCCGCCAGCCGGATTTCTTCAACTGCCGCCTGTAAAATCTGGGTGGGGTCTACGACTTTACAGCTCAAGGTCAGGTCCTGGGCTTCGGATCGGAAGACTTCGAGGACTTCGTTGATCAGATCGAGGATTTTATCTACGCTGCGATCAGCAGAAGTTAAGAGAATCTGTCCCTGTTCCGTCAGACTTTCTTCCAACGCAAACATCTCGAACGTGCCTTTGACTACGCTCAACGGAGATTTGAGGTCATGGACCAGCATCGCCGTAAAGTTGGCTTTGATGCGGTCGAGTTCCTTGAGTTTGAGGTTGGCGTTTTCGAGTTCGGCGTTTTTCTGCACCATTTCGCGTTGGAGTCGCGAAATTTTAAGCTGATTTTCGATGCGAACCAGGACTTCCTCAAATTGAAATGGTTTTGAGACGTAATCCACCCCACCAATCTGGAAAGCTTTGACCTTATCCATGGTCTCGTCGAGGGCGCTGATAAAAATCACTGGCACATCCCGCGTTTGTGGGTCGGCTTTTAACTGGCGGCAGACTTCATACCCATCCATTTCCGGCATGGTGATATCGAGCAGGATCAAATCCGGGAGACAACTTCGCACGGCGGCCAGGGCGCGTTTCCCGCTGGTGGCCACCCGAACCCGGTATTTGTGTTCGGCGAGCATGCCTGATAACAGGTTCAAATTGATAGGGTTATCATCAACAATCAGAATGTCGCCAAGGTGTTTGGTCGGTTCATTCATGCCAGAAAGGTCCTATGTGTGAAGAAATGAAGAAACCAAGAATGAAGAATGAAAGATGAAAAATCCATAGAGGACGGTTCAAACCTCAAAAAAACTTTCAGGTTCCTTTCCGTGATAACCTCTTTTTTCACAATCCAGGGTGCTTTGCAACAAGTTACCGGTCAGCAGTAAGGGCATAAAAGACGATGGAATGAAGAATGAAGAATTGAGAATGAAG
>CAZXCE010000596.1:0-5447 GCA_964639175.1 uncultured Clostridia bacterium
GGTGCGTCAGGAAGTCTGATTCTTTCGCGCCAAAGCAACCTGCGCCTTGAACCGACCATCGTGGCCACGGTTGATGGTGTAAAGCCACCAGGGTATTTACGCACTCAGGTCTTTTCAACGTATACGGAGCGCGGCTGGGAAACTGAAAAGGGTCAGGCACAACCCATTCCAGATGAATGGATTACCACGACTGACACGACACAAGAGGTTTCATTCCCACAGACGCCTGTCCCAAACCAGGATCCGACTCCCCAGCCTTCACCCAGCCTTCTCACCCGGCAGATTCAGGTATTTGCTGATTTACACGGGGTATTGCCATTGAGTTATGGCACCACAGGGTTTGAGGTTGGGAAAAGCATCAATTTAAAATATGCCCGGGGACCATCCATCTGGTGTTTTCCAGGCGCCAGCCTCAACCAGTACCGGATTTCAGCCCCGTTTCCCGTTCAACCCAACCAGGTACCACAAACACCCCTTTCAGCCGTTGAACTGACCCTCAATACCGCTCTTCCGCCTGCACTGGCCACACAATTGCAGCCCATTGCCCATCAAGTCGTTGGTTCTCACCGGCACTCACCACTGGAAGCCGCCCGCCAGGTAGAAACATTTTTCCGGACCCAGTTTGTGTATTCACTCGATGTCAAACTTAATCCACACGGGGATCCAATCGTTGATTTTATTCAGAATCGGCGGCCAGCCTATTGTAAATACTATGCTTCGGGGATGGTCTTGCTGTTGCGGTCACTGGGGATTCCAGCCCGGATGGCGGCTGGTTTTTACAGCCAGGAACTCAATCACACCAGTCGGCAGTGGATTATCCGCCAGCAACACGCCCATGCCTGGTGTGAAGTCTATGATCAGGAATCGCACGGCTGGATAGCGTTTGACCCAACGCCACCAGCCGCAATCAACTATGATCGGGAACAGGGGTTTGCCCGGTGGTGGAAGGAAAAATTTACCTGGTTGAGCCTGACTGGAAAACAGCTTATCCAGGCGATTGCCCACCTCCATCTGGCGAATCTGTTGCAAAAACCCTGGAACTACATGAAAAATGCTGGCTTGAAGGTCTGGGGAATCGGCCTGACTTTTGCCATCGCTGGTTTTCTGTTATATAGACTGAGATTCCAATTTTCGCTCAATGCACTCAACCCGACCTGGTTTTTGAACCAGTTTCCCTGGATCCATCCTCAACCGACCACGCTCACAGCCGAAGATTTATTGAGAGACGTATTCACGGCGTTTCAGACCGCCGGGCTGAGTATTGAGGAGTCTGAAACGATAACGGAGTTTTTTCATCGGGTTGAACAAATGCTCCGGGTTACCACAGAGCCTGGACCATCAACCCAAAACCGAGATTCAGGGCTTGATGTACCAGACGCACTCAACCAGATTCGCACGTTTTTTGAAACCTATCAGGAAATTCGTTACTCACCGATGACCCAGGCGATGTTGACTACTGATCACCAACAGCAGTTACAAATGCAGGCGCATCTGGTTGTTGAAACGATTCGGCAGTTGAACCTTGACCACCACACCGCCCGCACAGCGGAAACTCTATCTACCACTCCGAGCTGATGAACGATTCAACCCACACCTCTCAAGTCGAACGAGAAGCGTTGTTGCGAGAACTTCAGGCACTGCGTGAAGAAAACGAGCAATTGCGGGCGCTTGAATCCGGCTATAAACGGGCTATGGAATTGCTGCGTGAACGGGAAACCCGCGCTCGCATGTCGGCAGCCCGGAAAATTGTCGAAGCTACCCCCATCGTTGAAAACAATTTCCAGTCAACGCCAATTGGCGAGTTGCTCAATGCTGTCTTACGGGTCCTCCCGATAGGCGTCTGGATCATTGACCGCGGGGGAAGCATTCTCTATGAAAACCTGGCCGGGCAACAGATGTGGGCGGGCGTCAAACAGGCGTCGAGCAATATCAAGGGCCCACAGGCAGTGTGGTCAACTGAAACCACCCGTCAGGTTAAAGCCCATGAGTGGGCGATTGCCCGTGCCATCACCCAAAGCGAGACGTCGCTCAATGAAGAGGTCGTAACCATTGAATATCTCAATGGCAACCGACGTTCGATTTTGAATTCAGCGATCCCCATCTGGACCGAGTCCCATACCTTTGCGGCGGCGCTGGTGATGAATCAGGATGTGACCGACGCCCAGCAAGCCAGTGAAAATCTTCAGCGGCTCAATGAATTTCTCGAATATCGGGTCTATGAACGCAATCAGCAATTTGAAGTCATCTATCGTGACTTGAAAGTGGAAATTGCCGAACGCAAACGCACCGAAGAACAGCTCCATCTCTTCCGGTCAGCCGTGGTTCATGCCCAGGACAGCATCTATATTCTTGAGCCCAGCCTGACTGACCCGCAAACCCTGGTCATCACCTATGTCAACGACGCCTTTAGCCGGTTAACCGGGTATGACCCGGATGAAGTCTTAGGCAAACCACCAACTATTTTATATGGCCCCAAAACGGATCCGGCTGAAGTGGCGCGGTTTCGGGCAATCCGCCTGCACGAAAAACCAGTGGTGACCGAGGCCATCAATTACCGCAAAGAAGGCACCGAGTTTTGGGTTGAATCGAGCATTGTTCCCTTTGCCAACAAACGCGGCCACGTTTATTGGGTCGTCATCAGCCGTGATACCACCGAACGCAAACGCGCCGAAGTGGCGCTCCGTGAAAAGACGGCTGAACTCCAGGCCGTGTTTGAGGCCATTCCCGACCAGATGTTTCGGTTGAACCTCGACGGTAAAATTGTTGATTTCTTTGCCGGATCGTCTGCCGATTATAACGTCACGACCAGTGAGTTGCTTGGGCAGCGCATCGGTACGCTGTTACCTCCTGATGTTGCTGACCCGTTGCTTCAGGCCATGCAATGGGTGCATCAAACCGACAAAATGGCAACCGTCGAATATTCGCTCCATAACCAGCCTGGCCCCGACCGCCATTTTGAAGCTCGATTTTTACCCTTTCCTGACAATGAAATCATCAGCCTGGTTCGCGATATCACCGAACGCAAACAGGCCGAACGGGCACTGTTGGAGAGTGAAGAACGCTATCGCGAAATGTTTGAGGCCGACCTCACTGGAAATTATATTTCGCAGCCAGATGGCACGCTCATTACCTGCAACCAGATTTTTGCCACCATGTTCGGGTTTGAGACGCCAGAGGAAGCCAAACAACACAGCATGGCGTCGTGGTATTCAACCTTGAGAGACCACGACGCGTTCCTGACCGATTTATGTTTGAACAAGCGACTTTTTTACCCTGAAGTTGAGGTTTTTAGAAAAGACGGTCAGTCAATATTTATTGCTGAAATCGTGGCTGGTGTGTTTGACCAATCTGGAACCCTGACCCAGTTACGAGGGGTTTGCCTCGATGTGACCGAGCGCAAGCTGGCGAGTCAGGCGCTGTTGGAAAGCCAGCGACAAATTGCCCTGCTGGTTGAGACGATCCCCTATGGAATCCTGGAAATCCAACCCGATGGGCTGATTACCTTTGCCAATGCCTATGCGCATAACATTTTTGACTATACCGGCGGTGAAGTGGTCGGTCACAGTGCCTGGTTACTGCTCCAACCCTATGGTTCGCCCACACTCAAAGCTCAGTTTGAATCATTTCTCGATGAACAACCGATTCCATTCACACTCGAAATTGAAACGTTAACCAAATTTGACCGTCCGATTGACCTGCAGGTGGATTGGAATTACAAACGCAACCAGAATGACCATGTGATTGGATTTGTTCTGGTCATTACCGACATCACCGAACGCAAACGGGCCAAGAGTGCCTTATTAAAAACCGAGCAGCGCCTCGAACTGGTGTTGCAGGGCGCCAATCTGGGGTTATGGGATTGGAACCTTGAAAGCGATAAAGTGACCTATAGCCAGCGCTGGACTGAAATGCTTGGCTATTCAATTGATGAGATTGAACCTACCTTTCAGTACCAGCTCCATCTGACCCACCTGGATGATCGCCCACAGGTTGAAGAGAGCATCGCGGCTCACCTCAACAACCTCATTCCATTTTTCCAAACCGAACAACGACTGCAGGCGAAAAACGGCGCGTGGAAATGGTTTCTCCTGAGCGGCAAGGTTATCGAACGTTCAGCCAGTGGAAAGCCAGTTCGAGCCGCCGGCACGCACCTCGACATCACTGAATACAAACTCTTGCAAGGTCACCTGACCCAATCTCAAAAGATGGAAAGCATCGGGCGACTGGCTGGGGGGATTGCCCATGACTTCAACAATCTATTGACGATCATTCTGGGATACACCCAGTTGCTCAAACGCCGGTTTCAGCACGAAGAGGACGCAACGGCTACGTCATCGTTGCTCAGCATCATCAGTTCGGCTGAACGAGGTGCCACGCTGACCCGCCAGTTACTGGCCTTTGCCCGGCAACAAACCATCGAACCGCATATTCTGAACCTCAATGAACGCATCACAGGGATGCAGGACACGATCCTTCCGCTCATTGGCGAGCATATCGAAGTCAAAACCATTTTGGCACCGGCCCTGCCGAAAATTAAAATTGACGCCAGCCAGTTTGAACAAATCCTGATCAACCTCATTGTCAACGCCCGTGACGCAATGCCCACAGGTGGCACGCTGGTTATCGAAACCCAAGCGGTTGAATTAGGACCTGAGTTTAACCGGCAAACCACGGGTCTGATCCCCGGCCCCTATGTCATGTTGGCTGTGAGTGATAACGGAGTTGGGATTGCGCCACATAACTTTGAACATATTTTCGAACCCTTTTTCACAACTAAAGAACCAGGAAAAGGCACGGGGCTTGGCCTTTCCACCTGCTATGGCATCGTCAAACAAAATCAAGGGCACATCACTTTTTACAGTGAACCAACCGTTGGAACCGTCTTCAAAGTGTTTTTTCCAGTCTGGCAGGAAACCAATCGCCGGGGGACCCTTCCCAGTTTGCCACTTCAGATCTTTCGTGGGACGGAAACGATCCTCCTGGTTGAAGATGAACCCGCGGTGAGAAACCTGGCGCGCGATATTTTGTCAGATTTGGGATACAAAGTTTTTGAAGCCGGAGACGGCACCCTGGCCCGAGATATGGCCAAAAATTACCCAGAACCAATCCATTTATTGATTGCCGATATTGTGATGCCCCGACTGGGCGGCATCGAATTAAGTCACCAGATCAGAGAATTCCGACCTGACATGAAAGTGATTTATATTTCCGGATATACCGAAGGCCTGGTCTCGGTTCAAAAACTCCTGACAGAAGGCACCGCGTTTCTGCCTAAGCCGTTTTCCATCACTCAATTGTTGTCACGTGTCCGTGAACTGCTCGATGAAGAATGAAGAAAGTTCTTGGTTCTTCTTCGAAAGTATTGATTTCTAATCATTAACCACTCACCACTTTCTTCATTCTCAATTCTTCATTCTTCATTCTCAATTCTTCATTCTTCATTCTTC
>CAZXCE010000597.1:0-5430 GCA_964639175.1 uncultured Clostridia bacterium
GGTTTGGAATCTCAGCACTCCTGACCGTACCTGGAATTTTTGCCATCATTGCCTCCTGTAATCCCATCCGCTTCCGTATGACTTTGAGTTCCTCCCCGCTCATTGATTTGTTCCTCCGATTCTTCTTGATTACGGATTTCTTTGAGACGGATTAATGCCCATCTCAATATCTCTGAATAGGTCATTTCCCGGTTGGAACTCTCCCATCGAGAAATAGCTGCGACAGACAGACCAAGCTTTTCGGCCAGTTCTCTCATGCTGAGACCAAGCTCTTCGCGTGCCATTGTCAAATCGAGCGGTGAAAACGGAACAGAGAAATCTATACCTGTCGAGAGATTGTACATGCGGTACCTGTCCAGGCTTATAATTTGGTAACACCGACGAGACTACTGAACTTTATAAAAATGTCAATTCTAATTTGGTAACAGGTGGAAAAATAGACGTTGTTCTACGAATCCGACTTGGGTTTCTTATCACTGGTGGTGACTGGAGTGGAAGAGCGCCGGCATTGCGAGGAGGATTTGAGAGGGGAGGCGGTCAGGCGAGTCGAGCGCCGACAGGTGGTGGAGGCACCAGTGGGAAGAACCAAACAAACCCTGAAGGATCTGCTGGGGTGTGGGATGTCAGCAGGGAGCGTGATGAATATGGTGAGAGAATGCAGTGAGTGAAACTGGAAATGGAGCAGGTCAAAGAGGAAATCCAGGAAGCGGGAGTAGGAGACGTTGGCGAAGCCGGGGTGCGGATGATGAAAGCATTGATCTGACTTTTTCTAGTACGCCGGCAAAACCCCGCGCAAGAAGATGTTTTGTTTCTTAGGACAAATTCTCAGGGTTCAAGGTTCAGAGGAAAACAAAAGAGATGAACCAGGCCAAAAGTTCGAAGATTGAGAGCCCCAAATCCCAACGGTCCCAAATTTTCTGTCATTCGACAAATCACGTTTTATCAAGTTGTTTTCGACTGCGATGTCGTGGTCTGGGGGTCGCTTTCCGAACTGGTTTGCTGACATTTCTGTTCAGTGCTTCAGTAACCGATGGTCGAAGCTTTTCAACGACCTGCTCCACGATTTGCCGCACTTCAGGCGAGAGTTTTTCAATCAGGGCTTCGTCGCCGGTTTTCAGGTAGTCAATCGCCCGGACTAGGGGAAAGAACTGGTCTTCCAGATGAGATTCACGGATTAATCTTTGGGCAAAATTTATATGCCCTGCTTCAGCAAATTGGTTGAAGATCGATGATGCTAAATTCAACAACGCTTGTTTGCTCGGACCCGAGTAATTATTGAAATATGCTAGACCGAGTTTCCAATTTTGCACTGCTGATTCAATATTGTCATTCATCAGTTCTGAGAGAAATACTCCCCAATAGGCACTAACTAATGCCTCTTTCGCTATTTCATCTTCTGGGTCAGTCTTTAATACCTGGGTAAAGAACTTAATTGAAGCACCAATATTCTCTAACTTATTGTGTTGATAATCATAGCGAAGTTGAGCTTGACCACGTCCGAGTAAGGCAGGTTTATTATTAGGAGTGATGCTCAATATTTGGTCAAAACTACTAATAGCAGCGTCATCTTTACCTCTTTCTAGTTGATTAAACCCACGTTCCAATAAAGTAGTAATATTCTTTGGATTGATGAGTAGAGCCTGATCAAAGCTTAATTCTGCCTCTTCCAACCTACCCAATTTTTCGAGAACCCGTCCTTTCAATATCCAACCGTCCTCATACTTAGAATCAATTTTCAACACTTCTTCAAGCCTTTGTACGGCTTCCTCAAATTTTTCTGCCTCAACAGCATTTAGACACTGTTCAAGGAGTATTTTTTTTGTTTTCTCTTTATAAAACGTAGCTTCAGCAGCCTCTGTCAATTTTTGTAAATCTTGACTAATTTCTATGGTCGTTTTTAGGTTTTCCTTGTCATCTTCGATTGCAAATACAAGCAGTTGCAGATACTCAATTGTACCAAGAGCTTCTTTAAAGCGTTTTAGTTCAAGGAATTCCAGGAAACGTTCACTTAACTTCTTGCTTTCGTCTTTGATCTCTTCAAGGCTAAACCACGATTTTAGAAAGTTGACCAGCCACTGCATTTTTTGCCGGGCGTCGCGGCCAAACCGCATTTGATGCCAGATGGCATAGAGCGGTTCGGAAAGTGTGTAAAACGAGCTTCTTCCAGACAGATTTGCCGAGCGGACATAACCCAGTTCCGACAAGCGTTTGAGTTGGGAGCTGACTTGATTGGGTGAAAGGCGGGTATGGGTGGCAATCTCAGTCGGCGTCACCCCTTCATTGGTTTTGCTGCTGATGCGGGCGATGTGATCCAGGATTTTTCGCTGTTGTGGCGGAAGGCTTTCGATTTTGGCTTTAAAGTAGGGAGTTACCTCGTCAAGCAATTTCTCCAGTGCCAGCCTGACTTCAGTCAAATCCGACTGAGTGACGACCCGATAGAGCATCAGCACCAGCCGGGGATTCCCAGCCGCAAAATATTCCAGCACGCGGAGCCGGGTCAGGTTGGCTTTGAGCTTTTCCTCAAAGTTTTCAATCTGGTCAACTTCGGCTCTCCGGCGTAACAACTCAAGCATTTGATCAAAGGTTAAATGTTTTAATTCAAATATTTTAAAGAAGTTATACAACGGCTGATCATAGGCTCGTGCCTCCCGGAAAAAGGACACGGCGCCGCCAATAAGCATCAGAGTGCCATCGTTCATCAACACATCTCTGAGCCGGGCGTTATCGCGTTCATCATTGATTTGCTCCAAAATCATATCGAAGTTGTCAACGAGCAATAAAAGCCGCCTTCCGTGCTTGTTTCGCCAATCTTTGAGCGCCGCCAGCCCAAGTTCCTGTAATTCATCACTGTTTGAGTATTCAACCTGAAGCTGTTCAGTTTGTTTTCGGAGTTCTTCATCCTTGGTGTCGGCGGCCAAAATGGTGAGTGCTTCAATCCAAAAATCTGCTAAATCATTAATTCCATATGATTCTTCAGGAAATCTGACTGGCTGCCAGCTTTCTTTTAACTCTCCATCACGGGCTGCAAACTGGAGCATCAAGAGCATGGTGGTCTTTCCCATGCCGCGCGGCGCCAGAATGACGGCATGTTGAACTCCAGCCCTGTCTGGCTGGCGGCGGATGAGATCAACCAGCTCGTCCAGCAGGCCCTGTCGGCCAACAAATGTTTCTTTGATTTCCTCTTCCCGCATTGAGTCCGGGTTATAAAAAAACTCCATGACGACTCCTCTGTGTTAGATGGTAATGGACATTCCATAGTGCCGAAGCCACCAATCACGCAATACCTTGCAGGCAAAGCTATATTTCCTGCCTCTTGAATCAAAACCCACATAGAAATCATTTTCCAGGTCGGTCATCAATTGGCTGAATTCTTCATGTGAGGGTTGAGAAACTTCACCCTTATATAACTGATAGGCTGCATCTTGCGTAAGGTCACCCACGACTGCCAGCTCGCGTAAAATGCGTTTGAGGGCTTTTTCCTGGTGTGGCGAATAATAGCCATGGAGTCGCCCGAAATAGTGGTCAAAATATGACTTACAGTCCACACCCAGAACTTTGTCGCGGTAGATCTTTCCAATCAAGCCAGGTGTGAGTTGAGTTGACGACTGAGCCTGGGCTTTGACAATCTCAGAAAACAGAATCTGGATGAAATAGGGAACCCCCTCGCCAATCACCTGCAGAACCTTGCGCTTACAGGGGCTTGAAAATGGCAGATTGGCCTGTTGGGAAAGTTTATCGAGAAAGGCTTCAGCAACTTGTTTGGGGAACGGGTCCAATTTGATTTTTTCCAGGTCGTTGATTGAAGCAATTTCCCCAAGTTCATTCAACACACAATCAATTCCAATGGACCCGGCAATCACAAACCGAACTTTGGTTTGCCCTGGGGCCTGACGGAGTGCCCGAAACCACCTGAGCAAGGTGATGACTTCCTGTCGTTTGGCATCGTTCATTCGCGCCATCCGGTCAATCATGACCGGGAATTCATCCAGGAAAAAAATAACGGGAGTTGGTGAATCGGCGATTTTTTTGAATAGTTCATCCCCATGAGCCTGCCATTTGGTGGCAATCTCGTCCTTCATCTTTATCTTAACCTTTACCAGTTCGATTTCCTGAATATGCTTTTTGAAAAGGCCAAATCCCTGTTTCGGGATCCAGGTAACAGTGTCAAGAATCTTAGAAAGCGCCGAATCTCTGGCAAATTGCTCCACCAGCTTGATCAGCAGGTCAGCCGGGTCACAGACATGTTCGACATCAGCGTGCACAATTCTGTATTCCCATTGTGGGGCATCCATGAGCCGATACATGACACTTGTTTTCCCAAACCGACGTGGTGCCGCCAGCAGGATATTGGTTGTTCTGAGTTTGGTTGAGATCAGGTTGACGATTCTCTCCCTCCCAAAAAAATCATCGCCTCGGACTGGTGGGCCAACCTGGTTATTGAGCATACTCACTTTTCCTCTATACAACAGAATTGTTATACAACAAATTCGTTGTATAACAATTCTGTTGTATAGCAAACCAGAAAAATTGTCAACTCAATGCCTGACCAACATTGATACTGACAGCATCATTGAACAGGCTCGAACTGAGGACAACCGCAGCCATCGGATTCGCAAAATCAAGGAGTTGCTCTTTAAGGAAACAGGTATTCAGGACACTGACCAGCTTTACCTGCATTTTGATTTTACCTGGCGGGCGACCAGGCGTACCTGTGAAGTGTTGCTGGCCCAATGTGCGGGAATTGCCCGATGAGCCGCTCTGTTCGCAGGGTGACGAATGGAAAGTCATTTTTGACTACCCGTTTGACGAGGAAGGGCACACCCCACAGGAAGATTTAGAGCGACTGGCCAGGTTCCGCGCTCATCATCCACAGGGAAGCCGGACGCTGGTGTGGTTGCCGTCGTTTCTGAGCCGGTAGTCGCGCGGCTTTGGGCGCTACCACTGGATCACCTTCGCGCCCGGATGGGCGCTGGAAGTTCAGTCGGTTTTTCTCCGGCTGGATTCCGATCCTGACCGGCTATTTTGGTTCCAGCACCCATTTATGGGGATTTGTACTACGTAATTGAGGTTGAATACCTTGGGTGGCTAAACGATGAACCCACGTGAGACCAACTAAACAGAGGCTGAGTGTGCGCTTTGAGCCACGACTGTTAACCAGATACAAATACCCGTCCCGGACTACAATCGCACCTAACTCCATAAGCCATAAATAAGCCAGGCACACCGCCACCAGTAAGCGCTGAAGTCGTTTGGAATCGGTCATCCGGGAGGACTCCAGATTCAAGGCCCGACGTTTCTGGTCCGAAAACATCTCTTCAATCCAAAACCGCTGGGCATACCACCGCCGGGTTTGTTCGGCACAACCGCAGGTCGTGATCAACAACCACGGCTCATCCTCGGTTTGATCCCCGTACGCCACGAAATTCACCC
>CAZXCE010000598.1:0-5416 GCA_964639175.1 uncultured Clostridia bacterium
GAACAAGCGAAAAACGGCAGGCGATACCGTAGGCTTCAGCCCAGTCAACTTCATCGGCGGCAACCGGGCCCAGAATGTCGCCCAAATATTTGGCCCCGTCACGAAATATCGCATCCGGAATATTGTCTGGCGCCAGGAAGGCACAGAGGACGACCAGTTCCGCCGCTGCTTCGCTCTTTTCTTTGATGGCGGTGAAGGCATCGGTAAACGTCACCCAGACCGACAGCGGATGATCTTTGGTGATTGTTCCTCGTTCCTTGAGCAGTTTGGCTTTGCGTTGCTCGAAATGTCGCAGATAGTCAGCCGGAGTTAATCCTTTTTCGGCAAGATAGGCGCCGGCCTGGTCGAGCGCGAGCGGAAGGCCATCGAGTGCGATTGATACCGCTTTGGCATCTTCCCAATCCGGACGAAGTGCGGCGGTTTCAAGGGTCACTTCCGAACCAATCTTTTCAGCACATCGAAGCAATACCCACGCTCCCGATTCAGGCGGAAGTTTCTCAACTTCAATTTTCGTAGCCACTTTCCGAGTCGAACTGGCACGGGTCGTCAACAGCATGTGGCGGCGTCCGGTCCGGTTGTCAGGCAGCCAGTCCGCAATCAGATTGAGGTCGTCCGCGTTGTCATACACCAGCAGATACTGGTCGTGGTCATTAAGCCACTGCCTGACCCGGTGGCGGACGACTTCATCGGGGACGGTTTCATCCGAACCGACGACGCCCACCTGTTCACCCAGCAGCCGAAACCCACTCATCACGGCGGATTTCGAATCAGCCGTCATCCAGAAGACCAGTTCGTAGGACGGTGCCCAGCGATGGGCAAACTCTTTGGCAATCTCGGTTTTGCCGATTCCGCCCAGCCCGCTCACGGCAGGCGGCTGGGTTAATCCAGCGCTGCCACCGCCAGTGTTGAGCACATCGGAAATGCGTTCGAGGATGTCTTCACGGGCGGTAAAATACGGATTGCGCCCAGGTACATTGATGAGCCTTCCCCTGAGTGTACCAGTGGGGTCGAGGAAGGCTACAAAGGGCGATGCACAATTCTGGTTTCAAGGATCGTGACCAGTTCCGGCAAGCGGTTGTGCGATTCAGCCCATTCGAGCAACTTCACGGCACGTGTGGCTTGGGGAACACCATCACCAGGAATGTCCGTTCTAGCGCCAAGCAGAAAAACCAGTTTACCGAAGTCAACCTCAGTGATTTTGGTGAGCGTCTCCAGGAGTTTTCCCTGGTCTGTCTGTGGTGTTGTTTGTGGAACAACTGCTGGCTGTGAGACAGGTTGTGGTCGGTTCGCCAGATACTCCAGAATTAGCTGAATGAAATTGTGCTGATCTTCAGGATACCAAATCGGGCGAATCCCAAAGTCTGAAAGCTGTCGGGCACGGGCGCGAAACTTTTGCAGGTCGTTCGGTTTGACAACAATGGCGTAATGGGCAACACCGGGCAGGGTTTTGGCAATGTGTGTGAGGATGTCCGTCATCCGATCCTGGTTGAGGCTGCACCCAACAAAGAGCAACGGGCGATTGGTCATCATCGCTTGCAAGTGCGCGGGCAACGGTTTGCTCAAATCAACTGGAGACGCGGCGGTTGTTCCATAATGGTGTTGATATTCGGCCAAGGTCAAAATCCGGTCGGTTCGGTCGTCAACATCACCATGCACCTTTAACAAAAACTGGTTTCCACTTTGTAATGCTTTGGCGATCAGGTCGGGCCTTGTTCCGATGACCACCCGTTCAAAAGGGCGACTGGATTGCCTGAATGCTTCTTCCAAAATCTGATCATAGTTCGTGGTAATGACTGGACCAACCGCAAGGAACGGCAGAACGGAGACCGCCTTATCAGCAAATGATTGTCCAGCCCATTTATGGTTGCCGAAAGCCGCTTCAATTTGGTCGTGGAAAGCCCTTGCACCATATTCAGCGAGCAAATCTTCGGCGGCTTCTTCATACTCCTGGACATCAAGTCGCTGTTGGATTTGCTCTTTCATCCCACGTTTCTCCGCCATTTTGAGCAAAAACGTGTTCCAGGCCGGCATTCCGAACGGAATTGACAATCCCGCTCCGACAAATGGAATCACCCCGTTGCCTTTGATTTGTTCTTCTAACCGTCGAAGATACTCCTCGTTGTCGCCCAGGGGTTTCAAAATGGAAAGCACGTCAGTGAAATTTGTCTGAGTCACCGAAACAACCGACGGTGTAACCGGTGGGGGAGTGGATTTGAGTACGGCCTCAAGTTGGGCTTGTTCTGATTCATAGTTTTGAATGGTTTGTTTAATTTCTTTAATTTGGTGTTTCAAATCAAATTTCCTGGCTGGATCGGCAGTAATTCCATACTCTCGCTCGAAGTAAGCCAGTTTTTCATATAGGTTGATTATGACCTGTTGCAAATGTTGATGTCGTTGATGAGTGTGAGGGTTTGACATATGAACTGACTCCGTAGTTTCTTCAGTTTGTTCAAAAGGTCGTTTTTTTGGAATAGTTGGCGTGACCGATATTTTGGCCGGATTTAGGAATTTGTTCGGTTTGTTTGTAATGAGCGGTTGTGTGACGGTTTCTTCCAGTTTCAGGAAATGGATTCGGCCAAGTTTGTCACCAGCAAAGATTGTTTTTCCATCAGGCGCAACGGCACAGGCGGTAAACGGCGCATCGCCAAAATAGGTCAAGATCACCTGTCGAGTTTCTACATCCCACATCCTGAGTGTTTTGTCATGGGACGCTGAGACCAGCCGGCGACCGTCGGGCAGCACCGCCACCGCCGTCACCCCAGCCCTGTGCCCGGTGAGGGTGGCCAGTTCCGCTCCCGTCGCCACCTCCCACACCTTGAGCGTCCAGTCCCTGGACGCCGAGACCAGCCGGCAACCGTCGGGCAGCACCGCCGCTGCTGTCACCCCTCTGGTGTGTCCTGTGAGGGTGACCAGTTCTCCTCCCGTCGCCACCTCCCACACCTTGAGTGTTTTGTCATCTGACGCCGAGACCAGCCGGCGACTATCGGGGAACACCGCCACCACTGTCACACCATTAGTGTGCCCGGTGAGGGTGGTTAGTTCCACTCCTGTTTCCATATCCCACACCTTGAGTATTTTGTCATCTGACGCCGAGACCAGCCGGCGACTATCGGGGAACACCGCCACCACTGTCACACCATTAGTGTGCCCGGTAAGGGTGGCCAGTTCCGCTCCCGTCATCACCTCCCATACCTTGAGCGTCCAGTCCCTGGACGCCGAGACCAGCCGGCGACCGTCGGGCAGCACCGCCACCGCCGTCACAATATTAGTGTGCCCGGTGAAGGTGGCCAGTTCCGCTCCCGTCGCTACATCCCACACCTTGAGCGTTTTGTCCTCTGATGCCGAGACCAGCCGGCGACCATCGGGCAGCACCGCCACCGCCGTCACCTGTTTGGTGTGCCCGGTGAGGGTGGCCAGTTCCGCTCCCGCCGCTAAATCCCACACCTTGAGCGTGTGGTCCTTGGACGCAGAGACCAGCCGGTGACCGTCGGGGAACACCGTCACCGCATTCACTTCAGAAGTGTGCCCGATGAGGGTGGCCAGTTCCGTTCCTGTTTCCACATCCCACACTTTGAGCGTTTGGTCCCAGCACACCGAGACCAACCGGCGACCGTCGGGCAGCACCGCCACCGCCGTCACCGGATAAGTGTGCTTGGTGAAGGTGGCCAGTTCCTCTCCCGTCGCCACCTCCCACACCTTGAGCGTTTTGTCCCAGGACGCCGAGACCAGCCGGCGACCGTCGGGCAGCACCGCCACCGCCGTCACCCCAGAAGTGTGCCCGGTGAGGGTGGCTAGTTCTGCCCTGGCTTCCAGATCCCAGATTTTGAGTGTGCCATCCCAGGAACCTGAAACAACCCGGTTTCCATCCGAAAAGACGGCTACAGCGTTTACAAATAGCTGGTGTCCCTCCAGGGTAAACAACAACGGACCGCCAGGTGGTGTCAGACAGGAAAAATTCGGTCTCAACCAGGTTTCCTGGCTGGTTTCACGTGTTTGATTGAGCAATGCTTGAATGTCAGGCGATGAAAACCCAACCAGCCGCCCCCAAAGCTGGCTCCGAAGCTGTGTTGTATCCTTATTTAATATGTGCGATGAAAGCTGGAGCGTCTGATAGATCAACCTCACCTCAACATCACTGGTTGTTTGATAATCCGCCATCAAGGCCGACACGCCCAGATACCTGAGTTTGGCTTCCATCCAGCGATAATCAAACAACAGGTTTCTCAATTCCTCATTCAATCCAGCCTGTGTCAGATGGGAGGGCAACCGCTCGAAGAAATACCCATCGTTTGGCCCGGTGTGCCAGTCTCCGGGGCAGGTGTTCCAGTACGCCTGGACCAGTTCAGCGTGCAGGGGTTGCAGATTGCTGACCAGCTTTTTCAGGTACACATGCTGGAGGTCATGAAGCTCAATCCACCGTTTGCCCCCGGTTTCAGACCTTTGAAGCAATGCCCGTTGTTCAAGCTTTGGAATCAAAGCGCGACACCGATGGTCAGGCAGACCAAATGCCTGTTTCCAGAAGGTCATCAGTGTCGCTTCAGGCAGCGGAACGTCTTCTGGAAAAACTGCCAGCTTCAGGTAGGCCGTTCGTTCCAGTTCCGGCAGTTTGTCAACGCTGACTTTGAGGGCCAATGGGATTTTTTCAGCATCCAGGAAATCCACGTCGGCACAGTTGAGGGCCGCCAGTACGTCGCCCCAGTCGAGCCCATCGTTGACGAGCGCTCCAGCCAGCGAGAGCGCCAGCGGAAGGTTGCCGCACAGTTTCGCAATAGCTGCGGCTTCGGTTGGGAGAGCGTGCGGTTCTTCTTTCGCCCAATTGGCTAGCAGGTTGAGTGCCTGAACATCATCCAACACATCCAGTCGCCAGAGCTGGGCACCAAGTGATTTGGTAATTTCGGCGTTGCGCGTCGTGACCAGCATCCGGGAATGTGTGCCGAGTTCGTTCAAGAAACCGGCGTGTTGGCTTTCCCAGACGTCATCCAGCACCAGCAGGCAGTGTCGGGTTCGGAGCAGCTCTCCGAGACGCATTTTTCCCTGATGTTCGGTTTCAAAGGTGAAGGGCGTGCCGCTCAGGGCAAAGGCCAGTTCGCTCTGAATGAGTTTCATCTGCGGCGTTTGACCAATCGTCACCCAGAAAATGCCGTCGGGGAAGGCTTCCAGAACTTCCGGTTCACGAACCACCGCCACCGCCAGCACTGATTTGCCGATGCCGCCCATTCCGTGGACGCCAATCCGGGGACTGGCCGGCTGATGCTTCCCGGCAATCACGACAGACGAATTCTGTTCCGCCAGAACCAGCTTTTTGAGGTCTTTAAGCTCATCAGGGCGGGGCAGGTAATTGAGTGGACGATCCGGCACCAGGTGCAGTCGTTCCAATAAGTTTTGAGGTATTTCCGAAGGTTGATCCTGGGGCATG
>CAZXCE010000599.1:0-5406 GCA_964639175.1 uncultured Clostridia bacterium
ACACTAGAAAATAGTCAAATAGTTCAATCAAATAAACTTAGTGAACTACTGACTATTGACTACTGACTACTGATGCGAATTAAGGGTTGAAATTGAGACTTCAAAATCAACAACTTACAGACAGTAAATTGAACGTCTGAAATTTGAGATTTTGATAAGCCCTTTGTTTTCAACGAACAATTTTTTCAACCCTTAACTGGCATTACTGACTACTGACTACGAACTGATATAAGGCTTATGACACCAGCGGCTTCACTTCGGGTTATCAAAATCCTGCACACCATCGCCTGGGCTTTTTTTGTCACGTGTATTGTCGCGATTCCAATTCTTGGGTTCAACGGACACTATACCCTGGCGGCAGTTTCCATTGGCATGATTCTCCTGGAAGGATTGATTCTGGCCCTGAATGGCTGGCAATGTCCGTTCACCAAACTTGCGGCCCGGTTTACAGATGATCGCAGTGACAACTTCGATATTTACCTTCCGGTCTGGCTGGCGCGACACAACAAACTTATTTTCACGATTCTTTTCCTGGGCGGTACCGCCTTCACATTTTCCCGCTGGATTGGCTGGCTGAATTGAAACCTGGCAACTAAAGTTCAGTGGTTTCTGGAAATTCAACCCACACCCTCAATTCAAATCGCCATGCCACATTCATTCCGCACGATTCTCAAAAATGGTCTCATTTATTTTCTACTGGTGTTTGGTGTCGGGTTTATTCTGGGGCCGATTCGGATTCTGTGGCTGGTGCCGCGACTGGGCGAACGCTCCGCCGAATTGATCGAAATGCCCTTTATGCTGGCGGCGATTATTCTTATCGCCCGGTGGATGATCCGTCGGTTTCAGATACCAGCCGAAACCAGTGTTCGGTTGGGCATGGGTTTTCTGGCGGTGGTTTTGTTGATTTCAGTCGAATTCACGATGGTGCTCAGGCTCCGGGGGCTGACGCTGGAGCAATACTTCCAAAGCCGTGACCCGATTTCAGGCACGGTGTACTATCTGATGCTGGTGGTGTTTGCGCTTATGCCGTGGATGCTCCGCCGGTGGCAGCGTAAGCCTGGGAGTCACAATTGATTACAAGGTTGATGCCCCATTTAGTGAGGGGATCAAATTCACTTTCCTCTTTGGATAAAAGAGATTGCAGGTTGCATTAAATTGTTTTTACTTTTATGATGCTCCGACATAGCAAAAACCCGGATCAATCAAAAATCTTTAGATCTAAAATAGGTTCTTACTTGAATCAAGCTGAATATCTGGTTGAGAGTCAATGGGTAATACACTTGTTTCTTAGCTATTAACTTCAATTCTCCCACAACTAACTTGCAGCCACAAAGTTAATGTCAAAACTCACATTCTTATTTTGGAATACCAATAAAAAAGACATTTTAGAAATCCTCGGAGCTTTAGTCAGTGAGGAGAAACCCGATTTAATCATTCTCTCTGAATTAAAACCCGAGCCGGCAACAATTCTTCTGAATTTAAATCGTTCTTTTAGTACAAATTATGAGTATGTTCGCTCTCACTGTAACTCTATACACATTTTTTCAGCTTTTGGCTCAGAACATTTTCAACAAATTGTTGATGCATCCCGGTACTCAATCAAAGAACTTAATCTACCTGGACGACGAAAAGCACTATTGGTAATGGCCCATCTTCCGAGTAAGCGTTCATATTCTGACGAAAGTCAAGGACACCTCTTGCTAGGGCTTGTAAGAGTTATTCGGGAATCTGAGTCTAAGGTTGGACACACTAACACAATTATGGTTGGTGATTTGAATATAAACCCTTTTGAGAAGAGTATGATTGGTAGGGAGTCACTACACGCTTTGTCTTCCAGACAAGTAGTTATGAAAAAGAAAGATAGGCGGCCCGTTTTCTACAATCCAATGTGGGGATTACTTGGTGATCGCGATTCCAGGCCAGGTGGATCTCATTATTACGACAATAATGATCCTATCTCTTATTGTTGGCACCTTTTTGATCAAGTTCTGATTCGACCAGCTTTAATTGATACCTTTGACGAAAAAGACCTTGCCTTTATTTACCGGGCTGGAAAACACGAACTGATATCACCTAAGGGCCGTCCACAACCGTCTGACCACTTGCCATTAAGATTCAAACTACATTTATAGGAGAACTTTATGATTAACCCACATGATGATTTATGGCCTGATAATATTGCACAAATCGGCAATCTTGTTACGCCTTTATCCATTCTCAAAGAGCAAGCTACGTACTTAACAAAGAAAACCAAAAGCCTACTTAAAGGCTCAGTCGTTAACTGGAGCGACGAATATGATCGCTGGGCTTACAACTATGCTTTTTTTATCGAAGCACCAGTCTTATCAAATTACCGATATCACCTATTTACGATTCACCATGACACTAAACTTTATCCATTAGTTATCACTGAATTCACAGGGGATGATTTCTCAGAAATCACCTCCCAAGACAAATTACTTGAAGTACTCAAAATTATGTTCAATCATGCAGAAACCAAAAGTGTAATCCGCTCAATGTTAGCTCAGGTTCGAGACTACGGAGCAGATCAAAAAGGTGAAAATTTGCAGGAAGACCCAATTGTTGAAATTAGCGAAGATGATATTCCCTTTTAATCAGTATGACCCAATTTGTTAGTTTGAACCATTTTGGTTATCCGTACCCACAAATCGAGTTAAGAAAATTAAGTTTCGTGATCAAAGCCCACAAAATCAAATTGAATTCAACTGAAGAACAAGCCCATTATTTCCTTAGAGCAGCAGGAATTGCGCGGTTTGCCTGGAGCTGGGCACTGGCTGAGTATCATCAGTTAAAAGCCGCGCCTGCTCAATAAGTTCTGGGAAATCATCTGCAAAGAAGGCCCCAAGCGGTGCCACTCGCATCGCGGCGCCATTTCCAAATGACCCTTGCCCGGCAAACAGGCTGCCCGCAACATCGCGCCAGTCTTCTCCGTCACGAATGCGCCCCAGCGCCCGGTGCATGGACGGCCCGTAAGCCCGTTCATAGTCATATCGCTGGGCAAAGCTCCGGGCCAGAACATCCTGGTTGATCGCTCCAAATTGCCTGAGATTCGACACAATCGAAAGTGTCATCAACGTGTCGTCGGTAAAAAACCACGGCGGCGACGGCAGCGCCCGTTCGGTAATCAATTGTTCCAGCAACTGGGAGTTCGTAAAAAAACCTTGCCCGAACGCATCACCGACAGATAAGCCGTCAAGCGCGATAAGAGCCTGTTCAAAGGCAAGACTGGTCATGATCAAACCCTCATACCGAACCAAAGAAAATTGATTATCATTCCAATAATAAAAATTGCCGTCATTATTCCCCAAATGAGCAAAGCCTTCCGAATCCTGGAGCGAAGTTCAGGAACTTCCTTATGATCAGCTTTCATTTTTTTCATGCCAGACCAAACACGCCAGGCCCCAAGGGGAACACCCACAATCATGGTAATTGTTACTTTAATCAGAAAATCAATCCCAATAGGGAAAAAGCAGGCTACAGCAAGTAGCACCATTGATTTTGAGGCAAGGTCAAGCACCATAACCTCGTTGTACATGGAATTAAATTGAGTTTCCATTTCAGCTTGTGGAATAGCGGCCAATGGGTTTAGCGGTCGCTCACAAAACCGGCAAACCTGGGCATTCGCAAACACATATTCTGAGCAATATGGACAGCGATACACACTCATGGTTGTCTTCCTCAAAAAAGTTGTTAGGGGTCAATCACGCTGCAAATTGCGAACCCGGTCGGTGTACAGCAACTGGTGTTGCTGTTGGGCAACGGTCCAACTGACGGGGAATGGAGCATTGCCAAGCACGACCTGTTCAATCGCGGCTCGTACCTGATGGGCGCAGGTGTTGGCGCCGACCTGCCCGACGCCCGTTCCAAGTCCGGGAAAAGTAACTGTTTTGACGTGATCGCCAACCCGCTGACCGGCAAATTGTCCAGTTGAAAAAATTCCATGCTCAATCAATAACAGCACTGCCCGTGCCGCCAGAAACGGATTGATCGAATCCCGCAAAATCATCGGCACGCGCATGGTCGGCGCCGCAATCACAAAGGGAATCTGGGCATGGTCGGTTTCGATGATTTCAGCCTGGCCGATGAGCAATTCACCATAATGACGGGTTTTGATCGTCTGCTGCAGCCGCTCTTGAACGTGCCAGCCAAAGTACTGACTATAGAGCAGATCAATGCCACCATTCATAAATCCAAAACTGTTGGCCGGACTGACCACCGCGTCACACGAAAGGTCAAAAATCGAGCCCTGATGAATTGTGACCACTTCGAGATCACCACAAAACCGACGCCACGCTTCAGTCAAAGAAGCTTCGACAGCACACAGAATAATCTTCATTGTAGGGTTCAGGGTTTGGAATTCACTTTATGGTCGGCTTAAAAATCTTTAAACACACCCATTTCCAAGCCAGTGCGGCGGTACGAAGGGTTGTCATAGTGCTCGACGTGGACTTTAAAACCCCAATTTTTACTCGTCCACTGCCGCCAGGTGACCGACATCACCTGACTTGAAAAATCAACAATCGGAGCACTGGGGGCGAGCAACTGATAGGCTTCGCGGCCAAAACTATAGCGAGCCGTCACATAATGATGCTTGTTTTGCCCCTGGGTTACCGCCAGAAACTGCGATTGGGCCACAATCCGGCCCGGATTGCTGACGTTGACCCGGACACCGCCTTCGACAATCCACGAGGGGCTGGCGTAATAGGTCGCTCCGGCAAAAAAACTGTTGTCGTGATAGACACTTTTGGCGTCAAAGTAGCCCGTTCCAAGCGTGGTCACGAGTTTTTTCTTTTCGCCCCATTTGCGATTGATAAAAGCATCCACCCGGACACGCGGCCAGAAAAACCCTCCGGCACTGGTGCCGACTGAAACATTTGAGTACCAGCGGTCATTGAAGGCGTGGGTGTTGCCAACGGCAAAATAGGTTCCCTGGTCGCCAAACTGACTCTGGTGTGACATCTCGCCCATCCAGGTGTTTTTCGAATCGCTGGCCCAAAATGCCCGGAGGTAGGCGCCGGCCCAATCTTCCTGTCCATCGGTCAACCAGTGGCGGTCAAAGCCGACTTCAATGGTCCCAGACTGGTCAGGTTTTGGCTGAGACTGGGTTTGTGCCAGTCCCTCTTCACTCAGCGTGAGGGTGATTGCCAGCGCCAGGAACACCCCGGCGACTGTTTTCCAAATTCCCGCTTGTCTGGTTGAAAAAGTTTTGAAGACTGGCATTAAAAGCCCTTTCTTGGGAATAGAAGGTGATCGAAAAGACAAAAAGCGGGTTCAGGGTTTGAAAGCGACGAAAAGGATGAAAAGGACAAAAATCAAAGGAGCGGTCTCTGGTGTTGTGAGCTGTGCCGGCTTCGAAAACCCTGAACCCTGAACCCTGAACCCTGA
>CAZXCE010000600.1:0-5399 GCA_964639175.1 uncultured Clostridia bacterium
ACAAACTTACCGTTCCAACGCCATTTTATGTCGGTCCGGTGAATGTCTACCTGATTGACCAGGACCCATTGACGTTGGTGGATGTCGGTCCCAATACCGACGAAGCCTGGAATGCCCTGCATGCTGAAATGCGCCGGGTAGGTCGCGAAGTCCGTGACCTCCGGCGCATTCTCATTTCACATGCTCATACCGACCATTTTGGGCTGGCTGGCAGAGTTCAGGAAGTTTCTGGCGCGCGCGTCTTTATTCACGATTGGGATGCGCCACGCCTGAAACGTGACCCGGATTACACCTGCCATAACACGTTGCTCCATCGGGCCGGTGTTCCAAATGAAGTCACTCAAGGGTTTAAAGCTGGATATGAATCGGTTAAAGAGCTGGCCTATCACCTGCTTGACGTAGACACGCTCAAAGACGAAGACGAAATCCTGTTCCAAAATTCGGCGCTACGCGTGGTGCATACGCCGGGCCATACCCCTGGCAGCATTTGCCTGTTGCGCGAAAGCACGCGGCATTTGCTGGCGGCAGATACGCTGCTCAAACACATCACCCCAAACCCGACGTTGCACGCAGACCCAATTGACGAGCAGCGTCGCTTTCCATCGCTTTCCGAATATTTATGTTCGCTCGCGCGCATCAAGGAGATGGCCCCGACCTATATCCAGACCGGTCATGGCGACGACATTGCTGATTATTCCGAGCATTTTCATACGCTGGTGCATTACACTGATCGCCGACAGCAGAAAGTGATTCAGTTTGTCCAGCAAAAACAATCGGTCACCGCCTGGGAGCTTTCGCGCTATCTCTTTCCAAATACAAAGGATGTTCACATTTACCTTGGTGTTTCCGAAGCCCAGGCTCACCTTGATCTGGCAGTTGCCGAAGGCAAACTCCAGCTTGAAAAACGCGGCCCGGTTGATATCTTCCGCCCGGCTTGAGATGACAGGTGACACCTGACAGGGTGAATTTTCTTCTCACTTTCTCTGGATTGACGACTCACGACTCGCTATTTCACTATTTCGCTTTTCCGTTGCTCCTTATATTTTACCGTTGGAGATTCTCATACCTTATGGAATTCAAAAAAGTAGGTGTTCTCGGATGTGGATTGATGGGCTCTGGCATTGCTCAGGTAGCAGCCAGCGCCGGATTTGAAACCGTGGTGGTCGAAGCTGACCAGAAGGCGCTCGAAAAGGGCATGGCCGGCATTCAAAAGTCACTGGCCAAATTCGTCGAAAAAGGCACACTCACCGCCGAAGCCAAAGACGCAATTCTGGGACGGCTTTCGAGCAGCCTCGAACTGTCAGCCCTGGCTGACTGTGACATCATCATCGAAGCCATCATTGAAAATCTTCCCATCAAGCACGAAATATTCAAAAAGCTTGATGAACTGTGCAAACCAGAAACCGTGTTTGCCAGCAATACGTCGTCGCTTTCAGTCACTCAAATGATGACGGTAACCAGCCCTGAGCGGCAACGTCGGTTTGTCGGGGTGCACTTCTTTAACCCGGTGCCGTTGATGAAACTGGTGGAAATCGTCAAAACGATTCTGACTGACCCTGAAATCTTTGATGCCGTCAATGATTTCGGCAAAAAACTGGGCAAAGTCACGGTGCGCACCAGTGATCGGACTGGCTTTATTGTCAACCGATTGCTCGTTCCGTATATGCTTGACGCTATCCGCGCCCTCGAAGAAGGCGTTGGTACAATTGAAGATATTGACAATGCCATGAAACTGGGCTGTGGCTATCCGATGGGGCCGTTTACATTGACGGATTTCGTCGGCGTTGATACCACCTATTACATTGCCCAGATTATGTTTGACGAATTCCGCGAAAAACGGTTTGCACCGCCGCCGCTCCTCACCCGAATGGTCGCCGCCAAACTGTATGGGCGGAAAACCGGTCGCGGATTTTATGACTATGCCGATCCAAAAAATCCGAAGCCGATGAATTTGGTTTAGGAAGTGAAGAATGAAGAATGAAGAATGCATCCGGTGCCTGGTGCTTGGTGCTTCGTACTTAGGAACCAATGCTTTCCAAGCACCAGGCACCAAAAACCAAGCACCAACTTGTTTCTTCATTCTTCATTCTCAATTCTTCATTCTCAATTCTTCATTCGACATCAGGAGGGTTTATGGGTACTGATCAGAAAAAATTTACTGAATATCGTGTCGGAGACGAAGTTTCATTTGCCACGCCAAACGGTATGCTCTATGGCGAAGTGGTTCGAATCGTGACGGCTGGGGAAAACGGGGCCGTCGAAATTGAATATGAAGATGGCCGCCGCGAGACCAAACGCATGCGCGACCACGCCATGCGGCTGCTTCGACGGCGAACCGGCGTGAGCGAACTGGAAGAACAACGCGGACCACGCACCCGCAGCAAAGACGACGAAATCCAGGAAGTTCGCCGGAGCGACCAGCGCCGCCGCTGGTAGTCACTCAGGGCGGTCCCAAAAAAAGCAAACCCGATTGCTTCAGTTTGACTCAAACACAAGTCAAGCGATTGCCGACTGCCACTCAGAATTGTGAATAAGCTATCTCTTGTCAATAAATCATTTAGCTTTTTCTTCATTCTTTATTCTTCAGTTGAAGCTGCCCACCGAAAACGAACATTTGTCAACGCTACATCAGCCGGTTGTTGGTTTAAACTGGTATTGTAGAAAGGAATCCTATGTTACGTCAGGCTTTGGTTCGCAAGCCGTGGGTATGGTGTCTTGTCACCAGCATCCTTGGAATTCACCTCCACCTTCTCTCAAATTCAACCCCCGCTTTCAATCTGGGGTACCCCACCAGGACGCGTCAGGCAGCCACGCCGACTATCACTCTTGAACGAGTGGTCGGAGGGTTATCAAGCCCGCTCCTGGCCACGCATGCTCGCGACACCAGTGGCCGATTGTTCCTGGTCGAGCAGCCTGGACGGATCCGTATTTTTCAGAATGGGACGCTGCTGGAAACACCATTTCTGGATATTTCCTCACAATTGATTTTTAGTGGAGAACGCGGACTCCTTGGACTCGCATTTCATCCGGAATTTGCAACCAATCGCCGTTTTTTTGTGAACTACACCCGGCGACCTGATGGCGCCACGGTAATTGCCGAGTACCAGGCCAGTGCCAGCAACCCCAATCTGGCCAGCAACGCCGAGCGCATCCTGCTCACCATTCCACAACCCTTTGCCAATCATAATGGCGGCATGGTCGAGTTTGGGCCGGATGGGTTTCTCTACATCGGGATGGGCGATGGCGGATCGGCTGGTGACCCACAAAACAATGCTCAAAACGTAGACAGCCTCCTTGGAAAATTCCTGCGCATCAACGTTGATTCTGGAACCCCCTACAGCTCACCGGGCGATAACCCCTTCTTTGGATCAACCCGTGGGCGGGATGAAATTTATGCCGTGGGGTTGCGCAATCCTTTTCGATTCTCTTTTGATCGGAAAACCGGCGAACTTTATGCCGGAGACGTCGGCCAAAATCGCCTTGAAGAAATTGATATCATTACCAGGGGCGGGAATTACGGCTGGCGGGTGATGGAAGCCTCGGATTGTTTTAACCCGTCAACCAACTGCAACCGCACGGGTCTGACGTTGCCGATTGCCGAATATAATCATTCGGTTGGCTGTTCGGTCACCGGCGGCTATGTCTATCGCGGAAGCCGGTTTCCGTCACTTGATGGCATTTATTTTTATGGTGACTATTGTTCCGGCGTGATTTTTGGGTATCGAAACGGGCGGTCATTTGAAGTCCGCGCCCCTGACAGCAACCTCAATATCACGTCGTTTGGTGAAGATTCCAACGGTGAACTCTATGTCATCAGTCAGGGCGGCGAAGTGTTTCGCATTCTGGGCCCGCAAAATGAACCCTGCTCCCTGACCTGTCCCAATGACATCACGGTTACGGATGAAGACGGCAATGGCTCGGAAGTGGTCACATTCTCAGCCCCCCAGACCAGTGGCAACTGCGGGACAGTAACCTCGACCCCAGCCTCTGGATCAACGTTTGCGGTCGGCACCACAACCGTCCAGAGTCGAACAGCCGATGGCAGCGCCGAATGTTCGTTTTCCATCACCGTGCGCCCCAAACCAGCCGACAGTGTTGAACCAGCCGTCCAGGTCATTGCTCCAAATGGTGGCGAAACCATTACCGCTGGCGATCAGGTCACCATCACCTGGACATCGAGCGACAATGTGGCGGTTGTATCACAGGATATTGACTATCTGTTTGAATTCATTGACCTGGCGCCAGTCCCGATTGTCACGGGCCTGCCGGGGAACGCTCAAAGTTTTCTTTGGGAATTTAACGGTCGCGAATCAGCCTCTGACACAATTCGCATCCGGGTGATTGCCTTTGATGAAGCTGAAAACCGGGGAACAGATATGTCAGACGCTCCGCTGACGCTGGTTACACCCACGGTTGACACCACGCCGCCGACGGTTCGCGTTGTGTTTCCGAATGGCGGCGAGAAACTCAAAGCTGGGACGACAACAACCATTCGGTGGGAATCGGCTGACAATCAGGGCATAAACCGGCATGATGTCCTGCTCTCAACCGATGGTGGAGCAAGCTTCCCGACCACACTTGCCTCGGGGCTGCCCGGAACGGCGCAAACTTTCGATTTTGTGATTCCGACAACTCAAGGCAAATCAAAAACCGCCCGCATTCAGGTTCGTGCGACCGACGATGCCGGCAATTCGGCATTTGACACCAGCGATGCCAGCTTCCGAATCAAGAAAAGAAAATGAACTGTCCAATTTGTCGCACCACAGTGCTTGTTAGCGTTCAACTGGAAGATCAGCTTTGGGCATTGACGTGTAATACCTGTCATGGACACTGGATCTCTTCAGCAAAGTACCACGCCTGGCTGGCATATCACGGGCAAATCCTGCCGGAAAAACCCTATGACGGGCCGCCGTTGGATACGTCTGATGTGGAACAAACCAAAATCTGCCCCGAATGCCACCGGGTGATGCTCCGCTATCTGGTCGGTCACGGGACCGGTTTCTCACTCGATTTGTGCACCGGGTGTCAGGGCGTCTGGTTTGATCCCAATCAATGGCAGGCTTTAAAAGGAAGAAACCTGCACGACGAAGTGCACCTCATCATCACGGCGCCCTGGCAAAGCAAAGTCCGCCGCGAAGAAGCCCGCAACCGGATTGATGCCTTGTATGAAAAGTGGTTTCAGGAAGACTATGAGGAAATTCAGCGCATTCGAGACTGGGTTCAAAACCACCCCAATCGCCAGCGGTTAATCGCCTTTCTGATTGACCGGGATCCCTACAGCTAGGGCTAAATAGGGAATGAAGAATGAAGAATGAAGAATGAAGAAAAACGAGTTCCTGGTGCCTGGTGCCTGGTGCCTGGTTCTTGGTGCTTGGTGCTTGGTGCCTGGTGCCTGGTTC
>CAZXCE010000601.1:0-5394 GCA_964639175.1 uncultured Clostridia bacterium
GTCGTCAGTAGTTGATAAGTCAGTAGTCAGTAGTCGAGTGTTGGGAATTGAGAAGCTGTGTCAAGTGTATTTGGTTCTATCTGTGCTGGTGATGACGAACTGTTTTTTCTCAAAACGAACTTATTGAAACATCAGGGTTCTGTCTACCAACTACTGACTACTGACTACTGACTACTGACTAATCTTCATCATGTTCTTTCCCATCATAGTGCAACACGAGACTTTCATTGTCCACCATGGTTTCAAGATGCACGGTGCGGCCCCACAGCTTTTGAACATATTCGAGCACCTTGCGGCCATATTTTAAATCCAGCTCAGTGCCTTCAAAACGATGGGTCAAATAGAGTTCGCGGTTGCGGTTATAGTCGGCGTCGGTGACTTCAATGTAAGGAAAACCAAAATTGGTTCGACTGGCAACAAGCTGGTCGCGGACCCGTTCCCAACGCTTCTCAGTAATGGTCCACTCTTCATCGTCCACCAGTTCATAAACATACAGATCCAGTTCTTCAACCAATTGTTCGGTCAAATAATTGCGCAGCAGCGATGTGTCGTTCTCCATTTCGCGAACTTCAAAGAGCTTTTGCCGCCCTTCGCCGCCTTTGCGCCCATATTTTTCGCGTTCTTCAGGCGTCGGATTGTCCCAGCGGCGTTCGATGTCTTCGAGGATTTTGTAGCCCAGATAATACGGATTGAGCTGTCCTTTATGCGGGGAAACGACACCGGCGTGAAGTTCGGCAAACTCAATGTATTCATCACCTTCCAGACCAAGTTCACGCATTATCCGTGCATGCCAGAATGAATTGTGATGGACCATTCCATTGGCCACATAGGCGTGTCTGGTCGCGACGGTGATGTCATATACATCAGCGCAGCCTGGTTCGATGGAAACAATCTCATCAGTAAAGTCTTCTTTTCTAAACCATTGACGAAATTCGACATATTCAGTTAACCCCTGTTGCTTTCTGGTTAGACTAAAGCCAATTTCGTCGAGGAAGCGTTTGGCTGAGGCGCCCGTGATATGGAGTTGTGTGCAGCTATCCTGGCAAGGCTGCTGGATTGAGAGAATGCCATAGTTCAGCAAAATGACCTGAACCAGATGGATCAGGTTCTGACTGGAGGAAGACAGGATGATTCCACTTTTCCCTACGTAGGCATCGGCATCGAAATATCCCCGCAAAAAGGCCGACATCACGTTTTTGGGAGAGCGCAAAATCAAATCTGGAACTCTTTTTTGAGGTGCTTTTTCCGCCAGATTGATACCAATTGCTGTGAGCCAGGTAAGGAGTTCGGGTGAGTGAACAATCACCCGCCATCTGCCTCCAACTTCGGTGGCATCCCAGTGACGAAGTGGTGTCACCCCCCACACTTCACGGATGGCGTGTTCCAGGCGAATCGCCAGTTCTTCATCGCCCGTGGTAAAGCAAATTCCTGATTTTGTTCGGTTTCCATCTCCGATAAAGTAGCCGAGCAACCAGGCCAGCCGTTCATCAAGGACCTGATTTGTCTTCAAGGCAATCCGCGTTGGAAGGACCTTGCCGGCACGCCCTGGCTGGTAAGCCGCCTGGTGCAAGGCCAGCTGAATCGCCGGTGAGCTTTGTGTTCTTCGGCCTTTTAAGTGCCGAAGAACTGTCCAGATCGAAACTCCCGCCAGTACGGCAACTTCTTCCAGCGTGGGAGTCGGATGTCCGGCCTGAAATGGAATCGCCTGTGGTTCTGTCGGCCAGATATTTGCCGCACATTCAATCGGAATCTGATCGCCAACCTGCAGGTCCTTTAAAAAACCCCAACTTCCGTCAGACAGAAGGACTCGATGTTGATGTGAGCCTTCAATGGTCAGACCACGACGGGTTCGAATCCGAATCGTTGGGACCTGCTCTTCCTTGTGAAAGTCAGTGATTGGGTAAAGTTCGGCTTGCTTGCCGCTTGCCACCTGGATTTTTCGTCCATCCTCGTAAAGCTGGTCAAACCGGATAAAACCGTTTTCAGTCAATAAGATAGAGTCACCGGTACAACATGCCCATCCTTCATTAATCGTTTTCGTTTGCATCTGTGGCACGAAGTACAGCATTTCTTCGTGGACCATGCTCATGATGTCGCGTTGCCAGGGTTCCAGGATCGGTGAATATTGGGCAATAAACCAGACCAGATCTTTTTCAGGCAGCACTGGTTCGCCGGGAACATAGATTTTGGGAGCTTCGGTTTTTCGGTCCAGTTCCTGATCGGTGAACATATCGTCATATTTGCCCTGACGCGGGCCTTTCTTCTGGCGTTCAGCCGCAGTTTGGTTCCGAGCTTTTTTGATCAGGAAGTCAGGGTCAACGTGTTCTTCAATTGATAAAACCGCATCCAGGAACTCTTCAACGGCCTTGCGGCCATAGGTGAATTCATACTCGTTGATGCGCGACGAATGGACGCCAACTTCGTCAACCATCCGGCGGTTGGTGCGTGAGAAATATGCGTTGTTTTTAAAGAAATCAACGTGACCCAGCACGTGGGCAATGACGAGCTTGTTTTGGGTTAAAGAGTTGGTTTCGAGTAAAAATCCGTAGGAAGGATTTGTATTGATGACAACCTCGTAAATACGTGACAGGCCAAGGTCATACATCATTTTCATTCGATGATAGGCTTTCCCAAACGTCCAGTGTGAGTACCGACCAGGCAGGGCATAGGACCCGATTTCATACATCACCGTGGCCGGCACAATCTCAAAATGCACTGGAAATGGATCAAGTCCAAACTTCAGCGCAATGTCCCAAATCTGTTCGAGCGCTTTTTCAAGTTCTTTGATTTCACGATCCATTGGGGAACCTCTTTCTTAGAGCTTGGGGCTGAGGGTTTGGGGGAGAGAGGACAATGGTTGGGCAATATTTTCCCAATTTTTTCAGCCCTCAGCCCTATTTCTTCAGCCCCAAGCCCTGTGTCTTTGAGCCCTATTTCTTCAGGCTTTCCAGAATGCGCGTCCGATAGAGCAGGGCTTCTTTGCGAATGGCAACTGGATTGAGTGTGAGCACTTTGCGGTCGCGCATCACGAGTTTTCCATTGATGATCGAGGTTTCGACGTCAGACGCCTTGGTGGCATAGACCAGGGTCGAATAGAGATTATACACCGGCCACTGGTGTGGGGTATCCAGATTTACCACAATCAGGTCGGCGAGTTTGCCGGCTTCGAGCGAGCCAATCCGGTCTTCCTGATGAATCGCCCGGGCACCGCCAATGGTTGCCATTTCCAGTGCCTCGCGGGCTGAAACAACGGTTGGGTTGCGGGAAAATTCCTTGTGGAGTTTGGCTGCCGTGTCAATTTCTTCAAACAGGTTGAGATCGTTGTTTGACGCGGCCCCATCTGTTCCAAGCCCGACCCCAAGACCCGCCTTTAACATATCTGGCACGGGTGAGACCCCGGCGGCCAGTTTCATATTGCTCTGGGGGTTGTGTGCCACTCCGACGCCATGTTTTTTGAGAAGCTGGATTTCTTCCGGGGTGACCTGGATCACGTGGGCGGCAATCACACGGGGCCCGAGCAGGCCCATTTTCTCAACGTGTTCGACCGGACGAGCCTGATAGCGATCTTTGATGATATCAACTTCGCTATAGTCTTCGGCCAGATGGGTTACGAGCGGTATTTCGTAGCGGTCAGACAACGCTTTTGCGGCTTTGAGTAAATCTGGTGAACAGGTATAGGGCGCGTGCGGCGCGATGGCTGGTGTAATCAGCGGGTTCCCTTTGTATTTCTTAATGAACGCTTCGGCATATTTCAGGCCATCCTGCGGCGTTTTGGCATCTGGTACTGGAAAATCAATCACGGTTTCGCCCAAAACAGCCCGCATCCCGGCCTTTTGGGTTTCGTCCGCAATGTGGTCTTCAAAGTAGTACATATCCACAAAGCAGGTGGTACCGCCCAGAATCATTTCCAGACAGCCAAGCCGCGTTCCGGCACGAACAAATTCCGCCGTCACATTTTTGGCTTCTGCCGGGAAAATAAAATTCTGCAACCAGTCCTGGAGCAACAAGTCATCCGCCACGCCTCGGAAAAGAGACATCGGCACGTGGGTATGGGTGTTGATCAGGCCCGGAATCACCGCTTTGCCAGTGGTATCAATCAGCGTTTTGGCCCGATAGCGCGACCCAAGATCGCTGGCATCACCCACCGCCACAATTTTGTCGCCTTTGATCGCCACGAGCCCGTTTTCATAAATATGGCGCCCGGCATCCATCGTCACCACCTGGCCGCCACGCAAAATGATGTCAACCGTTTCGACTGACCGCTTTTTCTCGGTTGCCCAAATACTCAACCCTGGGCCGAGGATCAAACAGACACTGAACAAGGTAACGACCCAGCGACGCAGCCGAGGATACAAAGGAATTGAGTTCATAGATTTGCTCACTCTGCAATTCAATTTTTCAAGAAACAGACACGAAAGCGGCCAGCCTCAACACACTCAGGCTGACCGCTTCGCTGGATGAGGGTTCGACCATTCGATACGTGCTCAGATAAACATCTCTTCATCCTGGTAGGCCTGGTCAATTTGTTTGCGTTCTTCGGCAAACAGAACCTCCAGAAAGCCTTTGGTTGCGGCCAGAACGGCTGTGATTTCGCTGATTGGCTTGAGCACATCGCGCTGGACCAGACCCGCCGTGTCGTCAATACGCAAGGCCGTCCGCGAAGCAACCCGGTCAAAACGTTCAATCTGAAGGTGAATCTTGTCAGCCGTATCCTGAACCAGATCACGGATTTCGCGGGCTTCTTCTTCAGTCATCCGGGTAATTTCGCGTGTGGTCGTGGTGACTGCCGCCATGCAGGCTTCAGCTTCGGTTTTGAGCGTCGTTACGGCTTGTTTAGCCAGGAGTGTGGTTTCATTGGTGGTGGCCAGGATCTGCTGGGTTTGCTCCAGGACCGGAGTCACCGCCATCACCGAAGCCCGCGCTTGCTCAACCAGGGGTTTGGTTTCAATGACCGTTGCGTTTAAGTTTTCCAGCAATGGCTTGAGACTCTCAACCGTTGTGCGTGTTTGGGCGATAAGTGGTTCGGTTTGCCCATGTAAGCTCTGAATAATTTGGGCCACCTTCCAGAGTGCAAACAACATACCAGCCAGAATGAAAAGCTGAATACCGGCAATTACAAATATTCCAATTGTCAAAGCTTCCATATCAATGACACCCGTTTACCAGAAAAAATGCGAGAAAGCCACATCCTCAACCGCGAAGTGGTAGGGTGAGGATGAATCGCATTGATTTGTTGAGTGAACCACACTATTGTTGTGTCACTCCATGAGCCATATCTAAGGCATATTGATCCGTATAGCGTCATCGCTCGGACATGGAGCGTTGGAAATTTCGGTTTCGGTGATTCTCCGGAATCACCTTTGGATCGACATTCGCGTCATCGAACCTTGACGC
>CAZXCE010000602.1:0-5393 GCA_964639175.1 uncultured Clostridia bacterium
TCCTTTTTACCCTACTCCTGGTCGGGGGTAAATCTAAAACACAACACTCGAGTAAGGAGTACTGATACTGGTCAAACTGCTGGCTTTTTGAACTGGATCCTTGATTGTTTGGCATAGTTGTAATGACTGATCGAAGAGTTCAAGGGCTTTTCGATTTTCACCCAGTTCAAGATAAGCTGTTGCCATGCCATTGGTTACAATGATTTCCCCTTTCGTATCTCCTAATAAACGCCGAAGCTCCAAAGCTTTTTGATATGTATCCAAAGCCTTTTGTGGCTCACCCAAAATATCATAGATGGAAGCCAAATTACTGAGAGTGACAGCTTCTCCAAACTGCCCCCTGGTTTCTCTTAACAGAGGCAACGCCGCTTCATAACTTTTCAATGCTTCTGGAAACTCAGCTAAAACATAGTAAATATTGCCAATTTTGGTGAGTGTCCCGCCTTCTCTTTGTTTATTTCCTAACATTTTCCAGTACGAGGAAGCTAAAATCAGTTTCTCCACTGCTTTTTTGAGTGAATCTCGATCTTGTTGACGTGCAAGAAGTTCGGCCTCTTCAGAAAGCCGAACCCCAACAATAAAATCCCGTTCTTGCTGAGTTGGGATTTTTACCTCATCCAATCTGACTACATATTTATTTGTTGATCTACTTTCCCCGGGAAATTTTATTTCAATCGAATACTCGCCAGGTTTTTCTGAGATAAAATGAACGGTCACTTTCTTTGTGCCTGTTTGGTCAATGGGATACTCACTTATTTTTGTTTTGTTTGGAGATTTAGTAGCCACTACAAGGGAGTTCCCAGTCTGCTCAACACTATAAATAACATACCGATCAGCAGGAACATCAATGAAGTAGATATGTATCTCTCCTCCTTTTATTTCCTGCTCGATTGGTTGACTCACTTTCAATTCTCGGGCCGTCTGTCTAGACGAGGTATCAACCGATGCAGCTTGTTTTGCTTCTTGCTCCGCCTTCATCCCAACGGGTAACAGCAAGAACGCAAGCATCATTCCAACGGCATATTGTTTCTGAAAGCAATTCCACATAAATTTCCCCTCACTCTGAGAACTTACCTGCTAGATTGAGTCACCAGCAATTCAAGAAAAGCCGCTGTACGTCACATTGAGAGAAAGAACATTTCGGCTTCCCTCTAACACTTTGATTTAAAACAAGATTCTGGATGTATTTCTATCGAAAAGCTATTTGATTTGATGAATTTTGGCAAGTGTTGTTTTCCTTCGTGATCAAGCGTTCGTTATCAATAATCAGCTAATCTGATTCCCTAAAATGGTTTAACTTCAGCTTGACACAAACTAGGTATTTTAGGTCAGGAAAATTATAGCAATTGAATGAGATAAGACATTCTGATTGAAAAAATTTCCTTCGGTAAGTTTTTCGTGATGGATCCCGTGTAGGCAGTTTGGAAGAAACCTTCACGGAAAAATTCTCTTCATCCCGCTGTCTTCATCCGCAGACCCACTCGCTTCAGCCCGATGGTCTTCAGCTCGAACTTGTTTTCCAGCCCGTCTGGCTTTCCAGGCCAGAAAACGCCGCCAGGAAAGAGCAATTCCAGTCCAGACCAGAAATGCACCACCCAACGAAGCAACACAGGCAACGATTTGTCCGGGCAATCCGGCAGCTTCGCCAGTATGTGCGGTGCGCACCCACAACCGGAGTTTTCGCCCCAGGCTATATTCAACGTAGGGCTCCCATCTCACGACTTCAGCCGTTGTCTGATTGAGCGTCAATTGTGAGCGGCCAATTGGATTCCACGATGTGCCGTCATCAATTGAAAACGACACGGGTGCCGTTGCACTTGTTGCCAGTCGGAGTGAAATGACATTCCAGTTTGAAACCTGCTGTTCAGCACGTTGCCAGAGCTGATCCAGATTAGTGGGAATAACCGGCTGCGATTGGGCCGACGATGACGGGCCACTCTGGTTCGCGGCAGGTCCCGGTCCGCCCGCTCCTCCGGCATTCGGATTTCCTTCACGACGTTGCTGGCCGCTTCCAGCGTTTGGACTTCCCTGTCCGCCTGGACCACCTGGACCACCTGGACCACCTGGACCAGGACCACCAGCACCAGGAGGTGGCCCCGGACGTGGGCTTCCAGTAATGGTGTAGATCAAATTGTTGGCCCACTGGTATGAAATCACCATTCCGGTTGCCGTCAGCACAATCAACACCAGCACACACCAGATCCCAATCACATTGTGCCAGTTAAAATCACGCGCCTTCCCTTTCAACCCTGACCTGAACAACGTAATCGCGGCCAGATGCTGGCGAGTCCATTTTTTCGGCCACCAGATGTAAATGCCACTGATGGCAAGAAAGAGAAACGCGGCGTTACAGGCACCAGTAATCGCTCGACCGACCGACCGGTTTTCACCATGCGCCCCAAGCCACCGGTGCCAGTCTGTGATTTCGTGGAAAAAATTGCGAACTCCCTTCGACCCCGTACCCAGCGAAGCACCGGTGTAGGGGTTCACAAACAATGTCCCATCACGCCCGAGTGAAACCGACACGGCGGCAGTTGGGTCAGCTTCAACCGTCAGTCCAGCCGGTTTCAGCGTTGGATTATCGGCCTGAACCTTTGCCAGCAAT
The DNA here is from genome assembly GCA_964639175.1 of uncultured Clostridia bacterium. Lineage (GTDB taxonomy): Bacteria > Acidobacteriota > Blastocatellia > Chloracidobacteriales > Chloracidobacteriaceae > JACQXX01. The sequence goes on from CAZXCE010000602.1 coordinate 2,606, forward strand.
GCCTGTGGACTGAGCCGGGGCGTACCCGATGCGGGTGGTTGAACGGTTCGCTGGTCACGTTCGGCCAATCGGGTAATTTGGGCTTCAAAGGCCAGCAAAACCCCCGTCACCGACATCACAAACACCACCACACCGGCAATCACACCGGCCAGTAAATGACTCCAAAAGATGATTTTTCGAAATTGTTTCATGAGTACATCTTGCAATCAGAACAAAATTGCGGCTTCAGATGAAAAAGAATTCCGGTCAATGTGCCGACATGAAAGCACATTGACCGTGAATAAACGATGAATGCCATTTTAGTCAGTAGTCAATAGTCAGTAGTCAGTAGTCAGTAGTCAAAACCAGGGTATTTCAGTTGGCCAAGATTCTGAAATGCATGATTTATGAGTAATACCATTTTAGAAAAAACTCTCGCATAAGAAGACAATCAAGTCATTCGATCAACTGGAGTTAGTGGACTACTGACTACGATTTACTGACTTATCAACTACTGACTACTGACGAAAAAACACCTAAAACCGATACCCCATCCGGAAGCTGACCGTGCGTGGTGGTGCAATTTCAAGCCCCGAACCAACCGTTCCACTGACAAAAATCACCCGGTCGGTCAGATTTTCAAAGTTAAGGGCAAAGTCAATATGTTCGTTCCAGCGGTAGAAAAGTGCGGCATCCAGTCGCGTAAACGCTGGCAACAAGAGCGGATCCGGAGCCGTTGGAGTTCGCGCGCCGTTGCCTCCCAGACGTTCGTCCTGCCAGATTAGCCCCAAACCAGCGCCAAAGCCCTGGAATTTCCCTTCGGTCCGATCATAGCGGCTCCACACGCTATAGGACCACTTCGGAGACTTTTCCGCCCGTGAACCCGGAATGGCATTGGTCGGTGCCGCACTGGCTGGCCCATCGCCGGTGTAAATCGCATCCAGGTAACTCACGGCTGCGGTGACGCGCAAATCCCGAACTGGCTGAAATTCCGTGGACAGTTCAATACCGCGTGCCCGACGGCTTCCAGCTTCGACAAAATAGCGATTGCCATTTGGGTTGAGATCATTCGGACCTGACTGGACCAGGGCATTGGTGACTTCATTGTGGAAAAAGCTCAGGGTCGCGGATGCCCGGCGGTTTGGCAGATCATATTTCGCCCCAAACTCATAGTTGCGACCAATCGAGGGATCAAACGTGTTGCGTTTCCCAGTGATGTCTTCGGCATTGGCATCTGCCGGGTTATAACTGGTGGCATAGCTGAAGAACAGCGCCAGATCGTGATCTACGTTGTAAACCAGTGACAGATTTGGCGTTACCTCCCCTTTGCGAACAGGAACCCCACCTGGATGATTCTGACCATATCCTAACCCAAATGAAAAGATGACCTTTCCATTAGCCAGCGCCGCCCGATTCTGGACATAGGTGTTCCAAAAGGTGGTATCAATAAAGTCAGCCCACTTGAGGGCTGGATAGTTGTCAACCAATGGCGTTGTCGTCTGACCAGTATAAATGTTGATGAAGGACTGTGGCGCCGGCAACGGTCCGGCATTGGTTGTGGTGCGGGTCCGTGACAACCGGGTGTATCCACCAACCTGAACGGTATTCTTCCACCAGCTTGTCGGCTGAAACTCATACGCCGTGTTGAAGTCAAAATTATGGTAGAGCCGGTCAGTCTCGCTTTTGGTCTGCTGACGCTGAACCAGGTTCTGTTTTTGCAGAATTTCAATCTGGGTCGGGGTGCTTGCAACCGGAGTAAACTGGTTGATGCTCGTATCCAGCCCGATAAACCGATACCCCAGGTTGATTCGCAGAGCCTGAACTGGAATCGCTCGAAAATCAAAACCAGCCTGACGACCTTCGTCAATCCCGCCTCCGAACGAGAGGTTGACATCGAGTGGCGACAAATCTCTGGTGTTGACCGGGCCGCTGATTTTGTCGTTGGTTGAGAGCGATGTCGTCGGAGAAATCACAATTCCACCGCCCGCCGGACGATTAAACCGCGTCCACTGAAACATTGGCGTCAACGTGTAGCGGCCTTCCTGATCCAGTTTGAACGTCAACGACCCTTGAGCATAGCGGTTTCGGTCGAGAACGTTGTTGGTGAAATAGTTCATGTTTTCAATCGTGAACAACGCGCGATAAAACACCCGGTCGGTCTTTCCAACTGGACCGGTGGTGTCAATGTCGAGACCACCGAAACCACGCTCAGTCAGCCCAACCCCGTTTCCAGCAAAACCCCCGGCGCGCAGATCAATCCGGGTGGTTTGAACCGGCTGCGGCTTCTTGGTAATGAGGTTGATCATTCCGCCTGGCGCACCCGACGACCCATAGAGCAATCCGGCTGGACCGCGTAACAACACAGCCTGTTCGACGCCAAACAATGTTGCACCATAGCGGCCTCCGGCGTTGATTCCAGCAAAGCCGTCAACTCGGGTGTCGTCAGGAAGCATCCGGTACCCACGAGCATAAAAGTGATAGCCACCCGTGCGATAGCTGTTGACGGCAACTCCTGGCACATAGGCAAACGCATCGTTGACAAAACGGAAGTTCTGTTCACGGATTCGTGTCGAATCAATGATGGTTACGGCACGTGGCGTTTCATGAATTGAAGTTTCCAGCTTGAAGGTGGATTCCACGGCGATGCTGTTATCCGTGACCATCACCACTTCACTGAGCGTCTCTGGGGTGAGCGTCAAGGTCATCGGCGCCAGGTCAGAGGTCATCGCAATCGTTTGCTGGCGCGGCTGAAACCCTTTTTTCTCAATGACCAGGGTGTACTCTCCGGCGGACTGGCGGTCATGTCCGT
>CAZXCE010000603.1:0-5389 GCA_964639175.1 uncultured Clostridia bacterium
CCGGGTTCCGGGTTCCGGGTTCCGGGTTCCGGGTTCCGGGTTCCGGGTTCCGGGCTCCGGGTTCCGGGCTCCGAATGTATGCCCTTTATGTCTCTTTGGTCCTTTTTCTCTAACTCCTAAGCCACCCATGCCACCACTTTCCTCAGCAGCACTGGTCAATTTTGTTGGTTTTCTAACCGGAGGGACGCTCTATGCCATGCTGCTCATTCTGGTTTTGCGTCAGCCCCGGTTTCGAGGACCGGTGCCTCATTCAGGCTCGGCGACTCTGATTTCACCTGATTTGTTACCCTTGAGTACGGCCCTGCTCGGGCTGTTTTGGAATCTGGGATCACTGGCGGTTCACGCGCTGCACGATTTTATAAACGGCCAGCCGCCTGCCATTTTGATTGCCGGAACCTATGTTTCCCTTGGATTCCTGCCAGCCGTCGTGGTGCATTCGTCATTGCGTTCGCAACCGGCTGCCGTGGCGACCAGTTTTCAAGGGTGGGTCAGTGTCTCAGCTTATGGGCTCAGTACAGTGGCCGGGCTGATTCATCTGGGCAGCGGAATCCAGGGAAAATCCCTTCCGGCCCAGCCGGCGCTCCTGTTACTGACCGCTGGATTTGGCGTCATTATGGCGGCTCTGTTTTGGGCGACTCGTGACCAGTCAGGTGACCGGAGGGCCGTGTGGGCTGTCGCACTGGCAGTGTTTGCGGTTTCGGCACTACACCTTGGCCAGACTGACCACGAAACAGAGTCGTGGTGGCTGGCATTGCTTGGGCATCAGGCGTCAATTCCGCTTGCCTTTGCCATTTTGTATGAAGATTTCCGCTTTGCGCTGGCTGATATTTTCCTCAAACGGGCGTTGATTCTGCTCACCTGTGTTGGACTGGTTCTCGTTGTCAGTGGTCTGGGGATCGCGCCGCTGTTTGTTGATCACGGCAGGCTTGATCTGCGATCACCGCTCACGCTGGGTGTGCTGCTGGGTCTTTGGGTTGGTTCAATCCTCTGCTACCCGCTGGTCACTCGAATCGGCACCTGGTTTGTGGATTCAATTGTCCTGCGGCGACCAGATTACCAGGAATTTTGCGGCGATTTGGCCCGCACATTGACAACGGTTCAAGATCCACAGCTTTTGCTCGACCGGGTGTCACAAGAACTTCAGCGGGCCCTGACCGCCCAAAATGTCAGTTGGGTGACCTCTGATGTCGGTTCACTGGATCAAGACTCGACCGCCGGACAGCCGCACCGGCAACTGGCTGAATTTCCAATCATCTGGCACAACCACCACGCCAAAGGGAACTTCTCGCTGGCTGAAGAAACCGGCTTTGTCACCCATGTCGTGTTTCGGAAACCACAGAACCGTGAACGGCCACGGCTTCCCCTGATGCCCTTCCCCAAGGGGCAAACAGCCGTGCTTATCCCAACCGTTGAACCGCCAAACTTCCTGATTGTCATTTCGGATCTTTCTGGAGGCCGCCGCCTTCTCTCAGATGACATTGCGATGCTTGAGACGGTTGCGGTCATGGTTGCCCGGCGAATTGATGCCTTAAAGGTTAACCACGAACGCTGTGAACAAAACCTCCGCACACAGGAACTCAGCAAACTTGCCACCGAAGCCGAACTGCGGACCTTACGGGCCCAAATCAACCCGCATTTTCTGTTCAATGCCCTGACAACCATCGGTTATTTGATCCAGACTTCACCCGAACGCGCCCTGGAAACGTTGCTGCGGTTAACAAGCCTGCTGCGGACGGTCCTCAAATCCAGCGGCGAATTTTCAACCCTGGGCGATGAACTTGATTTAATCGAATCCTATCTGGTCATCGAACGCGCCCGGTTTGAAGAACGGCTGCGCATCACGGTTACCGTACCAGACGAACTCCGCCAGATTCGGATTCCCGCCTTGATCATCCAGCCCATTGTGGAAAATGCCGTCAAGCACGGAATTGCACAAAGTAAAACGGGTGGCGAGGTGTGCATTGCGGCTGAAACTGATTCTGAGGGTGGATCCGGCCTGCGCATCACCATCACCGATACCGGCGTCGGCGTCAGTGAATTTGCCCTGGCTCAAAATCGCCGGCGTGGACTGGGGCTCGCGAATGTCGAACGCCGACTCAGCGGGTTGTATGGGCAACAGGCTGGTCTGACTTTTGAGAGTACACCGGGTCGTGGCACAACCGTGGTGCTCACCATTCCAGCCACTCAATCAGATGAGCGGTCACACTCAGGGTTCCGCTCCGCGAAAGGAAAATCGGCATGACTGGAAAAATTCGAGTGGTCATTGCAGATGACGAACGTCCAGCCCGCTCGTACCTGGCAGCCCTCCTGCGCGGGTTTGAAGACGTAGACTTCATTGGTGAAGCTGAAAATGGTGCCGACGCCCTGGAGTTGATCGAATCGGTTCGACCTGACCTGGCGTTTCTGGATTTGCAAATGCCGCCGCCAGATGGATTGACGGTTGTTCGGCTGCTCAAGAAAAACCGGATGCCGCTCATTGCGTTTGTCACTGCCTATGATGAATTTGCGGTGCAGGCGTTTGAGGTCAATGCGATTGACTATCTGTTAAAACCGGTTGAATCCAAACGACTTCGAGAAACCATCAACCGCGCTCAGGAACGGCTTGAAGACACCGACTGGCGCACTGACAACGCAACCCGGCTTCGATCCGCGCTTTCGCAGTATGAAGAAACCGCCCGCCCGCCGTTGCTTGAGCGGATTCCTGTTCGCCACCGCGAAGAAATCCTGCTGCTCCCGGTTTCACAGATTGCCTCAATCACAGCCGATGGTGAGCTACTGCACCTGACGCTCGATTCACAGGAACGCTACACGATTACCTACCGACTCAAAGACATTGAACTTCGGCTTGATTCGGCACAGTTTGTGCGACTCAGTCGGAGCGCCATTGTCCGCATCAATGCCATCCGGAGCGCCACCCCAATGCCCGGCGGCACCTATCTGGTCAGCCTGACCAATGGTCAGCAACTGCATTCCAGCCGCTCGCAATCGCGCATCTTACGCGAAGACCTGCTGCGGCTTTAATGCAGGTGAACCAGCCCAGGAAAATGCTGGTCAAGCCAGCAATCCGCTTGCGAAACCTGATTTATATTTCTACAATGCGCTCATACATCGTAAGCCTGAACAGGTTGTAAGCAGTTGTGTTATGCACTATCCACTCATTTGCTCTGTGATACTAAATCCAATCCATGGATGCAATTTTCTGATTGGATGCTTTGGAACTTACACCTGACTATCGCAACTGTGCCCGATTGATAGACAAGCAAGGTGACGCAGCCATGAGCCAAAAAATACCATTTGCTGAACAAGCAAAAATCAGGTTGTTTGAGAAAGCTCACCTCTTCCTGAAAGATCCGACAAAACTGAAAAGGTTGCCAGGGTATCATCCGATTCTCAGATTGTGGCAATCTGGTTGCCGCCCTCCATCGTTGAAAGCCTGGTTTATTTGTGTTCCCAAAACAAAAAACACTGAGTTTAAGCCATTTTTGATCAGACGGATTCTCTGGGATTGTCGAGTTGATTTTCAAAAAGTGTCTCAATCTGTCACGCAACCAATCGGACTGGATGACTTTCACCCGACCTGTATCATCCAGGATGGGCATATCAACCGGGAGCTGATTCAGCTATATCTTGAACAAGTACGATTCATTCAAATTCCTTTCATAGCTCATCATCCCATCATTCTCGATGCCAGTATGTGCGGCGTCGAAGACCTGAAAGCACCTGGACTGACAGGGCTGACCTGGAGTGCCAGAGGTCCACGTGAGTGGAAGCCTTTGGTTGATTGGTTTGATGAAATGATAGCGATTCTTGAAAATGAGAAAGGAGTGATCAGCTCAAAATAATACCAGTTTGTAGTCTGTCGGCTGTAGTTCATTCAGCTTATTTGATTGAACTGTTTGACTATTTGCTAATACGAGTGCCTTATCGCAAATTGGTACAGATGAAAACGATGGTGAGTGAGTCCAACAGACAATTGCTACCAGACAACTTCAGTGCAGGTGATGGTGAGTCAGGCTCATCGTGATCTGTTGTCAACTGGCCTCAATAATTCAATACCGTTTGGCGGTAGATGCCACCTTTGTCATAGGAGAAAACATATGAAGATCATTCGTGTCATCCTGACAGTCTATTTCGGATGGTTGCTTATCAAAGGAATCAGTCTTTTTTTCCGAACTGGCTCAATGGATCGTCTTCTTTTCGAATCAGCAGGATTGGGATGGTTATTTTGGATTTTTCTCTGCTGCATTGTCAGTACCGCAATCATTACGCTGGGTTACATTCAGCGCCCTTCAGTCACAGGATATTACATAGCCAATGCAGGTGTTGTCCTTGATCTCATTCTAACCATTATTGGAACGGCAATTGGCATCGTACGGCCAGAAGTGATGAAACAGGCATTTATTGCCAGTCGGCAGGAAAGAGGGCTTCCAATTCGCGAAGAAATGCTAACCCTGATGACGAGCCCAGGAACCCAACTGTTCTCAGTATTGGTTGGGGTGATTCTGGCCGGGGTTTGCTTGTACCTTCTCTCCCGGATTCATCAAGAAACAACGCCAAAACCCAGGCGAACTACGGCTTCCGGGCGATGGCCTCAGCGTTGAAGGCTGAATATAGTGGCGCTCAGGGCTGCGGGCTGAAGGTTCACACGCTCAGGGTTGAAGAAAACGGGTCGTAGTTGAAAAAACTCTGAAAAAATAAGAAATGTTCGCATGCGAACATTTCTTATAATCTATTGACGGAAAATCACTTATCCACATTGAGTATTCCCCTTCAGCCCATCGTCCTCCGCCCGACTTCTTCAACCCTCTACCCTTCAGGAACACCAGCACCGAACCTGTTCGGGTACGTGATGGAGCCAGCAAATTGTTCGCATGCGAACAATTCTCACAATAAGTTGAAAATAAATTACTTAACCCCATCGAATATTTTTTTCGAGATACAAAATCAACACCGCGAGTCCGTTCTGGAATCAACAGTTTGCGGTTTGGAATTTTTAAAGTCAGGTCATTTTGTCAGCCGGGTGTCAGGAGAATTCCCGACCAACCGACTGAGAATTTGCTCAACTTCCAGATCAGCACCAATCAAAGCAACTTATTGATTTTATTGGATAAACTAACCTGAACCCCGAACCCCGAACTCTGACCCCTGACCCCTAATTTGCCATTCCTGTTTTCCACTTCTTCAATTTCGGCTAGTATTGGGCGGCTCCGACATCCTGCCCAGGTCAATGATTCCCCAAATTGCGAGGATCTTTTTTCGACCGGGGTTCACGCTTTTTTAAAGCCAGAACCCCATCGAAGAAATGAGGCTTGCTCTGGTTATGGCAAAGACTGTTTTCCACCGATTGCTTGGGTTCGTCTGTTTGCTGGCAGGTCTTGTGCCAGGAATT
>CAZXCE010000604.1:0-5350 GCA_964639175.1 uncultured Clostridia bacterium
ATTCTTCATTCCTTAGTGTCCGCCGCCCTTGTAGTGCAATCCAGTCAAATATAAGAGCGGGAACAGGAACACCCACACAATGTCAACAAAGTGCCAGTACAACCCGGCCATTTCCACTGGTGTGCTGTACTCGGGTGAAAACGTATCTTTCCAGGACATATACAAAATGGTGGCCAGAAGACCCATCCCCACGACCATGTGGAGGGCGTGAATTCCAGTCATACAAAAGTACAGGAAGTGGAAGACGGGTTCGGTGGCGTCAACCCCGCCGTTCGGCAACTGATTGTAGACAAAATTTAACCCTGGCACTTTGTTGTGGTGATAGTGCTCAGTGTATTCAATCGCCTTAATTCCCATAAAGGCGGCACCAAGGATCATGGTCAAAACCAGAAATCCCATCAACTTGCCTTTGTGGCCTTCCTGGGCAGCATGCACGGCCAGCGCCATCGTTAAACTGCTGCAAATCAGCACGATGGTATTGGTTAGCCCGAGTTTGATTCCCAGTTCATAACTGCCAATCACAAACGTGTCGTGGTGATAGAACCGAAACAGGGAATATGCCAGGAATAACCCACCAAACAGGAGGACTTCAGTGGCCAGAAACGACCACATCCCCAATGTGGCTGATTCATGCTGCTGTTCGGCGTCAGCAAAGTGGTGTAAGACCGCAAGTGAATTTGAATGAGTTGACACGGTTTAGTCTCCTGTGGCACCAGTTTCAGATGGCATTCGATATCCAGGCAGTGGATCCTGGCCCGGAGCAAGCTGTGGCTCTTCGCCCATTGGATGCATGGGGTAGTTGTATGCATCTTCGGTCACAACTGGGGTCTCAGCAAAATTGTCCCACGGCGGCGGGGAAGCAACCGTCCATTCCAACCCCTTGGCATTCCACGGGTTATCCACCACTGGACCATATTTCAATGACCAGAATAGATAAAACAACGGCAGAATATACCCGACGGCCAGCACGGTTGACCCGGCGGTTGACAGTACATTCCACACCTGGAATTCAGGAGCGTAAATGTAATACCGACGAGGCATTCCGAGGTATCCGACCACAAACTGTGGGAAGAAGGTCAGAATAAACCCGATGAATACAATCAATGCGCTCAACCGGCCCCAGCCCTCTGGGTACATTCGGCCAAACATCTTGGGCCACCAGTAATGAAGGCCGCCAAAGTAGGCCATCACCGCCCCTCCGACCATCACAAAATGGAAGTGGGCGATCACAAAATAGGTGTCGTGCAGATGTTGGTCCAATCCCATTGACGCCAGGAACAATCCAGTCAGTCCACCAATGATAAACAGCCCGATAAACCCGATGGCATAGAGCATTGGGGTGTCAAAGGAAATCGAGCCTTTATAAAGGGTTGCCGTCCAGTTAAAAACCTTCACGCCGGATGGAACTGCCACAAAGTAGGTGATAAACGAGAAAACCATTCCGGCATACACCGACATGGTAGACACAAACATATGGTGCCCCCACACCAGAAAGCCAAAGATGGCGATCATCATGGATGACACGGCAATAAACTTGTACCCAAAGGGTTTTTTGCGCGCAAACGCCGCGATCAATTCGCTCACCACGCCCAGACTCGGCAAAATCATGATGTAGACCGCCGGGTGGGAATAGAACCAGAACATGTGCTGGAACAACACCGGGTCACCACCGAGGGCTGGGTCAAAAATCCCGATTCCGGCAAAGCGTTCAGCCGCCAGCAAGACCATCGAGATGGCCAGAACCGGCGTTGCCAGAATCTGGATCAGGCTGGTGGCATAGAGTGCCCACACAAAGAGCGGCATCCGGAACCAGGTCAATCCTGGCGCCCGCATCTTGTGGGTGGTCACAATAAAGTTGAGCCCGGTCAGAATGGACGAAAATCCAAGGACAAACACCCCAAGCGTCGCCGCAATCACGTTGGTGTTGCTGTATTTGGTGCTATAGGGGGTATAGAGCGTCCAGCCCGTGTCTAACCCGCCAACCATAATGATCCACAGGACATAGATCGCCCCAACAATAAAGATATACCAGCTCAGCAGGTTTATCTTGGGAAAGGCCAGATCCTTGGCCCCGATCATCAGCGGCAGAAGGAAGTTCCCGAGCGTCGCCGGAATTGACGGAATCAGGAAGAAAAAGATCATCACCACCCCATGCATGGTGAACATCTTGTTGTAGGTATCACCTTTTAAGAACTCTCCGTGGGGCGTGAGCAATTGCAACCGAATCACGAACGCAAAGAAACCGCCCAGGAAGAACATCAGGGTGATGGAAACCAGATACAGCAGGCCGATACGCTTATGGTCGGTCGTGAGCAACCACGACTTCCAGCCAAAGCCTTCGTTTAAATAATGTTTTTCAGGAAATTTCACTGTTGCAGCAGGTGTCATAGCGATTCCTCACACCTCATTCCTTCTTTGATGGTTGTGTCTCTGACGACTGGGGGGCTTTGGGAGCTTCAGCGGCACTGGTTGGAGCTTTCGGGGCGGGAACACCGGTGGCAGGCGTCTGATTGGCCTGTCCAGCTTTATATGGTAGTGAACCATCCGGATTGCCCCCAGCGGGATAGGGCTGAACCCCAGTTGGGTTCGAAACTGGCGGCATCTGGTCAAAACCACTGCCCATGGCCCGAATGTAGGCTACCAGAAGTTGGATTTCCTCTTCGGTGAGCTGCCCCTCATAGCTCGGCATGATGTTGGCATACCCGGCGGCAATTTTGGCGTTTGGTTTGTAAATTGACTCACGGATGTAGTTTTCATCCACCATCACCTGTTCACCGCTTTCAAGCGTGATCGGCTTGCGGTAGAGATTGTTCAGATAGGGTGCCCGCGCCTGGGCATTGCCGGTGTGGCACGCATTGCAGGCAAGTTTGTTGAACAACTCCTGACCCCGAATGGCCATTGATCCTTGTGAGTTTGAGATCAGCCATTTTTCATAGTCCTGCGGCTCCATCACAATCACGCTGCCAATCATTCCAGCGTGTTCGGTCCCGCAATATTGTGAACAGAACAAATGAAACGTGCCGGTTTTGGTGGCTTCAAACCACGTGTAACTCGTCTTTTTTGGCAGCACATCCATGTGGATTCGGAAGGCTGGAACAAAAAAACTGTGAATGACATCTTCCGACGACATCACCAGCCTCACCGGTCGGCCCAATGGAACGTGCAACTGGTTGATCTCACGTTGCCCATCCAGGTGCTGAAACTTCCACATCCATTGTTTCCCGGTGACATACACATCGAGGGTGTTTTTGGGAATGGTTGTGTGTTTAAAGAAAATGATGGCTGACCAGTAAAACATCACCATGAAGACAAAGAACGGCACAATGGTCCATCCCCACTCAGCCCAGGGCGATTCGTGGGACTCAATGGCCAGTTGCCCTTCATACCGACGGCGATATTTTATGGCAAACACCGTTATGCAAATCATGATGGTCAGGCCCACACCACCGCACACCGCCAGCATGAAAAAGTAAAAGTAGTCAATTTCGGCGGCAGCCGTTGAGGCCTGTTCTGGGAAAAATGGAGGAAGTAAGAAAGCCACTGACTTAACCTCGCTGTTCTGATGTATTGTGACCGAGTCGCTCTGATCGAAGCATCATCCCAAGGAAGAACCCGAGGGCGACGACGGTTACCACTGCACTGATTTTCAAGAGATTCAGTACAACCGGGGTATATTTTCCAGTTCCCGGGTCATAGTGAAAGCAGTATGGTGAGGAGGCTGGCACCAATGTTCCGACTCGACCCGCCTGGGCAGTTGAAAGCGCTTGAGTGACAGTTTCGGCTGGGTATTCCATGCCGAAGAAATAGCGTGAAATTTTCCCCTGAGGGGTGGCGATGATGATGCCGCCGGAATGGGCAAACCCTTGTTTTTCTTCATTCCAAATGTACTGAAATCCGAGGGCTTTCATCAAAGATTCGATTGCCGGTTGCCGTCCGGTCAAGAAATGCCAGCCGGGATCACTTCCAGGACGTCCATACCGTTTGATAAACCCCCGACGCTGACCAAACGCAGTTGCGGTTGTTTCGCGCGGGTCAATGGTGACCACCAGAACTGTAAAGTCCTGGCCGACACCCGGTTTGACGTCTGTCAGGCTCCGAATCAAACCATTGAGCACGTTCAGACTCAAAAACTGACATTTCAACAACACCGGAACAATGATGACCGGCTGAGTGGTGAAATACTGGCCGAGTTTGACCGGCAATCCGTTTTCGTCAAAGAACTCAAGGTCAAGCGGAAGTTGCTCGCCGTTGTGTTGTTCAATTCTAATTTGCTTGAGGAGTTCAACCGACGAAGTTGAAGTCGGCGGCGAACCGGTTGATGATTGGCTGGCCTGTGCAGGCAATCCCCACACCACCAGTGTCAAAAAAACCCAAATGAAATACTTCTTCATTAGTGTGTTACGGCTGGCGGAGGCGCCGGGGTCGTGCCAGATGCTGACGACGCAGCCGTCGCCGGCGGTGTCGCTGGCGCCGCAGTTGAGGCAGTCGCTGGTGCGCCACTCCCTAATGCCGGAGCACCAGTCGTTGCTTTGCTAAAGTCATAGCCCTTCTTCAACATGTGGGCCATGGCATCATCTATCGGGATTTTGGCGACCTGTTTGTCTTTGTCTACCCAGCCGTATTTTTTCAAATACTCAGTCTCTTCATTTTTCCAGCTCTGCACTTCCTGAACATCCGAAATCGGATTCAGCTTCTGGTTGGCCTGAAGTTTGGGCTGGTTGTCGCGTTCCAGATACTTCATGTTTGCCTTGTCCGCATCCGGGAGGTTGGTGATATTGGTCGGGGTCGGAGTTGGCAGAAAGTGGTGGTACCAGGTGGTAAACACCAGTGGTCCAATGATGCCAAAGAACACAAACACACCGGTCACTTTGATCACGGCACCGATATTGGTATCTTTTGGCTCATAGTTTACTTCGGGATTCTTTTCCACTTTGCCGTGGTGTTCAGTGCTGTGCATGGTGCAATGCCTCCAAATTCGGATCGTACTCGGGCAGGAGCGGGGTCTGCTTGAGATTCCAGATGAAGTACACCACCCAGACTCCTAAAAATCCCGCGCCGGCTGCAAAATCAAACACGTTGAAGTGCCAGTGCCCGTGGTCATACGATGGCGAGATCAACCACGTGATGTCGACCAGCCGCATCACCAGAAGCAATCCAGCAACCCAAATCAACCGCTTGCCATACTTCTTGATGTCTTTCATCAACAACATAAAGAACGGCAGGAAAAAGTGGAGCACAATCAAGGCGCTGGCAATGACACCCCAGGCACCGTGCATGCGGTGGAGGTACCAGGGAACTTCTTCGCGCAGGTTACCGGACCAGGTGATCAAAAACTGGGAGAAGGAGCAAT
>CAZXCE010000605.1:0-5340 GCA_964639175.1 uncultured Clostridia bacterium
GAACCCGGAACCCGGAACCCGGAACCCGGAACCCGGAACCCGGAATCCGGAACCCGGAATCCGGAACCCGGAACCCGGAACCCGAGTTTTCTTCATTCTTCATGTTCACCAATTGCTCCGTGAAAACACTCATGGCTTCTGATTTTCCAATCAAAAAAGAATTTATCGCCGATGTTCGATTTGCCCGGGCACGCGAGCGAATGGTCGCGCTCCTGCGTGAACGCGGCATTTCCAACGAAGCGGTGTTGAAGGCGATGGGAACAATTCCGCGAGAGCTGTTTTTAGATCCAGTGCTTTCAGGCGAAAGTTATGGAGACCACGCATTGCCCATTCTTGCCGGCCAGACAATCTCCCAGCCGTACATTGTGGCTCGCATGACCGAACTTTTAGAGCCGTTGCCCACGAAACGGGTGCTTGAAATTGGGGCTGGATCAGGCTACCAGACTGCTATTTTGAGTCTGGTCGTTGGGAAAGTCTTTTCGATTGAACGAATTGCAGCGCTTGCCCGGCTTGCTCAGTCAAGATTGCAGCAACTTGGAATCTATAACGCCACAGTGAAATGCTTTGACGGGACGGTCGGGTGGAGCCAGTTTGCGCCCTATGATGGAATTCTGGTGGCTGCCGCCGGGCCGGAAATTCCTCAACCATTGATGGATCAACTGGCAGTGGGAGGGCATCTGGTTTTACCAGTCGGAGATGAAAATGCGCAGCGATTGATTCGCGTGACACGAACGCCAGAGGGGCTACGGCAAGAAGACCACGGTGGCGTCAAATTTGTGCCGCTCATTGGTCGCCATGGCCATAAAGAACCTGAAGCAGCGAAGTAGTAAATAGCGAGTAGTCAAACAAAAGGAGACAGAAGAAAACCTTCTGTCTCCTTATTGTTTTTATCTCTTCATTTTCCTATCGGGATACCAATCTGCGATAAAATCCTCATATCAGGAAACAGTCAAGTAATTTAACGAACGAAACTTAGCGGACTACTGACGGCAAACTCGCATCACTTTTTCGCTTTACTGGTTTTCTCATCAGGTGGTGGTGCCATCAGTTCAACCGGAACCGCAATCCGCTCCAGATCCTTACTTTTCGCTTCAGTTCCGTCTTCGAGCACCAGCCGGTTAAACCGCCAGGACTGGTAATCTTTGTTGAGAAACTCAAGCACATACCGGCCTTCAGCACCGGGCATCAGGTCAACGGGGACCACGCCAATCTGGCGGATTTCAGGCGGTGTTTCTTCAGTGCTGCGCTTCACAAGCCGAATTTCTGCCCGGATGTTGCGTAATGGCGCGGACGAAATATTTTTAACGGTCCCGCCAATGATCACGGTGGTAACTTCTTTGACGGCGGTGGGTTTCAACCCTGGTTCAAACTGATGGATTTCCAGCAGGGTCGGTGGCACAGGCGGGGGAGGTGGGGCTTCTCGTTCCAACCAGATAGGAATTTTCTGAACCATAGCAGCCACGTTTGCAGGCAAAACACGATTGCGAACTGATGGGAAAAACACCACAAGCCCAATCCCTAACAGGCTGATAAATCCGAGAACAAGATAAATTGCCCATCGGCGCTCATCTTTAATATCACCGCTTCCATAACGGGCTTCAGAATCCAAAAATGAAGGAGGAAGAACTTCATCCGACACAGGAGCGTGCCCATTGGAGATCCGGGCGGTCAGAGGCAGAGTGGCCGCCATTGGTGGATGTGGCGCCGGAAGCGTCGGCGACAACGATGAGCCAACATAGGCAGGTTCGGGGGGTGCCGGTGCCAGATTCTGGCTGCTGGCACTCATAGCCTGGGCAATTTGGGCGGGGAGTGAGGTGGACTGGGGTTCGGTTGGTCGGGGTTGCGAAATGGGTGACGTCGGCGGTGGCTGTAACGTTTTGCGGGCATTTGAAGGGAGCCGCTCAGGGATTTCCAGAAGTTTTCGCGGTGCAGATGACGGCAATTTTTCCAGTTGGGGCGGAGCACCCGGCGCGGCTTTGGGTGAAATGGGTGGTTCAGGTGGAAAAACAATCGGTCCCGGTGACATCAGCGGCTGGGTTTCACTTTCAACCTTCAATCCTTCAGTTGCCCGTGACGTTGATTTTTCAAGGTTGACAGTTGGTGAGGCACCGACTTCCTGACCAGTCAGTTTGGCGCGGCGTTCCGCAATTTGCTGGGCAATTTGCTGCGCCAGCAGACTGCCGTGGGCTCGTGGTTGCACCTCAATCACGTTTTCTTCAGTGGTTTCGACGTCTTCTTCAAGCGGCCCGGTGGGATAGCCTGCCGAGAGCGGCTCAGTCAAGGGGGTGGCCATATCGGCGGTGGTTGTAGGAAGGTTGTGAAACCCGACTGGGACTGGAGCAGTTGGAACATAAGCTGGTGGTTCAGCCGAAGCAGCCAGGGTTTCAGCTTCAGAGAGGGAAACGGGTTGTGGCGATTGATTGAGGATCGGCCCAATAGCTGGGATGGGGATTTCATCGGTGATCGGCACCTGATCTTCCAGAGAGGGCCCTTCGGATGTCAGTGGAAGCGTATCTCCAGACGTTGCCGGCGGTGTGAGACTACTTCTCAGGCTCAATGGACTGCCAGTGTGAGTGTCCAGCCCTTCAATTTGGTCAACATTACGAAATGCCCGGCGAAGTGCCACCACCATCAAAACGAAAAAAGTGACAATGATCACTGCTGCCAGACTTCCCCACACCCAACCGCTCACCAATGCCAGATTCGTCAATAAATATTCGCTCATGTGCTCCTCAGCACTTCTCTGTGCAACCTGTATGGAGGCCTCAAAAGTGCTGCCTTTCTCTCGGAAGAAAACTATATATTCGTCAATCGGTTGTCTGAAGCAATGTGCTGGCTATTGACCAACACGATCTTTAAATGACTGGAGTGTATTACTTTCAATGACGCCTCGTGACGGACAGGTAACCCATTTGGCCCCCAGGGCATCGTCTTGATACTCGCCCTCAATTTGAGCAAAAACAAAAAGTTTAATGCGTTGCGGATCAACTGGGGCAATTTCGATTTGGAGCGTATAGCGTCCACGCGTCCAGTTGCGTAATTGCCCACCTGGCCGCCGTGAAACAAACTCAAGGTTTTCACCAGACGGACCACCTTTGGTAAAGATGACGGGTTTGGTATAGAGCATTCCTGTTTGCTCGGTGGTGCGTTTTTCATCCAGCGGGATTTCCATATCCTTGAGGGTCTGTTTGATCAAATCCATCATTTCTTCGCGAGATTTGGCAAAGGTTTGCGGGTTTTCCAACAACGGGTCAGCATCCTTTGGGCGCTTAAACTGGATTTGACCGCTCCCAGCCAGGCTATTGATCGAACCAAAGCCGATCAGGCAAACCAACAGCAGCACTGCAAAACGGGAAAACTTTGCTCGCATAGCGATAATCTCCAAAAAATTCGAAAGATAAAAATCCAACTCATCCAACAGGATAGGGGGTAAGATTGACATTCTGGTTTTACTGGGAAACAGGTTTCCAGGGAACCAAACAACCAGTCAGGATTGAGTGGGATTGTGATTGATAGTTTATTTGAGAACTTTGACTTGGACACATCTTAACTGAATTAAGTTGGAAATGTCTGTGTGTTTCGGCAAATTTAGCCTGCGGCGGCCTGACACCTCTTTGTTTTTTCACCGGAGTTTTCACGATGCACCAGTTCACGCTCGATCCTTCCTCTTTGAAAATCATTGATGCCCACCTGGACACCTGTTTTCCTGAATTGCGGCAGCCAGGACAGCCAGCGTTACCGCCAATTGTCGTTTCAGGCGGCTGGCTGGCCTGGTATTTGACCTGGGTTGCGAGAGCGGATGGCATCACCTTTGGCCGCTATATTTTTTTACGGCCTCGGATTTTCCGGCAATCGCTGGCAATCGAAAGGGTTCTTGAAACGCTTGGACCGCTGGTGGTTCACGAAGCCACCCACGTCTGGCAATATCGTCGGGATGGAACCCTTCCCTTTTTAGTGAATTATGTCGGCGCGTACCTGCGCAACCTGACCCGGTCTGGCCTCTGGTGGGTGCTGAGCGCCCATACCCGGCATCAGGCCTATCTGGCAATTCCCTATGAAGTTCAGGCTCGCCACGCTGAAGCGATGTGGCACGTTTTTCATCCATCAGCCTGAAACAGGCGCGAAGTTGTGGCAGAGCCAGACACTTTCGGATAGAGTTGCAGATTCCCTCCCTGTTTCCAGGAAACCCACTTCATTTCAGGAGCATGTTATGGCCCACTTGATCGAACGTCCGCGACGCAACCGCCGCACGGATGCCATCCGGCGCATGGTTCGCGAAACGGCGATCACGCCTTCCGATTTTGTTGCCCCACTGTTTGTGATGGACGGCACTGACACCCGCATTCCAATTGCATCAATGCCCGGATGTTATCGGCTGACAATTGATTTACTGGTGGCTGAGTGCAAGGAACTGGCCGCGCTTGGCATTCCTGGCGTGGCGCTCTTTCCGGCGCTCCCGGATTCCAAAAAAGACAAGCGTGGCACGGAAAGTGTCAACCCGGATGGTCTCTTTGCCCGTTCGATTCAGGCTGTCAAGGAAAGCGTCCCCGATCTCATGATTTTCACGGATGTGGCGCTGGATCCATATTCTTCGGATGGTCACGACGGCATCGTCAATGACCGGGGTGAAATCGTCAATGATGAAACGCTCGACGTCCTGGCCCAAATGGCCGTCGCCCAGGCACGCGCTGGCGCTGATTTCGTTGCTCCTTCGGATATGATGGATGGCCGTGTCGGAGCAATCCGCCAGGCTCTTGATCAGGAAGGGTTTATCAATGTTGGCATTATGTCCTATGCCGTGAAATACGCCTCGGCTTTCTATGGGCCATTTCGCGATGCCCTCGATTCAGCTCCCAAATTCGGCGATAAGAAAACGTACCAGATGGACCCGGCCAATGCCCGCGAAGCCCTGCGTGAAGTCCGACTCGACATTGCCGAGGGCGCCGATATGGTTATGGTCAAACCGGCACTGGCCTATCTGGATGTGATTCGGCTGGTGCGTGGGGCGGTTGATGTCCCGGTGACGGCCTATCAGGTCAGCGGTGAGTACGCCATGGTCAAAGCGGCTGATGAACGGGGCTGGATTGACGGCCAGCGCTGTATGCTGGAAATTCTGACCGCGATCAAACGGGCCGGGGCTGACGTCATCTTTACCTACTTTTCGAAAGAAGCTGCCCAACTTCTGAATTAAGAAACCATCTAGTAGTTAGTGGTTAGTGGTTAGTTTTTGGTCCTTGGTTCTTCTTTGAAAGTATTGATTTCTAATCACTAATCACTAATCACTGACCACTAACCACTAACCACTAACCACTAACCACTAACCACTAACCACTAACCACT
>CAZXCE010000606.1:0-5339 GCA_964639175.1 uncultured Clostridia bacterium
CCGGAACCCGGAACCCGGAACCCGGAACCCGGAACCCGGAACCCGGAACCCTATCACCGTCCCTGCCCCGACGGCACTGGCGAGAACAAAAACTTGCTGGTATCAATCCGGTTCTCAACCGCTTGCAAGACTGATTCGAGCGGGATGTTCATACAAATGTGATTGTTACAGGTCCGCCGGTGACAGTTGAGCCGACAGGGGATGTTGAGGCCAATCGTGCGGTCATTGAGGTTAAAGGGTCCGTTGCGTTCTGGCGCGGTTGGTCCATAAATGCCGACAATCGGTGTTCGACAGGCGGCGGCCAGGTGCAACGGTCCGGTGTCGCTCCCGACAAAGAGTTCCGCCTGACGCACCAGGGCAATAAATTCCCGCAACGAAGTTGGAAAATACACCGCGTGCCGGGATGCGGCAGTAATCGTTTCGGCCATTTTTTCTTCACCTGGGCCACAGGTCACAATACTTTTCACCCGAAACCGCTTCCAGATTTCATTCGCCAGCCGGCCATATTCAGCCGCCGGCCAGAGCTTGGTCACCCATCCGCCGCCAGGATTCAAAATCACAAACTGATCAATGTCGTGACGTTCCAACTGGGTGCGAATGGTCGCGGTTTCTTCGTCCAATGCCGGAAATGGAAATTCGTAGCGCACCGGCATTTCCGCTCCAATGGCGGTGGCCAGGGCCAGGTTGTTTTCAATCACGTGATGCGCATTGTCCACCTGGATCTGTCGTGTATACCCGAACCGGCAGGCTGGTTCGCGGAGCGCATTTGATGAAAACCCGATGCGTTGGGTGGCGCCGGCCAGAATTCCAACCCCTGCTGATTTAAACAGCCCTTGAAAATCGAGCGCCACATCAACTGGAAACTGACGCAACTCCTTGATTTGCTTTCGGATTGAAGCCCAGGTGTTGCCGTCTGAAAGCCGTTTCCGCCAGCCACGGGTATCAAGCACAATCACTTCGTCCAGAATTGGCGAACCAATCAGAAGCGGCGCCGCAATACGCTCGACAACCCAGGTCAGGCGCGCTTCGGGAAAACTGGCCCGCAACGCGGCTGCCGCCGGCAGGGCGTGAACAACATCCCCAATACTGCTGAGTTTGACGATCAAAATGTGCATTCGTGAATCGTGGAACGTGGGAAAAAATGAGATGGTGGCTGGGAGTTCTCGATTGAAACGCGCAAGCATAGCACACACTTCTGAAATTTGTCCGATTTTGCAGTGCAGTGGCTTCACACCGCTTTGGTAAAAAGCGGCTTGACGCTTTAAACTGTTGAAACCTGCAAGACATATTCAACATCCATCCACCAACCTCTCAAGCGGTGTCAAGCCGCTGCACTCCACACGCCGCACCCAAAGGATTTGTATGAAACACACTCCTCATTCACTCAAGCAAACCTTCCGCTGGCTGTTTTTTGGTCTGGTTGTGGTGGCCCTGTGGCTCACACCGGGCCTTCAGGCGTCTTCGAACCCAGAACCGGTTGTCACTTCTCAGGAGGCAGCACCCGCTTGCCCACCCGCCATGCAATCTGACCCGGAGGAACTCCGGCGAGCCGCCCGGCAACGCGAAACCCAGCGTGCCAGAGTACTGCTGGTTGGGCGAAAGCAGGAACTCACAGCCATCGTGAACCTGCCTGATGCCCTCACGGCTGACAAAGGGCAGCTTGATACCCTGAGCGAGTGGAACCAAAAGGGCAATCAACCGCTCCAGAACGGGTTTGTGCGCCTGATCCCAGAGATTGTGTCGGTGGAAATTGACCGAACCGCGCTCAAAGCCAAAACGGTGGCGGATGAATCCGGCACCCTGCTCCGACAGGTTCAGTCGGATGAACTGGTGACCACGCTGAAATTTCAGATTGCTGGTGCCTTTCAGATTCGTCCCTGTCTGTCAAATGTCCGGCTGCCCAAAGGTACGACAATCTGGACCTACGCCGAAACCGGTGAACCGCAGGGCCCGGTTGGCATTGACCTGATAACACCCGAGGGCGACCTGTGGTGTCCGACGATTGAAGGGTCAACTGTCTGGATTGAAATTCATATTCCCAAAGCGGCGTTCAGCAGCTCGGAACCCTTTTCCTTTCAACTCAGCAAAGCGCTGGAAACCTTTCAGCTCAACCGAAAAGGCGTTCCGCTGGTTGAATCCCAGCAACGTGGGGTCTTTCAACCGCTGGATGATTCCTGTCTCCAGGACGTCAATTGCGTCCAGCAAACCCAGCTTATTAGCAATGCCAGCCGTGGTGTTGGAAGAATGCAGTACATCAGCGGCGGCAGTGGCTTTGTATGTACGGGTGGTTTGCTCAATGACCAGGATACAAGCGGGTTTATCCCCTACTTTCTGACCGCCAACCACTGTCTTTCAACCCAAAGCGAAGTCTCGTCGCTTGAAGTCTGGTGGGATTACAAAACTTCGACCTGCAACGGGGCGCCGCCGTCATCCAATTCATTACAAAAGAGCTTTGGCGGAACGCTGCTCGCAACCAGTGCGGGCAGCGATTTTACTTTTATCCGCCTGCAAAGTGTGCCCGGCAATCGAATTTTTCTGGGCTGGAATGCCAGCACCCTTGGATCAGGCGTCCAGCTTTTCCGGGTGCATAACCCCGGTGGTCGTGTTCAGCACTATTCCGAACACCGCACCGTCAGCCCAACCAGCACCTGCCAATCGCTCCCGCCCAGCGCTTTTCTCTATTCCGAAGATCTGGTCGCCGCCACTGCCGGGGGGAGTTCCGGTTCACCAGTCTTGAATAGTTCGGAACAGGTCGTCGGCCAGTTGTTTGGCGCCTGCGGCCCCGACCCTGAAAATAACTGTGACCGCCGCAATCGAACCGTAGACGGACGCTTTAGCACGACCTTTCCTCAAATTCGCCAGTGGCTTGAAGGTTCCGGAAATGGAGGCGATTGCACCCCAGCTTCAATTTCAGGCGATAGCTTTTCCACCACCGCATCAATTACAACATCTTCCTGTACAGTAAATTTTGGCACTTATACGTTACCCGATACTGGCGAAGCACTCGGGACCAACCGGTTAAGCAACCTGTATTCATTTAGCGGGTCAAGCGGTGAAAAAGTCACAATCACGATGGGTTCATCGGCGCTGGATTGTGCGCTGGTCCTCACGCTTGTGGCCGGTGACTCAAACACCATCGTGGCTGGCGATGATGATTCCGGCCCGAGCACTGATTCGCAGCTCTCTTTTACACTCAATACTGCTGGCACATACCGCATTTATGCCACGTCGGTTGGATCAACCCAGACTGGCTCATATTCCATTACTTTTTCGAAGCAGGCAGCGGGAGGCAACTGCACGCCGACAGCAATTTCCGGCAACAGTTTCTCAACCACAAGTTCAATTACATCGGCATCCTGTGTCGTCAATTTTGGCAGCTATGCGTTGCCAGATTCCGGCGAAATCCTTGGTTCAAACCGGCTGAGCAATTTGTATTCATTCAGTGGTTCGATGGGCGAGAAAATAACCGTCACGATGGGGTCAACGGCGCTGGATTGTGCACTGGTCCTCACGATGGTGCAGGGCGAAGCCAATATGATTGTTTCAGGCGATGATGATTCGGGACCGGGGACCGATTCGCAACTCTCTTTTACCATCAACACTTCCGGCACCTATCGCATTTATGCCACATCGGCAGGCGCAGTCCAGACCGGCTCGTATTCGATCACCTTTTCAAAACAGGCGGCGGGAGGCGATTGCACCCCGACGGCAATTTCCGGCAACAGTTTTTCGACCACCGGTTCCATCACCTCGTCATCCTGTGTTGTGAATTTTGGCAGCTATGCCCTGCCAGATTCCGGCGAAACGCTGGGGACGAACCGGCTGAGTGTGCTGTATTCGTTTAGCGGTGCCAGCGGCGAAAAAGTCACGATTGGCATGGGTTCGTCAGCACTGGATTGTGCGCTGGTGCTCGCGACTGTCTCTGGCGACTCAGTCACAATTGTTGCCGGAGACGACGATTCCGGCCCAGGTACCGATTCCCAGATTTCATTTACCCTCAACAGTTCTGGAACCTATCGGATTTATGCAGCTTCCGTCGGTTCAACGCAAACAGGTTCATTCACTTTCAGCTTTTCCAAACAACCAGCCAGCGGTGGCGGATGCACACCGACGGCGATTTCCGGCAATAGTTTTTCGACCACCGGAACCATCAGTGCTTCGTCATGTGCGGTGAATTTTGGCAGCTACACCTTGCCGGATTCCGGCGAACCGCTCGGCACCAACCGGTTGAGCAACCTGTATTCGTTCAGCGGTGCCTCGGGTGACCGGGTGACAATTACAATGGGTTCGGCCACGCTGGATTGTGCACTGGTGCTCACACTGGTGACGGCTGATTCAAACACAATCGTCGCTGGTGACGATGACTCCGGTCCAAGCGTCGATTCCCAAATTACATTTACCCTCAACACGGCTGGAAATTACCAGATTTATGCGGCTTCGGTGGGTACCACCCAGACGGGTTCGTATTCATTCAGCTTTTCAAGGCAAACTTCGGGCGGCACCTGTACTTACAGCCTGTCACCAGGAAGCCGCGAATTTTCAGCCAGCGGCGGCAGCGGGCAGGTTTCAGTGACAGTGACGGCTGGCACGAACTGCACCTGGACGGCTCAGAGCAATGATTCCTGGATCGTGCTTGGAAACACAGGCGGCACGGGCAGCGGAGCGGTCAACTACACGGTTCAAACAAACACGTCCGCCAGCTTGCGAACCGGCACCATTACAATTGCCAACCAGACCCACACGGTGACTCAAAGCGGCGCGGCTGGATGCGCGTTTTCGATTTCACCGTCCAGCCGGCAATTTGTGCAGGCTGGCGGGGCTGGATCAGTCTCAATCACGGTCACGGCTGGGACGAATTGTACCTGGACCGCTCAAACCAACGACTCCTGGATTGTACTTTCAAATACTGGTGGAACCGGAAATGGAACGGTGAACTACACGGTTCAGGCTAACTCAACTGGAAGCAACCGAACGGGAACAATTTTTGTTGCCGGACAAACCCATACCGTCTCACAAACCGGAGGCGACACCACACCGCCAACGGTTAACGTGGTCTTCCCACGCACCGGAGACACCATTTCAGCCAGCACCATTTTGACAATTGGCTGGGTTTCAACCGACAACGTCGGCGTGACCAGCCAGAGCATTGATCTTTCAACCAATGGCGGTTCAAGTTTTGGCATTACTGTAGCCACGGGACTCAGCGGCGCCGCGACCTCATTTGATTTCAGCGTGCCGTCAACGCTGGCCACAACTTCGGCGCTGGTTCGGGTTACCGCGCGCGACGCAGCCGGAAATCAAGGCAGCGGGATGTCAGGGATTTTCACCATTGCACAGCC
>CAZXCE010000607.1:0-5326 GCA_964639175.1 uncultured Clostridia bacterium
GAACCCGGAACCCGGAACCCGGAACCCGGAACCCGGAACCCGAAAGGTATTTTCCTATGCGATTTGACCGAATTGTTTTCACACTCATTGTTTTTCTTGGGTTGCTGGCTGGACTGACCGTGGTTGATACCCCGACTCAGGCTCACCCAACCAAAAAGAAATTTCGCAAGAAATCAGCGGCGGCAAAACTCCTGAAAGACACACGGGCCAAAATGGATACGGCTAAAAGTGAATTGATCACTGGTGGCAAATATGCCTGCTGTATCAAACCAGCCTGTGATATGTGCGCCAAAATTTCTGGAACGTGCCTGTGTGCCGTCAATGTCCTGCAAGGCAAAGGCGCCTGTGGCGAATGTATGGAAGGCTGGCAATCGGGTAAGGGAAGTTTGAAAGGTGTTACCGCCGAAAAGGTCACGTTGCTTCCAACTCCGGTTCAACCCGTAGCGGCGATTGAGGCCAAGCCAGAGCCAAAGATTGAAGCAAAACAACCTGAACCCGAAGTGCCACAAGCAACACCCGAACCTCAGGCCAAACCAGCCACCGAACCAGCCACGGAACCGGCACCTTCGCATCAGCACCTGACCGAAGCCCGTTCAATGTTAAATCAGGCAAAACGGACGCTGGTGGCCGAAGGTCGCTATGTGTGTTGTGTCAAAGGTGGTTGTGACTCCTGTGCCTATGAAGGCGAATGTGGCTGTGGTGAAAAACTGGTCGAAGCCCTCAATAATAAGAAGAATGTCACCGGCACCCCAACCAAAAAGACCAAAGATGAAGATGGTGTCTGTGGTGAATGTTATGACGGATGGCACGCCGGTCGTGGCGCTTACGCCGGGATTGATCCAGCCGAAGTCAAACTGGCGCCGATGGACAGCATGCCGTCCTCCTTTGCTCTGGGAACGATGTTTCGTCAAGGGTCTGGAACATCCTGGCTTCCGGAAAATACCGCGATGTATGCCAAAATGAAGGAAGTTGGCGACTGGATGTTGATGTATCACCCCTATGCTTTTACGACCTACAGCAACCACACTGGTCCACGCGGAGACTCGAAATTCTACAGCGCCAACTGGTTTATGGCCTCGGCCCAGCGCGAAGTAAAAGGGCTGACCGACAATGGGAACGGCGTGTTGATGATTCGAGGGATGTTCTCGTTTGATCCGATCACGGTTGGTCGTTCGGGGTATCCGCTGTTATTCCAGACTGGTGAAACCAATCGCGGCAATCCACTGGTTGATCGCCAGCACCCACACGATTTGATTATGGAACTGGCGCTGGCCTATAGCGCGCCGATTACCAAAAACCTGGTGCTGTCATTGTATGCCGCGCCAGTGGGTGAACCAGCTCTTGGCCCATCAGCCTTTCCGCACCGGCTGTCAGCAATGGATAACCCCGAAGCGCCACTCGGCCACCACTGGCAGGATTCAACCCATATTGCTTCGGGTGTTTTCACCGTTGGCCTGGGAATGGAAAAATGGAAACTGGAAAGTTCGATTTTTACCGGCGCCGAACCCGATGAAAACCGCTGGAACATTGACCAGCCGAAGTTTGATTCCTGGTCAACCCGGTTTTCAGTCAATCCGCACAAAAACCTTTCGATGCAGTTTTCCTATGGCCATCTGCGTGAGCCTGAAGCCCTCGAAGCTGGAACCAACATCCATCGCTACACGGCGTCGGTGCTCTATAACCATCCATTTTCAAACGGTTCCTATCTGGCGTCAGCTTTTATCTGGGGGCGCAACGAAAAACGCAATCCTCGATTTGATGGATACGGGACCAATGCGTTCTTATATGAAGCGACCTATGTTCGCAAAGAACAGCAAAGCATTTTCTGGCGCTATGAAAATGTCGAAAAAGATGAATTGTTTGTCGGTGAAGATGATGAGAGCCGCCCCGTTCGGACCCCAGTTCATCATGACGAAGGCAATCCTGAAATCTTTCGGATCAATCGGTTTACCATTGGCGGCGTCCAGAACCTGCCCATTCCGGGGGATTTACAAATCGGTGTCGGTGGCTCGATCAGTTTTCACGCTATTCCCTCGGCATTGAACCCCGTCTATGGCAATAATCCGATTTCCACCAACGTGTTTGTTCGGTTTCGGTTTAAACGGTGGGGACTTTTTTGAAGAACTTTGTCAGTACCACCTGCGTGAGCGGGTGGGTGTGACTCAAACCCACCCGCTCACGCAGGTGGTACTGACTGGAAGGTGGCCTATGCTGAAAAACTATAAAGAAGTCTGGATTGGGGTGGCATTGGGCGGCGGCATCTGGGCGCTGGATGCCGTGATGAATATGGGCATTTTTGGCGGATATTGTTGCCCGCACTGCGCTGAAAATGCTGTGCTGGGTACCATGCCCCAGTGTTTGTTGCGCTGCCTGGTCGTGATCACGACGACGACCACTGGATTTGTCCTGTGGTTGAGTAACCGGCGGCGGCAGCAGATGCAAAGTTTACAGACGACACTTGACACGTTTCATCAAGAAGTGGCGTCGCCCTTGCTGCTTATTTACGGCTATACCCGGATGCTGCCAGCCAAAGAAGGCTTTCCTGTCACGCGTGAAACGGTTGAACTCATTCGACAAATTCAGCATCAGGCTGACCGGATGAATCAATTGATTGAAAAATTGCCGCCACCCGGTTCGTCTTTGACACCCGAGAGTAAAGCCACCAGTATTTCACCTTCCCCAACCCGAACTTCAGACGAGTCATTTGCGCCCCATGCCAATTGAACTGACCCGCACCCGTGTTGAAATCGTGTTCATTCCATTAAGCGTGATCCTGATCACGCTTTTTCACTTTGCAAGTATGCAGGCCGCGAGCGTGCTGCTCCACGAGGTTTCACAACGGCTGTATTATCTACCGATTATCTTTGCTGCTTATCGGTTTGGACTCAAAGGAAGTGTGTTGTGTTCGGTCTTTGCCGCTGGTTTGTATTTGTCTCATATTTCAGGGCATCGCCACGAATCAGAAAAAATTGTTGTCAATCAACTGGTTGAGGCGGTGATGTTTCAAGTGGTCGGCATTGCCACTGGACTCCTGAGCAATGCCGAACGGCGTCAGGTCGCCAAACTTGAGCAGGCTTCACTGGACCTCAGTCGCGCCTATCGGGAATTGCGAGAAACAGTGAATCTCTTGCTCCATACCGCCCGGCTCAATTCACTCGGAGAAATGGCGGCTTCCGTGGCGCACGAAATTCGCAACCCCCTGGCGGCGATCAAAGGAGCCTTTGAAATTGTGGCCGAAGCCGTACCGGCTGATAACCCACGCCGCGAGTTTGTCACGGTCGTTGAAACCGAACTTGAACGGCTCAACACACTGGTGTCAGACTTTCTAAAATTTTCCCGGCCCAGAACTCCCGAGAAAAAACCGGTTTCGATCAATACTCTGATTTCGACGGTCTTGATGTTTGCTTCACCCCAGGCTCAGAAACGCAGCGTGGTGTTTGTCACCGATCTGGTTGAACCACTGCCTCACCTTCTGGTTGATGATGAACAAATGAAACAGGTACTGCTCAATCTGGTGCTTAATGCCATCCAGGCCCAGCCGCAGGGCGGCACCGTCGAAGTAAAAACCCGTACTTTGCCCGAAATGATTGAAATTTCGATTCGTGATTACGGTTCGGGCGTGCCACCCCAGGCCCGTGATTCTATCTTTGAACCCTTTGTGACAACCAAGCCTGACGGCACTGGACTCGGACTCGCGATTGCTTATCAGCTTGTCAAACAGCACGGCGGAGATCTGAAGCTGGTCAACGTCAGCGGCCCTGGCAGTGAATTTGTCGTGAGCCTGCCAATACAGTAGGGTTCCGGGTTCCGGGTTCCGGCAAAGCAGAAAAGGACATAAAGGACGAAAAAGACGAAAAGGACATAAATTCGAAAACCCTGAACCCTGAATCCTGAACCCTGAACCCTGAACCCCAATCCTATGAAACACATTCTTTTTGTTGATGATGAAGCTTCGTTTCGCCAGGTGATGGCTTTTCGGCTCAAGGAATTTGGGTATCAGGTTTCCACTGCCGAACATGGAGCCCGTGGGTTGGAACTCTTTCTTTCTGAGCACCCTGACCTGGTGCTGGCTGATTTTTCGATGCCCGAATTAAACGGCCTCGAACTGATGCAAAAAATCAAAGCCATTTCGCCTGATACACCAGTCATCCTGATTACTGCATTTGGGGACGTCGCCACAGCGGTCAATGCCATGAAAGCCGGTGCTTCTGATTTTCTGACCAAACCCGTGGAAATGGATCAATTGCGGCTCACGCTGGACCGGGTCAGTAAAGTGACCGAACTCGAAGATGAAAACCGCAAGTTGCGTGCCCTGGTTGAAGAGCGGCTTCAGTTTGGCGCCATCATTGGTACTTCAAAGCGAATGCAGGACTTATTTCGCATCCTGGAACGTGTTTCCCAAACTGAAGTGGCGGTGCTCATCCTGGGTGAAAGCGGGACTGGCAAAGAACTCGTCGCCAAAGCAATTCATCAACACAGTGCCCGGAAAAAAGCGTCATTTGTCACGATTGATTGCGGGACCATTCCGGAAAATCTGATGGAATCAACACTTTTCGGACACAAGCGAGGCTCGTTTACCGGAGCGATGACCGATCAGCGAGGACTGTTTGAAGAAGCCAATAGCGGGACGGTTTTTCTGGATGAAGTTGGCGAGGTGCCGTTGCTCCTCCAGCCAAAATTGCTTCGGATCTTACAGGAAGGCGAATTTACCAAACTTGGCGAGACCCAGCCGCGCCGGGTTGATGTCAGAGTGATTGCCGCCACCAATCGTGACCTTTCCAAAATGGTGGCCGAAGGAAAATTTCGCGAAGACCTGTTCTTCCGGCTCAATGTGATACCCGTCAAGCTCCCTCCGTTACGAGAACGGAAAGAAGACATCCCACTTCTGGCCAACCGATTCTTGATTGAAGCTGGAAGTCGCTATGGTCGAGCTGGGCTTCGATTTTCACCAGAAGTTTTTCGGATTTTTCAGCAGTACGCGTGGCCAGGGAATGTCCGGGAACTCAAAAACACAGTTGAACGATTGGGGATCCTGGCCGCCAGTGACATCATCCAGCCTCAGGATCTCCCCGAGGAAATACTCCAGGTCACTGCCGGATCAGGCGAATTGCTGTTTTCTTTGCCGGATTCGGGGCTGGATCTTGAAGCCCTGGAAAAAGAAATCCTGCGTCAGGCACTCGCCAAACACAACGGAAACCGGACGCACACCGCCCGCTATTTGAACATGACGCGGGATACCTTGCTCTATCGAATTCAGAAATTTGGGTTGGACTGAGAAAACAAGGTTCCGGGTTCCGGGTTCCGGGTTCCGGGTTCCGGGTTCCGG
>CAZXCE010000608.1:0-5318 GCA_964639175.1 uncultured Clostridia bacterium
ACCCGGAACCCGATTTGACCACATACGCCACATAACGTGGATTGCCAAACTGGCGGGTTTTGGCGTCATAGGGACGGTACGCGGCATATTCGACCAGGCTAGCCTGCGACGGAATCTGATGTTGTACATTGTCCAGGGTAATTGGTGTCACCTGCGCCTTGAATTCGGCACTTTTGGTGCTGATTTTGGCTTCCAGTTGTTCTTTCTGCTGCTCCAGTTCCTTCAAATAGGCCAGATGCTCTTCCGGTTTCCTGGTACCCGGTCCACGGAGCGTCGCCACCGAGAGTTGCCCGACCAGGACAGCGTAATCATCCAGTAATTTTTGGGTTTCCGGCGTTTGTCGTTGGCGGAGCGTTTCAATGGCGCCGGTCATGGCATCGAGCGAACGTCCTTTACGACGCAGAATCACGGTCAGCGCAGCCTGGAGCGCGGCCTGGTTCTGGGGCGCTTCCTGGACGTGCAACGAAATGGATTGATCTGTCAGACCTGCTGTTTTCTTGAGGTACAGTGCTTTCTGTTGTTCAGAGCCGGCAGCCAGATTGCGCATCAGGTCGCGTTCGGTGGTGTCATTACTTCGTGTCTGACAGGCAATTGCCTGGGCCGTTTCGCGGTTGGCCTGGTAGAGCCGAGCCAGGTTGCTGAGGCTGAGGGCGACCGATGGGTGGTCAGGGCCAAGCCCTTTCTCATAGATGGCCAGCGCCCGCTTGAAAAATGTCTCAGCCTGGGCCGAATTGCCTTTGTCCTGATAGAGATTTGCCAGGTTACTCAGGTTGCTGGCGACCTCTGGATGGTCAGGGCCGAGCACTTTCTCACAGATGGCCAGCGCCCGCCGATACAGCGGCTCAGCCTGGGCAGCGTCTCCTTTTGACTGGTAGAGCGTCGCCAGGTTGTGGAGGCTTTCAGCCGTCTCCGGGTGGTCAGGACCGAGTGCTTTCTCACGAATGGTCAGCGCCCGCTGGTACAGCGGCTCGGCCTGCACAAAGTCACCTTTGTCATAATAGAGTGTCGCCAGCCTGCTCAGGCTCCGGGTGACATCTGGATGGTCAGGGCCAAGCGCTTTCTCACGGATGGCCACCGAACGCTTAAAAAGCGGCTCAGCCCGTGGATAGTCCCCTTTGTTCCAGTAGAGCCCAGCCAGGTTGTTGAGGCTGTTGGCAACATCCGGGTGGTCAGGGCCGAGTATTTTCTCACGGATGGCCAGCGCCCGCTGATAGAGCGGCTCGGCCCTGGCGTAGTCGCCTTTTTCCTGGTAGAGATTTGCCAGGTTGATGAGGTTGCTGGCGACCTCCGGGTGGTCAGGGCTGAGTGCTTTCTCCCAAATGGCCAGCGAACGCTGATAGAGCAACTCGGCCTGGGCATAGTCGCCTTTGTTCACATAGAGCAGAGCCAGATTGTTGAGACTCTCAGCCGTGTCCGGGTGGTCGGGGCCACGCCTTTTCTCACGGATGGCCAGGGAACGCTGATACAGGGGTTCGGCCCGTGGATAGTCGCCTTTGTCCAGATAGAGACTTGCCAGGTCGTTGAGGCTTCGGGCGACCGATGGGTGGTCGGGACCGAGCGCTTTCTCGCGGATGGCCAGCGCCCGCTGATGCAGCAGCTCGGCCCGTGGATAGTCACCTTTGCGATAGGAGAGATTTGCCAGGTTGTTGAGGCTGGCAGCGATATCGAGGTGGTCAGGACCAAGCGCTTTCTCACGGATAGCCAGAGACCGCTGCACAAGCAGCTCGGCCTGGGCGTAATCACCTTTGCGAAAGTAGAATCCAGCCAGAGTGTTGAGGCTGTCGGCAACCAAAAGATGGTCAGCACCGAATATTTTTTCACTCTGTTCTACCAGGCGTTGAGCGACGAGCAACGCTTGATCATATTTTTGAGCTTGCTGAAGCTGTTTAATTTCCGCATTGAGTTTTTTAATCTCCAATTCGGCGCGGTCCTGCTCGGTGGCTGTTTTTACCGTTTCCAGCTTCAACTCGTATTTTCCTGGTTGCCCCGTCTTTTCCAACGATTCCACTTCAAGTGTATAGCCGCCGCTCTTCTCGACAATCGAAGACAATGGCTCTGGACCTTGCGTGCCGTTGGGACTGTCCACTTCGTGTACTATTTTTCCATCCGGGCCGAGCAATCGCACCACCACATCAATCCCCTTTTGCTCCACCACCAGTTTCACGTAGTCATTCGCATTGAGCGTCAGCGGGTAGGTGTGTTTTCCTCCAGGATTCAGGGTTTGAGGTTCAGCCGGAAGACGGCGGTCCTGGGCTGTGGAAGCCGGACTTTGGACTGTGAATTGGTTTGCCAGCGTTGACGTCCAACCGTTGAACAGCATACAGCCAGGCAATACCCAGGACAGACACAGCCAGGGTAGACGTTCAGCAAAAAATAGCGGCATGGGATTTCTCTTCTTTGAAATGGGAATTGTGATTTGGTAACGCGGTTTTTTGAAGCAGTTACGATCCTGCCAGGTTTGGCGGGGTACGCCTGAGGAAGAGAGTGGAGTCTGGGCATTGTAGAGGGATTACCAAAAAAAGGAAAAACATGAGCACCTCAAGCGAAAAAATTTAGCAGTTCAGAAAATGTTTTCAGTTCAGAGGAAGGGAAAGATAGGAGAATCGGTGTCAGGGAACCCTTGTTCGGCATACAACGTGCCCTGGACTACATCAGCCCTTGTTGCGTTGGAAATTCACCCACCGACTGAACCGTCCGACTTCCGACGTTTTTAGAGATCGAAATTGAAATGAGCTTGACCTCTGATTTCAAGTTCGGTCAGAGTATCTGGGTTCGGCCAAACACCCTCATCCCCTCTTATTTCAGAGAATTACAAATAATGATGATCCATGTTGTGTCGTTGCGTCCGAGAACTCCTGTCTTTAATATGGCCAGGGTCAACAGAATTGTGCTGGGTGTTCTTTTGATTTACTCACTCTTTTGGGAAATTTACCCAATGAAGGTTTTGGCCCAGACTCCGCCAAAAAGCTTTGTCAAACTGGATGTGACCCAACCTGCCCCAACCAATCTGGATTTTGAAGCTGAATCAAACTCTTCAGTTCCAACCGGTTGGGGATCACCCACCGCCGGATTTGGATATCAGGTTCAGATTGACCAATCCCAGCATAAAACCGGCAAATACAGCGCATTGCTCAAGTTTGACCCAACCACCCAACCCAAAGGAAATACGTTTGGAAATCTGATGCAGGCGGTGGATGGTGTTCCCTTTCGCGGGAAACGAATCAAATTCCGCGCTGCGGTCAGGGTCAGGTCGGAAGATGCCTATGGACGGGCTCAGCTCTGGCTTCGGGTTGATCGAACCACGAAACTCCCAGGTTTTTTTGACAACATGCAGGACCGTCCGATTCTGGCTCAGGATTGGAATTATTTTGAAATCGTCGCTGATATTGATGACGATGCCGAAGTTCTCAATTTTGGCGTCATCGCCTTTGATCGAACTTCGGTCTGGCTTGATGATGTTTCAATCACTGAGCTGGGCGTCCTCGCTTTGCACAAAGAGTCAGCTCGACCATTGACGGAACAGGGGTTGCGTAATGTCACGGCCTTCAGTCGCGTGCTCGGGTATGTTCGCTATTTTCATCCAGCCGATCAGGCGGCTCAGACTGATTGGGACAATTTTGCAGTTCAGGGAATCCGCAAGATTGAATCAGCCAAAGATTCCAAAGCGCTGATTCGTCAACTCACCAATCTGTTTTCACCGATTGCACCAACCGTTCAGATCTATCAAACCGGTAAAAAACCACCGTTGCCGGCTGAGTTGAAATTCCTTCCCACTGGAACGGTACCTGAGGACGTGGTCACCTGGTATCACCGTGGTTGCCGGGTCAAAAAAGGCGGAGAATCCAACGGTGTGTATGAAAGCACCCGGGCCTATCATCCAATTGTAAAAGGACAACTTCCCAAAGCGGTTGCTGCCCCAGATCAGCCATTTGTAGCTGATTTGGGAAACGGTATTTCGGTTTCGATCCCAATCAGTGTCTTTGCAACCGGGAAAAAAACGCTCCCATTGCAAGTACCCGTCGGTTCACAAGCAGTTTCACTGGAACGATTTACTGGTGATGACCGGGCAACTCGACTGGCTGATATCGCCCTGGCCTGGAATACGTTTCAGCATTTTTATCCTTATTTTGATGTGGTCAAAACCGACTGGCTGGCCGTTTTGCCTGAAATGCTGAAGGCCGCCGCGACAGATGAGGACTGTCAGGCATTTTTGATGACATTGCGACGGATGGTGGCACAGCTTCACGACGGCCACGGTAGCGTTCGGATGGGAGGATTGTCAGATGGAACCCTTCCTTTGCTTTGGGACTGGGCTGAAAATCAACTGGTGGTGACCGAAGTTGGCACCGTGATCGCTGATAAAGTGAAACGCGGTGACATCGTTGAATCAGTCAATGGAAAACCGGCACAGCAAGTCATCCTGGACCAGGAGCAATTTATCTCTGGCGCAACACCGCAGTGGAAACGGTTTATTGCCTTGCGGAATCTCCTGACGGGCAAGATCAATACGCCAGTGCAACTCGCCTTCCGCCGGGCAGATGGTTCGACCAGTTCTCTGACACTCACCTTCAACGTACCAGATGAAAGAATCCAGGAAACCCGGCCTCCAGGACTCAACGAGATCAAGCCAGGGATTTTCTACCTTGATGTCGGACGAATCACCGACACTGATTTTCAGCAAGCCCTTCCACAACTGACCAAAGCCCGAGGTGTGATCTTTGATTTTCGCGGATATCCGACTTTTTCACCGCTTGTGCTCCAACATCTGGTTGAAAAACCAATCGAATCTGCCCGGTGGATGATTCCCCTGGTGTCTACGCCGGATCATCAAAACATGGTCAATTTTGACCAAACCGGTCGCTGGAATCTTCCACCATTAACGCCCTACATTTCAGCCCAAAAAATATTCTTAACTGATGGACGGGCAATCAGTTACGCTGAATCCTGTATGGGGATTGTCGAGGCCTTCAAGCTTGGGGAAATTGTGGGTACTCCGACAGCCGGAACGAACGGGAATGTAAACCCATTTAAGCTCCCTGGTGACTATCGCGTAAGCTGGACCGGCATGAAGGTTCTCAAACACGATGGATCCCAGCATCACGGCGTCGGAATCCAGCCGACAATCCGGCTTGAACGAACGATTCAAGGCATCCGTGAAGGCCGTGACGAACAACTCGACAAAGCACTTGAACTCCTCAAGGCAGAATGAAGAATGAAGAATGAAGAATTGAGAATGAAGAATGAAGAATGAAATTGGTGACTGGTACTTAGGGAGCGTTAAAAATTATCTTCCCGTTTTCATTTGGAGGGCAGGCATT
>CAZXCE010000609.1:0-5315 GCA_964639175.1 uncultured Clostridia bacterium
TTTCCACCGATTGCTTGGGTTCGTCTGTTTGCTGGCAGGTCTTGTGCCAGGAATTGCAGCCGTGTCTCTTCTGGTCGGAAAACCGCTCAGTGCCGCCCCACCATCTCTGGTTTCTCAACCAACAAGCCACCTCAGCCCCACACCGCCGCCACCAGCCAAAGACATCACCACCACCGGGCGTTATGGATTTCGGATATTTACCGACCGTGATGGCCTCCCGCAAAATTCAATTACCTCGATCACCTTTGATCTCAAAGGGTATTTGTGGGTGGGGACCCTGGACGGCATTGCCTGCTATAACGGGCGCAAATGGATCGTGAAAAAGCTACCGAACCGGCAGGCCTCCAACTATGTGCGAACCCTCGTTGCAATGTCTGATGGAAGCCTCTGGGTTGGGACAAGCGGCGGTCTGTCAATTCTGAAAAATGATCAGTGGAGCACCTTTGATGAAAAATCCGGACTTCCCAACAATGAAGTCCGGGCAATTCTGGAATCAAAAGCGGTTGATGGCTCACCGGAATACTGGCTGGGCACCGATGGTGGGCTCGTCTGTCTGCGCAATGGGGCCCTGGTCGTTCCGATATCGGCTGATGCGTTGCCCGACCAATCCATTCGGTGTCTGATGGAAACCAGAGACCCGATTGGAAACCGGATTATTTGGGCTGGGACGCGCAGCGGACTGGTACGACTTGAAAATAACCGGGTTTCAGTCCTGACAACCAAACAGGGGTTGCCGTCAGATTTTGTCTTTTCTCTGGTTGAAACCGGCGCCGGCACCCACCACCAGGCCCTGTGGGTTGGCACTCAGCGGGGATTGGCCAAACTTGAAAACGGCACCTGGACAATTTACACCCGTGCCTCCGGCTTACCTGACGACACGGTTTTTTGTCTCCTGGCCTCAGAATCCACCACCGGATCGCCTGTCATTTGGGCAGGCTGTGCGGGTCGCGGCCTTGGTCGGCTTGAAAATGGCACCTGGACCACAATTAGCCAGCGCGAAGGAATCCCCTACAACGTGGTCTGGAGCCTGCGCGAAACGCAGTCCGAAACTGGCGTCCGCACCCTCTGGGTTGGCACGGCTGGCGGCGGACTGGCACGACTGGAAACCGGGAAATGGGTGGCATTGACCACGTTGACCGGGCTTCCAAGCAACAGTGTCTATAGTATTTTCGAATCTATTTCCCCCGTCGGGGAATCAAGTTTCTGGTTTGGTACCACGCTGGGGGTGGCCAGATTTGAAAAAGGCGAGTGGGTTTCGGTTCCAGTTCCCCTGGAACAGGCTGCGGTCAATGTGTTTTATGAAACGACCGATGCTGAAGGCACCCGCACGCTCTGGGCCGGGTTTGATCGAGGGCTGGCCCGCTATCAAAACAACCAGTGGGAGACCTTTCATACCGAGACACCCAGTGGCCGATACCATATCACCAGCATCTTGCAGGTGACCCTCCCCGCTCAGCCATCTGAATTGTGGCTTGGCACCAAAACTGGCCTGGTCAAATTTGGCCAGAATCAACTCGTTCCGATTCGCGCTCCCAACACGTTGCTCCTTGAACAGCACGTGCGGTGTCTGGCTCAAACCCGGCTTGCCAGCGGAAAAACGGCTGTCTGGGTTGGGACTCGCAAAGGACTGGCCTGCCTTCGCGATGGCGTTTGGCAGACCTATGACGTCACCAATGGGCTGCCGCACAATGACGTTCTCTCACTGCAGGAACTTGAAACCAGAGATGGCCGCCACGAACTCTGGATCGGCACCTTTGGCGGAGGAGTGGCCTGCCTCGATCTGACCAGTGACGAACCACACTGGACCTATTATTCTGATTCAACCACGCCAGCGCTCCCCAACAATGTCATTTATCAAATCCGGGCTGATTTCAAAGATCGCCTGTATTTCTTTACCAACAAAGGCGTGGTGCGACTCACCCAGGACAAGATTTCGCCCCTGTCCCCTGAAGCCCAGCGAGTTGAAATCTTTACGACCGAAGATGGATTGCCAAGCAATGAATGCAACACCGGGGCTTCCTGTGTTGATAGCCGGGGCCGTATCTGGGCCGGAACCATTGATGGCGCTGCCGTTTACAATCCCGCCAATGAAATCGAAACCCGGGCCCCCTGCCCATTGATCATTGAACGGGTCTGGCTCACCGGGTCAGACCAGCCAGTGGTCAACCGCTCAATTCTGGCTCACTCAGATAACAACCTCTGGTTTGAATATACCCTGCTGAGTTATTACCGCGAGAATGATACCCACTACCAGACACAACTGGTTGGCCTGGATGAAAAACCCTCGGCCTGGACCAGTGACTATAAAAAGGAGTACACCAATTTACCGGCGGGGGATTACACGTTTTGCGTCTGGGGCAAAGACTTTGCCGGCAATGTCTCAGGACCGGTCTCGTTTTCATTTCGGATTAAACCAGCCCCCTGGGTTACCTGGTGGGCAGTCGCCATCTATATTTGTTTGGCCATCGGCACCGGATACCTGGTCATTCTGTGGCGGGTTCAGGCCCTGCAACGCCAAAACCAGTTGCTTGAAGAGAAAGTGAGCCAGCGGACCCAGGTGATTGCCGAGCAGGTTGATAAATTGACTATTTCGGAACAACTGGCACTGGCGGCCAAAGAAGAAGCCTTGCAAGCCAAAAATCAAGCTGTCGCGGCCAATCAGGCCAAAAGCACATTTCTGGCGACGATGAGCCACGAGTTGCGCACACCGCTCAATGCGATTCTCGGTTTTGTGCAATTGATGCAGCGCGACCAGCACCTGTCAACCGACCAGCATGAGAATCTCGACATCATTATGCGGAGCGGCGAGCACCTGCTGGCGCTCATCAACGATGTCCTGTCAATTTCAAAGATTGAATCTGGCCGCGTCACCCTCAATCAACAAAATTTTAACCTCCAGAAAATGCTGCAGGGGCTGGAAGAGATGTTTCGGCCACGAGCAGAGTCCAAGAACCTGCGCTTTTGCTTTAACCTGGATCCTCAACTTCCCCACCACGTGCTGGGCGATGAGAGCAAACTGCGGCAAATCTTGATCAATCTGCTCGGAAACGCCTTTAAATTTACCGACTACGGATCGGTGGAATTGATCGTCAACTGGAAAAAGGATCGAGTCGAATTTCAGGTTTGCGATACGGGTCAGGGAATTTCTGATGAAGACCTCCCCGAAATTTTCAAGGCATTTGTGCAGTCGGAAACTGGGCGCCGGATGAAGGAAGGCACCGGACTGGGATTAGCCATCTGTCAAACCTTTGTCCAGTTGATGGGAGGTGAAATCAAAGCGGAGAGCACACCTGGGCACGGCTCGCGGTTTTCGTTTGAAATCCCGCTCATGGGGGTTGAATTTGAGGAAAAATCGCAGGTCGAACGCAAAGTCATTGGCGTCGAACCAGGTCAGCCCGGCTTTCGCATTCTGATTGTTGATGACAAATGGGAAAACCGGCGGTTGCTGGTCAAAATGATGAATTCAATCGGCTTTGAGGTCAAAGAAGCCGTCAATGGCAAGGAAGCCGTTGATTTATGGATGCAGTGGAATCCGCACCTGATCTGGATGGATATGCGCATGCCGATTATGGATGGCTACACGGCGATTCGTAAAATTCGTGGCTACGAAATCGGAATCCGCATGCGGGAATATGAAATTTCCCGCTCTGATGGCGGTCGGATCCGCAAAGAAGACACGTTGCGGCAAAACTCCGGGCGTGGGCGCGGCATCCGGACAGTGATCATTGCCCTGACGGCGAGCGCTTTTGATGAAAGCCGCAATGCCATTCTGGCCCAGGGCTGTGATGATTACATTTCCAAGCCATTTCGAGATTCGGTCATTTTTGAAAAGATGACCCAGTACCTGGGTGTCAAATTTGTCTATCGGGACCTGGCGGCCACCACTGCCGAACATCGTATCAACACTGACGCCCTCCAGGCATTTCTGGCCCAGCAATCCCCTGAAGTCCTCGCCGCCTTAAATAAAGCCGCGAATGAAGGCGACCTCGAAGCCACCTATGAAGTCATTGATCAGATTGATCGCGGACAACATCACGAACTGGCTGATAAGCTCCGGGCGATGGTCAAAGCCTATCAATTTGATGAATTGCTGGATTTGATTGAAGGCGTGGCGACGTAGCGAACCGACAGCGAGGAGCAAGTCGCGAGGCGTTACGCTTTAGATGGGTGTCTGTCAACCCATAATTCTTGTGATTTTGACTACTTTACGCCTTTACAACGTTGCGCCTTCACTCCATTTTGCTATTTCGCTTTTCGAATAAAGAAATTCTCACAATCTTGTTTCATATTCCCCAACATCGGCATATAATCGAGACTCCTGCCCCTTTGTGATCCCAAATAATTCTGATGTTACATTTTACTTTGAAGGAGTCCCTTACAATGCCGCTCGCTACCAGTGGTCATAAGGGAGTGAGTCGAATTGACCATCCGGCGAAGCAAATGCACGGATGGTATGTCCGCGTCCCCTTCCGCGGCCAGATTCATTCCAAATTTTTTAGTGACAGCAAGCATGGCGGAAAAGAAAAAGCACTCAAGAAGGCAGTTCAATGGCGTAATAAAATTGAGCGAGAAATTGGAAAACCTCGGACGGATCGGCCCGTAGTCACGGCCAGTCCGCGGAACAACACCGGTGTCATCGGTGTTCAACGAATGGTGCAAATCCGGCAAAACAAACACGCACCACCCAAGGAATACCCAATTTATGTTGTTTCCTGGCAGCCCGAGCCAGGTGTGCTCAAACGAGAGATTGTCCCGATTAACAAATACGGCGAGGAAAAAGCGTTTATGAAAGCGTGTGCTATTCGTCGTAAGCGTGAACGAGAAATGTTCGGGAAATCAATTGTACCAACCGCTACTGATCTCACGCCGACTGACGGTGAGGCTTCTTAATGCCATGATTTGGTGACATTGAGGTTCACAACGACGGATCCTGCGGCCCGGCTCCCTTTTCAAAACCTGCTGTTTCATTGCGAAACAGCAGGTTTTTATTTTTGCCAGAAAGGTAATACCAGAATATTCAAACTTTCGAATGTAATGACATTCAGAATTTAAGAATTATTGGATTGAAGACTGAAGAAAACGGGATGAAGACATCGGGATGAGGGCTTGCTTTCACGTGTAGGTTTTTTGTTTGGGCTCGGCGGGGTCAAACCCGTGGTCCTCATCCTGAAAGGATGGAGCAAGGTTAGCCGGTCGGTTGCGACGCTTTGGGAGCTACCACCGGAAACAGATTGGATTTCCCTTCTCCCCCGCACGACCCGCGCCCCGTTGGGGCGCGGGTCGTGCGGGGGAGCCCATTTGGATTGACCAAATCC
>CAZXCE010000610.1:0-5313 GCA_964639175.1 uncultured Clostridia bacterium
AAATCACATCCACCGCGTGACGGCTTCGAGGATTTCAACGAGGGGTACTTTCAATCTTTTTCACCAGTGCTCTGGCCTGAGCCTGGGTCTCAGCCGGAAGCGTTGGGTCGGTGGCGCACTGGTTCAACTGGTTGAGAAACTTGATCAGGTGTCTCTTTTCGGGAACCCATCTGCTGAAGTGGTTCACAATCAGTTTCTTATAGAGTGGACTGGTGCTGCTCAACCAGGTTTCAAGAATTTTTTGCCCGATCTGATCATCATGGTAGGAGACCAGAGTGATGGCGGCACTGACTTTGATTTCCGGTTTTGGATCAGAAAGAAGCCGATACAACCGGAGGGCCTGGAGTTTCGTGAAGTATTGTTTAAAGGTTGGAGCTTTCCTATCTGCTTGAGACAGGAGCTTGAGAAATGCCCGATCCTCAAAAGCTTTGCTCAAATCTGGCGAGAGTGATTGGTATGCATCAGGGTAAAAAGAATAGACCATTCTGGAGTCCAGTTTGGTAAATTGTCTCTCTTGTGGTTTGGCCAATTGTGGACAAACCACGTCTGCTTGCGGCCAGCTATCGCCAAGGTCTTCGAAAAACTCCCATTCCCGATAGGTTGCGGTTTGGAGAGAAGCCGGGGATTCCTCGTCAAACTTGTTTTGAAAAGGATGCACATTGGCAAGGAAGTGAATGAGAATCGGATTTGATTGGAAGTGCGTTCTCCGAGGCTCAAAAATAGCGAGGTCAATTTCCCGGGTCAGTGCTTTTCCGATGTCGCGTGAGGGAATTGGTAACAAATTTCCCATGTTGGAGAGAAAATCATTGAATTCCAAAAGAAGACTCATTGCCAGGGATCGGACGGAAGGATCAGGTGACAACAATTTCTTTTGCAGCAGTGGAATCGCATCTTCTCCCCAGGGGCGAACGATTTTGTAGACAAATGTGGTGTAATTCTTTGACTGAGGCAATGCTCCAAACGTGGGGAGTACCAGGGGGCAGGTGGGATTGAGCAAAACCTCTCGAAGCGCTTCATCTTTGAATATCCTCTGGCTCAGTTTCTCCAGAACATTGGATGACTGAGAGTGGGGATGTATCAGTGGAAATGCGAGAAACAACCGCAAAATCTCTGGATTCAAATGGGGGAGCAACGCTTCGTAAACAGCATCGGGCGGGAGGTATTCAAAACGGTCTGCTCCGACCGGTAAGAATGGGGCATTCCACCTGAAATAATCCGCATATCGTTCTAAGGCAAGTGGTTTGTCACGTCTGGTCACTTCGATGGTTGCCAGGAAACGGATAGCCAAATCTGGATCGTCAACCAGTTTTTTGAATGCTTCCAGGATGGCCGGCGAATTCATTGACTTCAGGGCGTTGAGGGCCGTGGCTCGCACCCGTTTATGAGAGTGGCTGGTGAACGAAAGAAGGAATGAAATCCATTCGTCAGGGTTGGTCAGAGGTTGGTTGCCGGCTACTTCAAGGACTCTGGCCAGTAAGTACGGATTATCAGTTTGAGTCCAGTGGCGAAATTCATCCAAGGAAAAAGAGACTGGTACGACAACTGATTTGGCTTCATTGAGTTGCAGGAAGCTCTGGTTGGAGGTCAATTTGACAGGTAGCAGTGGATATTTGACCAGCGGAGGTACCTCAGTCCCGTCAACGACCAGCAGTCCACGGCTGCCATAGACATATACTTTGCCATGATGATGTCGTTGGCCAGCAATCCATCCGCCAAGGTAGGGAATTCCCCGCCGGTTGGGTTTGGCGGATTCTTCCGGCGGAAGGGAAGTCGCCAGCTTGAGTTGTTCCATCAGAGCTGAATCAGTGGTTTTTATTGATTGAAAAAGACCAGTGTCTAAATCAACCTGAGTCAGGTTGTCATTGGCTGGGATTGAATGACTCAAATATAGTTTCTGGCCATTTCGAACCGCTCCAGTAACTGAGTTCATTATTAATCCATCCTCTGAAGTAAAAGTTCGGAGCAATTCCAAATTTTCGTTGAGGACACTCACCCCATAATTCGTCCCCAGCCAGATCGAGCTGGTTGCCGGATCGAAGGTCAGGGAATACATGATGTCCCCGAGGATATTCTTTTGGTTTTCGGGTAAGGTCGTTAAACGGACCCGTCCATCAGCAAATCGGAAGCGCAGACCGCACGTTGTCGGTGTGAGCGGAAATCTGAGTGATTCAGTCAATGGCCATTCACTC
Organism: uncultured Clostridia bacterium; assembly: GCA_964639175.1. Taxonomy (GTDB): domain Bacteria; phylum Acidobacteriota; class Blastocatellia; order Chloracidobacteriales; family Chloracidobacteriaceae; genus JACQXX01. The sequence continues at coordinate 2,190 of CAZXCE010000610.1, forward strand.
AATCCAAAATAATTGAAGGTACTCCATCCACCCGCCCCAATGATCTGAGTCCCGTTGGGGAGGCGAAGCAGGTGAACGCCGCCAGATTCAAAAAACTGTCCAAAGATCTCATGTCTATTGGAATGAATTTGTCCAGAAATCGTTCCAGTGATTCCAACTCTGAGAGTCGAATACCAAAGTGCGCTCGGAATGTCAGTCTCAATCTTCTGTGCTGATTCCCCAACTGCCTTCAATGTGTTTGATTCCTCATCAAGCGAAAAGAATTTGGAGGAGCGGGAATCCTGGAAAATCATTTTCCCCTCAGCCTTTCCACAATAAACAAGCGATGACGGGATGGGCTTTGAAACTAGGATAATTTCAAGTGACTGGCTCTTGAGATAGCCAAACCCTTCAAGTTGATCTGGGTTGGTAAAGTACACCCATAATTTTCCATTTATATTTCCGAGGATTCGAGTGAGATTCTGGTTCTGGTCTTGATAACTGGCCCAGGTATCGGTATGTGGATCGTATCGGAAAAATCTGAAGTGTGGTGGATAGCCTCTCAACGAAGATCTGGCCCAGACATACTGACCATCAACCCACAGTGCATCCCAATTGCCAAGACTGAGATCGGTCATTTCATCCGTTGGGTAAACCCGAAGTTCCTGTGTGCGGGGATTGTATCGGCAAATACTATGCTGGGTACTGATCCATAACTCGTCCCCCTGGATAACAAGACTTTGAACTCCATTGAGGGGATCCACCTGATTCTCGTTAACTGTCAGCTCATCCCGCCGATTTTTTTGATTTGTGTAAATTTCTTGAAGCCTGTCAGCCGTCATACCCCAATCGACAGGCAACTGAGCCAGTGTGAGGGTTTGACAGTCCAGTTTCAAAAGACCAGTTGGTGTCCCAATCCACAAATCACCATTGAGAGGGGCGAAACTGGCGGCGGCACTTTGGGTGGCCACGCGTGTGACCAGATTTCCTTGAAAATCAAAGATCGAAACCCCCCATGGGTGACCGACATACACCCACTTTTCGTCGTGACATAAACCAAGAACCTGCTCCATCCCGGTGATAAGGTGTACCCCAGGCGGAAGGTTTGCCCATTCCGGCAATTTTTTTCCTGGTCCAGAGAGTTCAATCCCTGGCGTCAGATCAGGTGAAGTTTCACGAGATCGGGAAGTTTGAAGATTCAGTTTTTCCTTGAGTGGTTCCCAGCGTGGATTGTCCAACGCTTCTCTGAGCGTTTGTAACTGTGCTGGGTCTGACAGGTGAGAAATTGTCAGGTCAATCAGTTGCTGGACCTGAATTTGAGTCTGATAGGCCAGTTGCGGATCCAGACTTCGCTTTTGAGCGGAGCAGTACCCCTCAATGGAGAAAGGGCCCTTACATCGGGCCAATCGGAGGGCCAGACTCAGCATTTTTTCCGATTGATGGGTCCTGGCATACAGATCCATCAATCGTTGTGCTACCTGGAGGTACCCGCCAAAGGTGGTTTTGCCATTGATGTTTGGTTGGCGTGAGAAACTAACCCCCGTTTGTGAAAGCAGCAGTTCCAGGAGACGGATACCCTCTTCGCTTTCCAGTTCATTTTTGACGTGCAGCAGTTCCAATCTGAAAAAAACATTTTGCGGAAAATGGTGAATCAGGGATTGAAGAACTGTCTGGTACGACTCTTGGCCAGATTCCGATAACTGCCGCATTTCATCAGACAATGGCCAGCTTGTTTTTTCTTTGAGCCGAGCGTGAGCTTCAACAAAGTATCGGGTGGCTGCTTCGACATCTCTGAGTGCCAGGGCGAGCCTGAATTGATCATAACTCTGGTTGCCTTTGAGTGCCCTGGCCCAGTGGGCAAATTCAGGCATTGCGGAAGTTGCCAGCGCTTCTTGACGCAGGAATTCTACTTCTTTGACTTCTTTAAGTTGTTGTTGATCAATCTGCTGAAGTTTAAATTGAAATGCCTCTTTGACGTTGCCGGTGGCTGCCGCCAGTTTTTCCATTCGTTTCAGCACCTCACGAGCATTAAGCGGGCAGGGCTGAGCGATGATGTCGGATTGGTTGAAGGGTAGGAGCAGATTGGTTGAATCAAATTCAATCGCGTCAGGGGTCGTCACTGGCTGGTTTAAGAGCGGAAGCAATTGTTTGCATTCATTCAACGCCAGTTCAAACTCACCATACTTTTCAAACACCAGCGCCTTGTAAAAATGCTTTGAAGCCGCACTGACTGGAAGGTGTTCGATATACGAGAGTTCCAATTGACGGGCTGCTTCGGGCTTGCCCTGACTTTCAAGCATCAGCGCCTGGATCAGTTGAGCGGCTCGATTGCCGGAGTTGAGTTCTTTGGCGATCAATTGTTCAAGTGCGGAAAGCTGGTTGAGTTCCGTGAGGCGTTCCAGCACAAGTTTGAGAAAGACCCGCTGGGTGACGCCACATCGAATCTGAAACAAGGCTGGCGGGGGAGTTCCTGGTTTGAGGTGGGGGAGTTGAGTGTTCTTCTGGTTCTGATTGGGATTCCGAAGGGCCGCATACACGTCGCGCTGGTACTCGAAAACCGGGTTGCGATCCAGGTCCATCCGGTTGATAGGTTTGAGCAGGACATTCAGTTCTTGTTTGGGTTGATTTCGGGTTTTGAGAAACCAGGCATAATCCAGCACAAATTGAAGGGATTGACCTGGAAAAGCACGATTTCCGACCATGATGTGATGGTGTTTCCAGATTCGCGCAAATTCGAGTTCCGCTTCCTTCCAGGCTTTGAGTTCAATCAACCGCCGCAAAACCAGATTATCGCGAAAACTCCCTGGCCCACAGACAAACGGCAGCCAGAGGCTGTCGGAAGAACAGCGAAAGCAAACCGTTTCCTGGTCCTCAACCTCAGGGAGTTCGACCGGATAATACCCAGGTGGGTTTTTCCCTGACTGTTTGAGGTACTGTCGGTACCAGGTGAGAGCGACCTCCGGTTTTTCAAGGGCTCGAAACGCTTCAGCGGTAAAGAGAGATACTTGTGGGTTGGCAGCCAGGGATTTGGATTTGGCAAGTTGCTGGAGCGCTTGAAGACAGGATTGTGGGTTGTTGAGAATGAGTTGGACCGCGAAATGTTCGGATCCCGGCTGGGCAATCCAGGTTTGGAAGGATGCTTCGA
>CAZXCE010000611.1:0-5309 GCA_964639175.1 uncultured Clostridia bacterium
GGCGTCTCCGGGACCGTATGCCACGGTCGGGCAGCCCCAGGCGGGAGCGACGATGTTCATATCCGCCGTTCCGGTTTTAAGCTGGAATTGAATGTCCCTGCCCTGGGCACGAATCGCCCGCCCAAATGCCCGATGGAGCGCCGTAGTGCGCGGCCCGCTCCAGGCTGGAAGACCGCCGACGGGCTCAAGTTCAAATCCAGGTAACTGTTCGGCCAGCCACACGGCAGCGGCTTCAGGTGGCAAATCCGATGGAAGCCGCAGGTTGATGCGCAGCACTACAAATTCATGACAGCCGTTCGAAGTACTCTGGATGCCCACCAGCGTCGGCAGCAACTGGTCAAAGAGCCGTTCGCGATGAACGTTGAACCGTTCGGCAGCCGCAGCAACACGATGCCAACTGGTACACCCCACCTCGGCAGCCGTTGGTGTTGGATGCGCCGAGTGGGTGACATCCGTTTTCAGTCGGGCTGTGACCCGCAAAAAGCCTTTGTATCCAAGCGTTACCCGATCCCAGCGACTCGGTTCACCGACAATGCAATACTTGGGGCGGTAGTGCGGCACGACAAAATGCGCACCTTTGGACGACGGGGCTTCTTCTTCGACACAGCCAATCACCACCAGTCTGGCCGGAGAGGAACAAGATTTTTGGAATCGGCTGGCTGCCACGATGAACGCCGCCAGCGGTCCTTTGGCATCAACCGCGCCACGGCCATAGAGCTTTCCATCGTCAACACGAATCGGAATCCAGCCCTGAACCGTGTCCATATGGCCAAGCAACACCACGGTGGGGCTTGATGCGTCACAGGTTCCGGTTTCGACGATGCCGACCGCGTTTCCGGCTTCATCAATCCGGCTGACCAATCCGGCCTGATTCATTTCGTTCACCAGAAATGCCGCCAGAGCCGTTTCCTGACCCGAATAACTTGGAATGCGGACCATCGCTTCAAGCAGGTTGAGTGCAGCAGCGTCATTCATAGGCATGTCCTCTCACAGGTTGAGTTTTAAAACCAGAAACCACGAAATACACGAAACACACGAAAAAGAACCCCATTGAATATCCAGTCAGTAAATTACCGGGAGATTGATGTTGAGAAGTGTTTGTTTTTTTTCGTGTATTTTGTGTATTTCGTGGTTAAAAATGCCTTTTGGGTTTTTGTAAAGGACTTATTCGCAATACCTTCAAACTGATAAAACGGCCTGGATCACATCGGCAATGGTGTCGAGTTCCGATGTTTCAATCACCAGCGGAGGCAACAGCCGAATCACGTTTGGCCCAGCGTTGAGCGCCAGAACTCCGGCTGATTGCATCGCCTTTAAATATGGGGTTACCCGTTCGCGAAGCTCAATCCCAAGCATCAGCCCGAGTCCACGAACTTCCCTGATTTTGGGGCTTCGAATCTGCTGCAACCGGTCTTTCAGGTACGCTCCTTTGATGGCAGATTGGTCCACAAGCCGTTCGGTTTCAAAAATATCCAGCACTGCATTGGCCGCAGCACAGGCCAGCGGATTACCGCCAAAGGTTGAACCATGCGCCCCAACCGTGAGTTGTTTTACTCGCGAACCAGCCACCACCGCGCCCATTGGAATGCCTCCGGCAATGCCTTTGGCCAGACAGAGCATATCTGGAACAACGTCAAAGTGTGTGCTGGCGAACATTCGACCCGTTCGACCAAACCCGGTTTGGACTTCATCCAGAATGAGCATTGCGCCACGTTCTGAACACAGGGTTCGAGCCGTTTGAAGAAATTCAGCCAGCGCTGGTCGAACACCACCTTCGCCCTGAACGACTTCGAGCAGCACGGCGCCAACCTTGTCGGTTACGGCTCGCTCCAGGGCCACTGCATTATTAAACGGAACGTGCTCGAATCCAGCCAGAAGCGGTGCGAATGGCTCACGATAGTGTGATTCCCAGGTGGCACTGAGCGCCCCGAAGGTCCGTCCGTGGAATCCGCGCATGGCAGCCACAACACCCGTTCGACCAGTTGTGAACCGGGCAAATTTGAGCGCGGCTTCGATGGCTTCCGTGCCGGAATTACATAGAAAAAGCCGATTGAGGTCAGGTGGGAGAACACTGGCCAGGCGGGTCAGGTACGATGATCGCTGGTCATTGGTGAAAAAAGCCGGACAACTGATCAAGCGTTGAGCCTGGGTGGTCACGGCTGAAACAAGTGCCGGATGCGAATGCCCGACGCTGGCGACTCCGTAGCCCCCAGTCGCGTCAATGTAAGGATTGCCCTGATCGTCCCAGACCTTCGCGCCCTGTCCGCGAACGAGTGTGAGACCACGGGGACCAAAAATTCCTAAACTGTGCTGTACTTCGACCTGAGCTGGATCAACGATGGTTTGAGTCCTCATTGGATAACGGTTCCTTCCCCGGCCAGGGCCGCACTGAGCGGATGTGGTCGCCGGGCATCACCAATCACCACGGTTTTAACCCCGGAGAAAAGCGCCTCGCTGGCACCGAGCAGCTTTTTTCGCATGCGACCCGCCGCAAACTGATCTGACGCGCCAAGTTCACTTTTTGAAAGTCGGCGAATGAGCGTGGATTCATCCGGAAAAGACCGCAAAACACCCGGAACATTGGTCAGGAGCACCAGGGTTTGGGCGTTGAGTGCCCCAGCCACAAGTGCCGCCAGCCGGTCGGCGTCAACGTTTAAGGCTTCTCCGGCAGATGAGATCGCAACTGGCGCAATCACCGGTAAGTACCCAGAATTCAACAATATTGAGAGCAAACTGGTATTGACTGATTCCGGCGTGCCCGTCCAATCATCCCGGATAACCCGCTGTCGGCCCTGATCAAGAATGCGGATGGCCTCTTTGCGACGAGCAATGATCAACCTTCCGTCCAATCCGGAAAGCCCAATTGCATTGATACCTCGTGATTGAAAGGCTTCAACCAGTTTTCGATTGATGAGGCTGGTCGCCATCAGAAAAATTTCAAGCGTCTGAGGATCCGTCAACCGGCTGGTGTGACCAGACACGGAAGTCACAAACCTGGGCGGATGTTCCAGCTTTTCGGCCAGACGACTGGTTTCATCTGATCCACCGTGGACACAAACGATGTGTTCTCCATCACGCCACTGGCTGGCGACATCTTCGCACAGGTGATCTGATTCAATTCCGGCGGCACCGCCAAGTTTGACGACAAGCATAGTATTTTCCTTTTGGGGTTCCGGGTTTTCGAACGGGCGTGGTTCAAAGCAACGACGCCCTTACATCCTGTCACCTTGTTCCCCTGCCCTTCACGCTGGATGCAGGCCCGCAAAGCCAAGGCCGTCACGTTCGTCAAATCCGCACATCAGGTTCAGGCATTGAATGGCCGTTCCCGCCGCGCCTTTCATCAGATTGTCAATCGCGCAGATGGTGACGAGGCGTCCGGTTTGTTCATCCAGCGACCAGCCAACATCGGCAAAGTTCGTTCCAGCCAAAATTTTTGGCTCCGGATGCCGGTAAATGCCCCGCTTTTCGTGGACAATTCGGAGAAATGGTTCGGCAGTGTATGCTTCGCGAAAAATCCGCCACAGGTCGCGTTCGGTGAGTGGCGTTTTGAGGAAGGAATGGCAGGTTGCCAGCGCGCCCCGGACCAGTTCGACGGCGGTGACTGAGAGATAAATGTTCTTGAGCCCGGTCACCGCCTGGATTTCCGCCGTGTGCCGATGACCGGTTGGAGCATAAGACCGCACCACACCGCTTCGTTCCGGATGGTGACTGCCTTCATTCATTTCGTTGCCGCCTTCCGAAGAACCGACTTTGACTTCGGCAATCACCCCTCGTTCAGTGTCAATCACTCCGGCTTGAACCAGCGGCCAGAGCGCCAGGTTGACCGCCGTGGCATTGCACCCGACACCGCTGACAAAGGCTGAAGATTGAACGAGTTCGCGGTTGACTTCGGGGAGTCCGTAGGCAAACCGATTGAGCCACTCCGGTGCCGGATGACTGCCCCCATACCAGCGTTCGTATGTCTGTGGGTTGGAAAGTCTGAAATCGGCTGAGCAGTCAATTATTCGGGGCGCCAATGTGGAAAATCGGGCAATGTGCCGGGCCGCCATTCCGTGAGGCAAAGCGAGAATCAACACATCACAGGGCCGTACCATTTCCAGTGAAGTAAATTTGAGGTCGGTCAATCGGCGTAAATTCGGATGAGCACTGTGTAAAAACTGACCAGCGCGGTGTTCTGACGTTATTTGAAAGAGTTCAGCCTGTGGATGACTCAAGAGCAGTCGAGCCAGTTCGCCACCGACATAGCCGGAACCACCAACAATTGAAACCTTTAGCATACAGCAGCAACTCCTGTGGCCCAGGCTTCGTCACGGGCAGCGGCCAGGACATAATCCACCATTCGGGCCGGAATATTGACCCCGGTGGTATCAATACTGTTGCGAAATTCCATTGTGTGATTGACTTCGAGCACCAGTAACTCTCCGTCAGCCGTTTCCACCAGATCAATCGCCAGGATACCGCCGCCAACCGCCTGGGCGGCTTTGAGCGCCAGGGCCCCAATCATGTCGGTGACCGGGCAGTTTGAAGCGACGCCCCCACGGGCGGTATTGGTGATCCAGTGGTCGCTGGTTCGATAAATAGCGCAAATTGGTTCGTCACCCACGACAAATGCCCGAATATCACGTCCTGGTTTGCGGACTAATTCTTGCAGATAAAAGATTTGTTGTTGCCAGGAGCCAAGTGTCGCACGGTCTTCCAAAACGGCCTCGGCGGCATCGCGGTCATTGACGCGGGCCACCAGTCGCCCCCAGCTTCCGACCACGGGTTTGATCACTGCCGGATAGCCCAGCGATTCCAGTGCGGTCAGTGCCGACTCTGGCGTAAACGCCAGCCTGGTTTTTGGCATTGGGACGCCGGCACGTTCTAAGGCCAGGTTTGTCAATGCTTTATCGCCACAGGTTGAAATCACCAGTGATGAATTCACGCACCGAATGCCCGCTGCTTCCAGGGCGTGAATGGCATAGACTGAGCGACCAAAGCTGATGGACCGTTCAAAAACAAGGTCATAGGGAAATGATGTCTGGTTGAGGTCAAGAATCAATTCGCCATCATCAAGCCGGTCGAATGTAACGTTTCGACGACTGAACTCAGCCAGCAATAATTTTTCCTCGACCCGAATGCGAGAGCAAAGTATGGCAATTCTTATAGAATTTCTCAGGTTGTATGGTTGAAATGATTGTAACGAATCAGGGTTCAAGGTTCAGGGTTCAGGGTTTAAAAAACACAAAGGACATAAAGGACACAAGAGAAAAGAATTCGAACCCGGAACCCGGAACCCGGAACCCGGAACCCGGAACCCGGAACCCGGA
>CAZXCE010000612.1:0-5305 GCA_964639175.1 uncultured Clostridia bacterium
GGTGGTGGCCTATACCGGTGAAGCCGATGGCAAATTTACTGGGGCGATTGCCGGCTGGCCAAACGTGGGCGACATGTTTTCGAGTCTGGCACGCTGGGCAGCCGGTTCAACCGACCAACTGGCCAACAATATGCTGGTGACCCAGGAAATCAAAAATGGAGTCGGCACGGTTCAGCTCCACCTGGACCCGGACCGCGAATCCGAGGGCTTTCGGGATGCGCCAAATGTGACCACCTTGCGTGGAAAATTGGGATCAAAAGCCGAAGTTGAAAAGTCACCGCTGCAATGGGTTGATGCCGATACCCTGGCGCTCGAAATCCCGCTTCAGGGCACGGAAACAACGCTTTCGACGGTGGATATTGCCGGAATTGGCAAAGTGACGTTGCCACCAGTCGTGTTGCCCTATTCACCTGAGTTTCGCCCGATTGCGTCAGTTGAAGGCATCACGGTCCTCGAACAACTCGCCAAAGCCACGGGCGGCACCGAACGATTGGATTTAACGTCTGTCTGGAAGGACCTCCCGAAACGCCCGCGTCTGATTGATTTAACACCGTGGCTGCTGATGACAACCATCCTGCTGCTCCTGGTCGAAGTCCTGGAACGGCGAACTCGACTGGTTTCCGCCCAGTGGGCCAGCTTGAAAATTGGGAAATTCCACTGGCCGAAATTTGAACGATTGCGGACGCCAAAACCAAAAACTCAAATCAGCCAGCCCGGCGTTGTTCCAGCCCACGTTGCACCATCTGCGACACCAGCCGCGCCGCAACTGTCAACCAGTGTTCCGAAATTTGATCCCAAACCTGATCCAACCGGGCCATCATCACTTCCGACTGACCAGAAAGACAAAACCGCCATGGTCGAAGCCCTCCGCAAAGCCCGGCAGCAGGTACGAGGCAGACAGGGAGACACAGGGAAAAAGTGATAAGATAACCAAACGGTTTTAACAACATGAAGGAAGGCTCAAGCCATGTCGCAAACTGTCACCCTCGAAGAAGCTCAAGCCAGGTTACCAGAGTTAATTGCCAAATTAAGTCCAGGTGATGATCTGGTCATTCTCCAAAATGAACGGGCAATTGCTCATTTACAGCTAATTTCCGAAGAGAAGCCACAACCAGTCTTTGGAAGTTGCAAGGGGAAGCTTATCATTGTCTCTGAAGACGATTCACACCTGGAAGATTTCAACGACTATATGCCATGAAACTTCTCCTTGATACCCACGCCTGGTTATGGTTTGTCCTTGGTGATTTACAGTTGAGTGACAGAGCCAGGGCACTGATTTCTGATCCCAGAAACGAAAAGTTAATCAGTCCAGCTTCTTACTGGGAACTAGCTAAGTACCTTACCGAAAATTTCCAAACATTTTAACCACGGAAAACACGGAAAACACGGAAAAGAATCAAGCACTGACCAAACCCAATATCTCAGAAAATTTATGACAAGGTACTTATTAAAATAAGTATTGGAAAGTATTGATTGATTGAATCGTATGCTGATTTTATGAAGCGGGCGATTGTTGGAAATGGATTGATTATTTTGCCGATTGCTCCCGTTCATACCTCAATTTTAACGAGCTTGCCATTTTACCATAAGGACCCGTTTGACCGGCTACTCATTGCTCAAAGCATAGCTGAAGGCATTCCCATTGTGAGTGCCGACGCTGTTTTTGACGCTTATCCCGTCGCTCGGTTTTGGTAAACGATGAAGGAACGTCAAGGGACTATAACCGGACATGATCTTCATATATGATGGGAAGCGAATGTTTCCTGATCCCTTCAAAATTTTTTAATCCCGATACTAAGGCATACTTTTATGAAACCAGGCACACTGATGTGTTCTAACCGGTTGGTTAGAGCCGGGGTTGGCGTTTTGTTTGGAGTCGGAATCGCATGTTCAATCAGCTCTGAAGTGACATTGATCCCACGACCAGGAACCGGAAATTCAGTTCTGGCCGATCATTGGCCTGGGATGACCATTCATCCAAAGTTAATGATCCGTTCCCTGTCAGGCACTTCACAAACCGCTCAAACCAGTTTGCCAGTATCGCCTCAATCCTTAAAGACAGGTGAGAGCCATACCTATCATCTGACACTGACGGCTAAAGACTTTTTCAATCTGGTCGTGGAGCAACATGGGATTGATGTGATTGTCCGATTGATTGGGCCCGCTGGGAACGTTGTCGAGGAAGTTGATAGCCCCAATGGGACTGAGGGACCAGAACCGGTCCGCTATGTCGTTGAGCAAACTGGTCAATACACCCTCGAAGTAAAATCTCTGGAGCCAACCGGTCAGCCTGGAACATATGAGTTGAAGCTGACGCCGCCTCGGCCAGCGAGTGACCAGGATCGGGCAAAAATTGAATTAGACCGGCTCACCATCCAGGTGACGGACCTGCAAAATAAAGGAAAACTGGATGAGGCTCTGCCACTCGCACTCCGGGCAGTGGAGGTCACCGAGCGGGTTTTTGGTCCAGAGGATCTGGCTCTGGCTGACAAGCTCCACGACCTGGCCCTGCTCGTTCAGGACAAGGGCGAGTACGTCAAAGCTGAGCCGTTTTTTGTGCGGGCGATTGCCATTCAGGAGAAAGCGCTTGGTCCGGACCACCCATCGGTTGCCACCACGCTCAACAACCTGGCCAGGTTGTATCAGGACACAGGTGACTATACACGGGCCGAGGCGCTGTATCTGCGGTCTCTGGCCATCAAAGAAAAAGCACTGGGGCCAGATCATCCATCGGTTGTTACCCGGCTCAGCAACCTGGCACAGCTCTACCAGGCACAAGGCGAATATGACAAAGCGGCGCCGCTTTTCCAGCGGATGCTGGCCATTGCCGAGAAAACAACGGGCCCAGATGATCCATCGGTCGGCTCCGCACTCAGTGAGCTGGCCTCGCTGTATTGTGACAAAGGTGACTATGCACGGGCAGAAGTGCTTTACCTGCGCGCTCTGGCCATCAAAGAAAAAGCACTGGGTCCTGATGATCCATCGGTTGGCAAGAGCCTGAATGATCTGGCGTTGCTCTACTATGAGAAGGGCGATTACGCAAATGCAAAGCCGCTCTACCTGCGGGCTTTGGCCATTGATGAAAAAACATCTGGTCTGAACGCATCGTCGGCAGCCACAACCATGAATAACCTGGCCATTGTCTATATGGACGAAGGCGACCTGGCGAAAGCTGAATCGTTGTTACGGCAGGCGCTGGTCATCCAGGAGAAAGTGTTTGGCTCTGAACATCCAAAGACGGCCCGCACGATCAACAATCTGGCCTGGGTCTACTATAACCGGGCTGACTACGCGCGGGCCGAAGCCCTTTTTAAACAGTCGCTGGCCATCAAGGAGAAGGCAGTTGGTCCTGACCATCCATCCATTGCCACCCGGCTCAACAACCTGGGTCGGATTTACCAGCTCCAGGGAGACTATACCAAAGCCGAGCCGCTGTACCTGCGGGCACTGGCCATCTGGGAGAAAAAGCTTGGGCCTGACCATCCATCCGTGGCCAATGTCTTAAACCATCTGGCCAAATTATACTGGGCCAAAGGTGAGCTCCCCCAGGCAATCCGCTATCAGATACAGACCAACGAAGTGGTCGAACGTGACCTGTGTCGCAATCTGGTGACTGGTTCTGAAAATCAAAAAGGGCTGTATCTGGAGCAATCAGGGTACTATACCGATCAAACCATTTCGTTACACACTCAGGGCGCCCCCCAAAGTTTAGAAGCTCTGCAAACAGCATTCACAGTTGTTTTGCGCCGCAAAGGTCGGGAACTGGATGCAATGGCGTCCGGGATTGAAAGCCTGAGGCGCCGGGCCACACCTGAAGATCAGGCATTGCTCAATGAACTGACCCTGGTAAAAAAACAACTGTCAAACCTGACCCTCAAGGGACCGGAAAAAGATACGCTTGAGGTGTATCAGGCCAGGGTCAAAGCACTGGAAGCCCAGGGAGAGGCCGTCGAAGCCAAAATCAGTGCCCGGAGTGTTGAATATCGAGTCCAGACCCAGCCCATTACCCTTGAAGCCATCCAGAAACTGATCCCGGCCAATGCCGCACTGGTCGAGTTTGCGATTTACCACCCGTACCATGTGAAAACACAGGGTTCAGGCGCACCGCACTATATTGTGTACCTGATGACCGGGAGCGGGAGTATCAACTGGGTTGATTTGGGCGAAGCGGAACCGATTGAGCGCGTTGTCCAGGACTTCAGACAGTTGCTGGCCAATCCGGAATCGCCCCGCACGCTCAAGGTGTCACCGGGCACACAAGGGATTCAGTCAAATTCATTGAAACGTACCGCCCAAAAGCTGGATCAGTTAGTGATGAAACCAGTTCGTGAACTGATTGGAAAATCAACCCATTTGCTCATTTCACCGGATGGGGCGCTCAATTTGATTCCATTTTCAGCTTTGGTGGATGAAACCAATCACTATCTGGTTGAAAAGTACACGGTGACCTACCTCACCAGTGGCCGCGATTTGCTCCGGTTGCAGGCCAAAATAGCCAGTCAGGATCCGCCGCTGGTTCTGGCTGACCCCAATTATATGCAAGGCCCCGGGCCAAATCTGTTTGGACAATCGTTCCAACCTCTTTCCCGCCTGAAAGGAACTCATCAGGAAGGAAATCAGCTCAAAGCCATCTTTCCCGAAGCCCGGCTCAAGCTGGAAGCCGAAGCCACTGAAGCGGTACTCAAATCCGCGATCAAACCTCAGATTCTTCACATTGCAACCCATGGGTATTTTCTGCAAAACGCCCCTCAGGAAAAACTGACTGAGGCCACCCGCATGCTTGAGCGGGAAGATGAAGCGCCATCTGGCAATGCGGAGAAAATCAAAGAAAAAAATCCGTTGTTACGCTCCTGGCTCTTCTTTGCGGGTGCCAATCAAGGTGGGAAAGAAGATAACGACGGTATCATGACCGCGCTTGAAGCGTCACAACTCGACTTGTGGGGCACTCAACTGGTGGTGCTTTCAGCCTGTGATACTGGCGTAGGCGATGTCAAAAACGGTGAAGGCGTGTTTGGATTGCGCCGGGCGCTGGTCCTGGCCGGCTCGGAAAGCCAGATGATGAGCCTCTGGTCAGTATCAGATAAAGCCACTCGGGAGTTGATGATTGATTTTTACACTCGACTCAAAGCCGGAGAAGGCCGCTCCGTAGCGCTCCGGCACGTGCAACTGCGCATGCTCAAGGACCAGAAATGGCGGCATCCGTTTTATTGGGCCAGTTTTATCCAGTCGGGGGATTGGGGCAAATTGTAAGGGTTCCGGGTTCCGGGTTCCGGGTCTTGTCATTACCCAAATTTTTTCGATTTCC
>CAZXCE010000613.1:0-5270 GCA_964639175.1 uncultured Clostridia bacterium
CTTGGTTCTTGGTTCTTGGAAGGTATTGATTCCAAAGCACGAAGTACCAGGTACTAAGCACTAGATTTCTTTATGCTCAATTCTTCATTCTCAATTCTTTGTTCAAAAAGGGAGTTTTATGTTTTTGAAAGTGTTGAAATTCATCCAGTTGCCGCTGGTGATGATTGTAATTTTTACGATTGGCCGGTTTTGGCTCGGACTCGCTGGTGTTCCCTATGCGCCACGAGGAAGTTCCACGTTTTCAATTGTTGTGCTGACCGAAATCAGTGCGATTTACTATGGCGCGATGTCTGGGAAAATAGCGAAAATGTCCTGGATTGAAACCGCTCTGGTTGGGGTGATGCTTGGGTTGTTTGCCCAGATCATGATCTTTTCGGCCACGTTTGCCAGCTATGCTCTGAATTTGAATACCTACTTTCTTCACTGGGATGCACTCAATGTGAAGGAAGGAACGGTTCTCACCATGTCAGAAGGTATGATGCGACGGGCACCAGCCCTGGCGATTGGTTCAATTTTCACGATGATTTTTGCCCTGCTTGGACGCGGGGTCTTTGGATTTTTTGTAACGGACCCGAATAAAAATTAGGGCTGAAAAACAGGGCTGAGGGCTGAGGGCTGAGGGCTGAAGAAAACGGGTTCAATACCCTTAGCCCCAAGCCCTTAGCCCTCATCCCTTTGATTGCCCCAAGCCCTCAGCCCTGGTCTTTCCAGCTATTCATCCCGAAGCGTCCGCATTGGATCAATCTGAATGGCGCGTTGTACTGGAATGTAACAGGCCGAGAGCGCAACCAGTCCCAAAACCACCACGACACTGCCAATCATCATCGGGTTGGTTGGGCTGATTTCAAAAAGCAGACTGGTGAGAAACCTGGAAAACCCAAAAGCAATCCCCAACCCAATCCCTAAACCAATGAGTGTCAACCACATGGCCTGACCGACAATCAGGGCCACAATGTCCCGATGCTGTGCCCCAAGCGCCATTCGGATCCCCATTTCACGGGTGCGCTGGCTGACTGAGTACGAAATCACTCCGTAAATTCCAATCGCGGCGAGAAATAACGCCACTGAGGCAAAAAAGCCAAAGAGCGTGCTAAAGAGCCGGGCCATCCAAAAAGTACGGGATCGGCGAATCACATCCGTCATCGTCCGCAACCCATAAACCGGTCGGGTCAGATCAATGTCAGCCACGGTTTTGCGAATCGCCGGCAGCAGTTGTTCAGCCGCTGTGCGGGTCCGCACCACAAACGTGAGCGATGGATCCCAGTTGATTTGGGTATAGGGCAAATACATCTGGCTTTCAACCCCATCGTTGAGTGCCCCGCGCTTTACATCGCCCACAATCCCAATCACGGTCAGCGCCGGGTCATCAGGATCTTTCCCCTGTTTGACAACTTTTCCGATGGCATCGCCATTCGGGAAAAGCCGACGGGCGAGCGATTGATTGAGAATGACAACCTTGAGCGCATCGCGGGTGTCTTGTTCGGAAAAGAATCGCCCCGCCAGCAACGGAATCTGCATGGTTGAAAAATAGTTCCCCAGCGGGTTCATTTGGAAAATTTCATACTCGCGACCGGTCACTGGATCAATGAGCGGTGCGGTTGAATTGCTGTCCTCAAGTGGCAACCCGAGCACCGCACCAACTGACTCAACCCCAGGAAGCGCCGCCAGTTTCCCAAGCACCTCCTGATGGAATTGCTCGCCGTGCCCGGTGGTTCGAAACGTCACAATATTTTGGGAAGTAAACCCTGGATGAACCCGAGTCAGTCGCAGAAAACTTTCAATCATCAAGCTGGCGCCGATCAATAAAACCAGTGACAATGCAACTTCAGCGACGACCAGAAAACTGCCAATCCGATTGCGATGAACGCCGCTGGTGTTGTTTTTGGTACTTTCTTTGAGCGTGGTGTGCAAATCAGGAACGGAGTATCGCAACGCCGGCACAATTCCAAAGAGGAGGCTGGTTGCCACCGAGACGAGCACGACAAACCCAAGCACCGTTCCATCAATCGTAAAATGAACAAAATATGGGAGTTCTTCAGGCACAGCCTGAACGAGTAATTCCACCCCCCAGAGTGCCAGAAAAACCCCGAGGGCCCCGCCAATCACCCCGAGCAACAAACTTTCGGTCAGTAACTGCCGGACAATACGACCACGGGTGGCCCCCAGCGCCAGCCGAATGGCAATTTCCTGGGCGCGGGCCCCGGTCCGAACCAGCAACAAATTGGCAATGTTGGCACAGGCAATCAACAGCACAAACCCGACCGCCCCAAGCAACACTGAAAATCCAAGCCGAAGCTCTTTTCCATACAAAACATCCCGAATGGCCGTTACCGTGATGCCAATTCCGGTATTGGTTTCAGGAAATTGTTGTTCAAGCCGGGCCGCAATGCCATTAAGTTCAGTACTGGCCTGCGCTTTTGAAATTCCGGGTTTTAAGCGCCCAATCACCTGCAGATAACGCGTTTCACGCGACGCGCTGGAGTAATCAAACAGCGGTACCCACACTTCGCTTTTAAACGGGAACTGAAACCCGGCGGGCATCACGCCAACCAGGATATAGGTCTTTGTGTTGAGGGTGATTGGTTTCCCAATCAGGCTTTGATCAGAGTTGAATCGCCGTTTCCACAAATCGGCGCTGATCAAACAGGTGAGAGGCGCGCCAGGTCGGTCTTCCTCGGCCAGCATCTGTCGGCCGGCGACAGGATTGATCCCCAACATCGAGAACAAATTATATGAAACGCTGGCGCCAGAGACACGCTCGGCCCCAGCATCACCCAGCAGGCTGAAATCACGTTCGTAATAGGCTTCCAGCCCATTAAAACTCTGACTTGCCGCCCGTAAATCCTGATAGTCAACATATGAGGTTGACCCCAGATCGTCGGCCTGACCACGCAGGACTTCGCCCACCATCACCAGTTGATCCGGGCTGGTAAAGGGGAGTGGACGCAGCAGCAATGCGTTGACAACGCTGAAAATCGTGGCATTGGCACCAATGCCAAGCGCCAGTGACACAATCGCAATCACGGTTGAGACCCGGCTTTTCAGTAACATCCGCACGCTGTAAATCAAATCTTGAAACATGTTTTCCATGACTTTCCCTCGATGAGTGATCAGCAGACCAGTTGACACTGATACAGATTGAAATCCCATCCAATTCCTTGAATATATTGGCGTGGCACAAGAAGAGGAATCAGTGGCAAATGGACTTAGTGGGTCAACAAATCGGGGGGTATTCACTGTGGACCTGGCTGGGTTCTGTACAACTGGCGTTCCACAGCTTGAAGAAAACCAGGTATCTTCCAGTGAAAAAATACAAAATATTGAAACAATTCAGAGTTTGAGCGCCTGGGTGACCCGGCAAAGCGCCAGATTCACCCTGCCAACCGGTACCTGGGGGAGGTACCTGTGTCAATTTTGGGACAGATGATTCCCGTTATTGGTCACCGGGCGGAACCACAGGGGTTGGAAGTTTCATCTGAGATGGATACCGCTGGCCTGATTTCAACTCTGATCGTGTCGCGCTCGGCCCTGGGTGGATGTGGATCAATCTTTGTCGTCAGGCATTCCTTGATCCGGCTGAGATTGATCTGTTTCTGATAGAAAAGATAGCGTTTGATTTCATCAGATCGGGCCCGCTCAAGGCTGAAGCTGAAGCGGGCCTCGGACTTGTCCCGATGAATTACAGTGACATGGATCAACACAACCGACCGGTCTTCCTGGGGAATGGACCTGATGAGGACATCCAGTTGATGCCGGGCAGTTTTGGACAGATCAACTTTGTTCCGCGAAAACCAGAGAACGGCTGACCGAGGCGCATCATTCTGACTGACCGGCTGATTGAGTCGCGGCAATTGCCCATCGGGCGGAATAGAAATCATCCCCGATGTGATCAGACATACAGCCAGAAGCGCGGTCATAATGAGTTTTCTCCGAAAAATCCTGCCCCCAGATGATATTAGCTTCCAATCGCGGCTGGGGTATCAACTGATTCCAGTTCGGGCACTTTTTGCTCACTTCCCCAGCTTGAACCGTCAAAACGCCGGAGGTAAACGTTGGTGGACGAACCGCCTTTATATGCCACATAGAGATAGCCACCCTGCCGGAACAGGCTTGGAGGTTGCGAAGTTTCCGAACTCCCAATCGTTTTTTCATCCGTCCAGCGGCGACCATCCCATTTCATCCAAAACAGACTTTTCCCCGATTCACCCCGGTAGACCACATAGAGATCTTTTTTGTAACACGACAGGGCGGGGGCATTGGCCGAGCGGGCGTCTGGCAACTGGGTTTCGGTTGACCAGCGGCCACCGGCATAGGCACGCAGATAGATTTTGGCGGAATTGCGACCACGGTATCCCAAATACAGTTCACCAGCACAGGCGGCGATATTGGGGCTGGTTGATGATTCAGAATTGGGGACTTTTTCTTCGCCTGACCAGTTTCGTCCATCAAACTTGCGAATGTAAATTGAGGGGCTATTCACGCCTTTATAGGCCAGATACACCTCGCCGCGATAGACAGCCAGACTTGGCGAATCATTGGACTGAGCGTTTTTGACTTCGAGTTCACGCGACCACTCAAACCCGCTGACGCTGGTCCGGTAAAAAATCTTGTTTGAACTCCGCCCTTTGTAGGCCAGATACAGTTGTCGGCCATCGCTACAAATATCAGGCGCGACATCGCTGAGGGCGTCCTTGATTTCCTGACCATAACTCCACCGGCCACCATCCCAGCTTGAAACCAGGATTCGTTGCTGGTTGACCGAACGGTACGCCAGATAGACTGTGGCTTCATTATCATAGCGATCCTCATACCGGTCGCGATTGCGTTGCCAGTCGCGATCCCGGTCTCGGTCCCGATCCTGGTCCCGATTTCTCCCTCGATCACGCTGGTCACCACACTCCGGACAGTCAGATCCGGCCTGTGTCAGTGGGGGAGTAAGGCTAAAAATAAAGCTGAAAAGAGCAAGGCAACATGCCGTCAATCGAAGCAGTTGTGAAAGTCGTGTCATAAATGTTTTTCTCCGATCAATGAAAAATTGCAGTGGTGCAACCCAGAAACAACGGTCTACCAGCGACGTCGATGGCGACGACGTGGGATTGGTGATCGTTGGTTTTTCAAAGTCTTTCTGGCGTTGGCTGACGGGTTGAATTGATAGCTGATTTGCGTGAGATCAAGTGGAGGTTTTGGTTAGTAAGGAATGGACACAAAATAATTTTGGTCAACTGAAACAAACTCTCTCGGAAGTCAAAAACTCACCACAGAGGACACAG
>CAZXCE010000614.1:0-5265 GCA_964639175.1 uncultured Clostridia bacterium
TCTTGGTTCTTGGTTTCGAAAACCCGGAACCCGGAACCCGGAACCCGGAACCCGGTTCTTCATTCTTCATTCTTCATCCTGCCTGCCAGTTCAGCGGCTGACATGGTAGGAGCTGATTTCGTTTTTTCGGCTTCTTTTACCAAACGGGTGATGGCGGCATTGATTGGTGCCCGGAGTCCGTTTCGTTTGGCCAGTGCCACAATTTCACCATTCAGGAAATCAATTTCAGTCTGGCGGCCACGTTGCAGGTCTTCCCACATCGAAGACCGCGCCTGTGGGTCAATCTTGACCATCCGTGACGCTACCCGAAAAAAGAGAACATCCGGAAGTGACATCACCAGCGGTGCAATCTGCGGAATGAGTCCGCCTGATCGAGCTGGTTTGATTCCACTTTGTTTCATGACCTGCATGGCTTCACGCATCGCCGCGGCCAGGATCTTGCGATACGCAGCTTGTCCCAGTTCTTCACGGAGCGGAATTCCTGACAGCGCGTTGAGTGCGTTGTTGAGATTAAATACCAGCTTTCCCCATAACACATTCTGGAGATTGGGTTTTACTTCCACTTCCAACCCGGCGGCCTTGATCGCGGCCAGAACTTTGGCCGAAGTTTCTCCCCGGTCTTCAATCGCCAGGGCTCCGCTCGTGCCAGAGTGAAAATGGGCACCCGGCTTCCAAACCACGTTGTAGGGCACCATCCCGGCCAGCACCGGAGTTTGGGTCAGTACCCCACGCAACACCTCAGCATTCCGAACTCCATTTTGAAAACTCACCACAATGGCGTTGGGCGATACAACCGGCTTGAGTTCTTCGGCGGCCTGAGCAGTGGCAGCACTTTTAAGTGTAATCAGCACAATTTCACGGTCTGACATGGCGCCAGCACTGGTTGCATAGCGAACCTGTGACGGCGCCAACCGAAAGTCATTTCCGTTCAAGTCCGTAATTCTGAGACCGTGCACCTGAATTTCCTGACCGAGTTTTTCACGCCCGACCAGAACCGTGTCCAGTCCAGCCCGAAAACAGTGGGCCCCAATAAAGGTGCCGATACTACCTGAGCCGTAAATGCCGATTCGTGGGGAAATGTATGTCATAAAAGTCCTAGCGGAGACCGGCCTGTTTTAACCGTGACATAAAACTCGACTTTCTGAGGTGCGGCTCGATCAATGCCTCAAATCGCTTTTGGAATGCCGGCAATTTGTTTTCCCTGACGGCAACCTCACGTAAATCAGCCAGCATGATGGCTATTTCGGCATAACTTTTCGCCATGCGCAATGCAATCAACGAATCAACCTTTTTCCAGGCGGCTTCCTGGGTGTTGGCGAGTGCAGCCAGGTAGACCTCTCGTCGGCGTTCGGTTTCGACTTTCTTTCGGGCCGCTTCTTCGGCTTTCTTTCGGGCCGCTGCTTCAAGTCTGACCCGAGTAAGATGATTGGCACGCGCCAGAAGCTGAGTGATCGAGCGCCGGGGCGAACCATCTTTTTCGGCTTTGGAATTTGAAAGCTCACCGGCACGAAACTGGCTCATGAGTTTAACTCGAACCATCCCAGGGTCATCCTGAACCAGTTCGAGCAGCAAGGCATCTTTTTGGTTCACCGGGAGTTTGGCAATCCATTCCACCAGCCGGGTGCTGGAATCATGATCCGCTTTCAGCGCCGGGCTTGCTTCGGCAACAGCGGTTAACAAATCGTCAGGAATCCGCAGAAATTCAGCCAGGCTCTGTTGGGCTGCTGTCAATTCCCCCATTCCAGGCGGAACAGGAGGTTCGAGTTCATTACTTCCCTCCCCTTCATCAAAAGATGATTCATCGTCCTCTTCATATTCATCATCTGAGTCGTCATCATCCTCATCATATTCATCATCTGAGTCGTCATCATCCTCATCCGGGGCACTCTCAAGTAAATGCGCATAGTCATTGCACACCCAGGTCAACCAGCCCAGGTACAATGAGCGGAGATCACCCTTGAGCAATTCATCGCGAATCCCAATCATTGACGACATCCAGGGCTGGGTTTCGACCCACCCTTCGCCTTCCTCCAGTTCACTGTTAAATTCAACAATGACATCGGCTGGTGTTTCAGTTATTTCAAAGCTGTACTTATGGAGATATTGATTGATTTCCTTCAGGTCCATGACCGCTTTGGGCACTTTGACCACAAAACGGTGGGTTCCCCAGTTGGCAACATACACATGGGCATCGAAATATTTGGTCAATAAAACTCTATAATCTCCCTTAAAACTCCCGAAAGTGTATTCATTCACCAGGGATCGTGATGTAATTTCCGCACGTGATGAAATCGCACGCAATTCCGCTATTTCGGCTTTGGTCAACTGACGATCCACCGCAAGAAACTCATAATATTGATATTCACTCATAAACTTCCTGTCCTTTTTCAATTTTTATCTGGAGGATGAACGGCAACGAGCCATCGCAGAGCCCGTTCACGTTCGGCTTCATTGATCGCTGGGCGGAGCTTTAAATAAGGGATACTCTGTTTCGGGCCTTCTGGGAGATACCGAATTGTCTGCTCTTGTCCATTTTCCCTGACAGTTATCTCAACTGGTTGGGCTGGATCATTTAAATAAATCGGGCGTCTTCTCACAACTGGTTGACCATCCCGCAATCCGGCCCGAAAAGCAGCACTGGTTGGGATCACTCCCGCAATCTGCTTTTTCTCAAGCAACGTGTCCAGATGAAAACCCAGTTCAAATGTCGGGATGTCTTTTGTTTCGAGCTGGATATCCGGCCCGAAGGCCTCCTTGTCAAGTGGGATCAGTTCACCCTTTTCAACATAGCGTTGAATATCAGGAAAAACATCACGCCCAGCATACCGACTGACCGCCTGGCTGATGAGTTTGGCTGTCAGCACAACCTGTTGCCCTTGAGCCGCCCGAACCAGGTCCCGCATGACGGTATCGAGTGAATATTTTCCGCTGGTCGCACGGCGAATCTCAGCATTCCAGTTTGTTGCCAGCAATAAACCTCGCCGATACGGCAATTTCTGGACAGCTTCGTTATTCCAAAAATCCGCCAACACCTGCTGGTTGGATTCGGTTCGAACCGGTGATACCGCATAGTCTTCCAGGAAACGGTTGTATTGCCCAAGGTATTCATCAAGGGAAATCATCCTTCCACGTAACAAGAGCATATAGGCATAATAGTCCGTAAACCCTTCACTAAACCAATATAACAGCGGTTCCGGCTCTTCAAGCCTTCCCAACTTTGGAGGATTCCAGTTGTGAAAATATTCGTGGGCCAGCAATCCCTTTAAATCTTTCAGTTCAGCATTGGTACTACAAAAGAGTGCAAAAGAATTGGTTAATCCTGTACCACCAAATGAGTAAGAATTGGGAGGAACTTCAATCGGAATCAGTGGAACAAAAAAAGATGTCGTCCCCCGATCTTCCCAAAATGCCCGCTCAATCGCGATGATTTTCCTGACCATTTCACCAAATGACTGGTCAGAAAATGTCCATGAACCACGCACAGCAGTGAAAACCTTTTGTTTTCCGATCAGACCTGACTGAATTCGGAAATCCCCACCGGTGAAACTGGCGTGGGTAAATTCTTCAACTGTGGCTTGAAAAGTTTGTTTCCGTTGGTTTACACCAAAACTATTCCCGAGCGCCCACCCTTTGGGCAAATTCTTCCACTCTAAAGAAATTGATACGGGTTTATCTGAACTCCAGGCCGGGTAAACCCACACAGTGTGACCAATCCAGTGAAAAAACTGATTGTCCAACATTGGAAGATAACGGTTCTCATTTTGGGGGTTGCCTTGAACATACCGCACCAGGTCATATTCAATGTGCAAAAGTTGATTTGGCTCATGGGAAATAGTTTTAATGTGTGGGTCAACGGTTTCAGAAAGACTTGTTTTTGGAGAAGTAACCTTCAGGTTTTTGATTCCCTGGAAAAGGTGGTTTTGGCCTCCCCATTCATCAGGCAATATCAATTTCGTCATTCCACTGGCGGTTCCCTGCCAGGTACACTCAATGTGAACCTGAAGACCTTTTTGATCAGGTTCCATTTTGACAGCATACGCCAGCGTGTTTGGCTTTTCACCCCTGAAGGGATGGGCGGATAGTGAGGCTGGGGTCAGCCAGATGCCAGTGAGCAAGATCAACCAAACAACATATCTACCTTGTTTCATTTTTTCACCTCAGTTTTGAACACAGCCAGTTGATATTTTGATCATTTGCTTGACGAGCCAGTCTGTTGCAATCAATAAGCGCTGTTTCAACTCTTTCCTCGCACAATCCATGTTCTTCGTGAACAGTGACTTCAATCTCCCCAATCAGGGTGTTCAGGTCATCATTATGTCCATAAAACATCGCTTTTTTGCATCACCTGAGCGCTTTCTGGGCTCAACCGTGGCGCTTTCCGAAGAGGAATCACACCATGGAGTACACGTTATTCGCCTTCGAACAGGTGATGAAGCCTCAGTTTTTGACGGATGTGGTCAGGAATGGACCGCCATAGTGTCAATGATTGGGCGTAAACAGATCACACTTGAGCTGAATGAAAAACTTGACGGTGAACGTGAATCTCCGCTGGAGTTAACCCTCGCCGCCGCCCAAATTAAAGCTGATCGTTTTGAATGGCTGCTCCAAAAAGCCGTTGAACTCGGAGTCAGTCGGGTGATTCCGCTCATCACAAATCACACTGAGCAAAGCGTGATCAAACAGGATTCGCCCAACCGGCGGGTACGCTGGGCACGCATTGTGCTCGAAGCCACCAAGCAATGTGGCCGGCGCCGACTGATGGAACTGACAGAACCACAATCATTTCAGCAGGTTCTGGAGAATTTCCCTTCAGATGGTACCGGCGTGATGTTTGTCGAACGAGCGACTGATCCGTGGTTTGAAACCATCGGTCAGGTTCAACCCACTCCTCAACAGTGCCTCGCTCTGGTTGGTCCAGAAGGTGGCTGGAGTCAGGCTGAACTTGGAAGTGCGTTGCAGAAGAAATTCTTGACCGTAACGCTTGGTCCTCGAATTTTGCGGGCTGAAACGGCTGGGATCGTGGCTGTGACGTTGCTTCAGAATCTGTGGGGCGATTTGGGTTGAAGTCAGTCAGTAGTCACCTGTGTCAAGTATAATTTGTTCCATTTGGACAGTTTATGAATAATTTCTTTAAGGTAACCAGTTCTTTTTATAATTTTACTGGCTGTTTGCTCAAATTTTGAATGTTTTTTGAAAAATGACGGTGCTTGATCCCCAACGGGGATACCTGTTCCAGCCGTGGGTCAGCGTCAGCGCCACCCACGG
>CAZXCE010000615.1:0-5262 GCA_964639175.1 uncultured Clostridia bacterium
TGAAGAATGAAGAATGAAGAATGAAGAATGAAGAATGAAGAAAGTTCTTGGTTCTTGGTTTTTGGTTCTTGGTTCTTGGAAAGGAGGCTATCAAATAAATTGTGTAAATGGCTAAACTGGATTTTTAGCTTATTTTTTAAATTCAGGTAAGCTGTTTATAACCAGTATTTAGAAGCTAAAAAGAAGAACCTGCTATTTGGTTTTTCCAGGTCAAATTGACTGTTTACAGAAAAATTTGGACAGACCCTTGGAAAGTGTTGGTTCCTAAGCACCAAGCACCAGTCACCAGGCACCAGGTGCATTTTCATTCTTCATTCTCAATTCTCAATTCTTCATTCTTCATTCTTCTCTGCTGCGCTCCAGCGGCGGTATCTGGGATGTTGTGATTGACGGTCCATCCATTCGCCAAATGCCTGTTTCATCCGGGCAGCTTCGGTTGGTCGCTGGTCAATCAAGTTGCGGCGTTCTTCCGGATCATCTTTCAAGTTGTACAGTTCCCAGGTATGCCCTCTGGCGTCATAAATGAGCCGCCATTCGGGGTGGGCGGTATCAGTCACTCCCCAGGCCAGAAAACTTGGTTCGGTCAAATTGCGAGGGGTTTCACTGATGATAAGTCGGGAAGGTGGAGTCTGGGCGCGTGCCAGTTGGAGCAGGCTGAGTCCTTGAAAACTGGCCGGAATCTTCAGTCCAGCAAATGCCAGTGCGGTCGGGGCAATGTCGAGTGATCCGACTGGTGTTTCAATACGGCGGGGTTCAATGCCTGGTGCCCGGACAATCAGGGGGACATGCGTTTGTTCGCGATATGGGCGCGAGGCGTGGAAATATTCGCCGTGCTCACCAAAGGCTTCACCGTGGTCAGCGGTGATGATCACCAGAGTCGTATTGAGCAGGCCCGAACTTTCGAGGTAGGTAAACAACCGTCCCAGATGAAGGTCGGCATAGGCGATTTCACCGTCATACAGGTCAATATTCCGACTTCCATAGTTAAACTCTGAGTGGGCCTGATACTGGGCATGCGGATCCGTAAAATGCACCCAGGTATAAAACGGCTGGCCCGTTTCACCAGCATCTTCATGCTTTTTCAGGAATTCAATCAGCTTGTCGGTCAGGGTTTTGGCATCAGAAGACTTCCGCCCGGTTTTGATCTGGTCGTCAACATCCATTCCACGGTAAATAATGGTTTTATAGATGCTCCACCGCCGATTTTTGAGCAGGTGCCCCATGATTCGCTTGCTCAGGAAAATTGTCTGATAGCCGTTTTCTTTAAAGGTTGTCGGAAGATTTGGTGATGCCGGGTCAAAAATTCCTTCGCCGTAATTTGACGTTGCAATTGAGGAAAATGAATGGCCGGTATTACTTGCCTGAGAGTAGGAATTTAAAAACAGAAGTCCACGTGAGGCAAAGCGGTCCAGATTGGGTGACGTGCTCCGGTTATAGCCATAAATTCCCATATGGTCAGCCCGCAGGGCATCAATTGACAGAAAGAGCACGTTCCGTTTCGGAGCATCTGGGGCCATGGTTTCTGGAACTCGAACTGGCGCGAGATCCGGCGCCACAGAGGGAATGGTGACCTTGCCATCTCCGCCGAGCATATTTTCGTCAATGCCATTTCCTGGAATTTCCGCCGCCAATGGGTTGATATTTGGGTTTCGGTCATCAGTATCACCGCCACCCAAAATCGGCGAAAACCCATCCTGATCGAAATCAATGACTTTTTGAGCCAGCCCAGCATATTGTCGAATCAGCACGCTTCGTCGCCAAATCAGCGCTTTGACATTCTGATTGTGGTCAAACCGAATCCCCGCCCAGCCTGCCAGCAGGGTGATGAGTCCAACCACAACCCACAATCCTTTTGTCAGGAACTGGTTCAGGGCATCCAGTTGCAGCAGGAACAGAAAGGTGATCGTCAATAAGCTGACCTGCAGGACGGCCAGCGGATTATGAAAGGTGTCTTCGTAGTAGCCCACAAAATACCGGCTATCGAGCCAGTAGGCGGCCAGCCCACCGATCAACGAGATCAGACCCGCAATCAGCGCGTTGCGTGGCGAAAGCCGAAAACCCGTCCGGCGCAAGAACGTCTGGATCAAGGCCGTCAACAGTGCGACTCCACCCAGAAATGCAAGAAAGGTAATCAGGTGATAGCGTGACATCCGCCCGCTGAGTGGCAACCCCTTATCAGCCAGACCATAGAGCAGGTTGACAAAAGGGACATAAATACAGGTTGACGCCAGACATGACGCCCCTGCCAGCAAACTGAAATACAGGCCACTGAGTGTCCCGATTTCTATCCAGAGCGAAGTCGTACGGAGTCGCCGGCTGACGGTGCTGCCGAGTGCTGGCAGAAGGGCAATCAGCGCGACCAGCAGCATGGTTCCACAGGCTGAAATCGCGCCAGCATTCAAAAAGCCAACGCGTTCTGAAAATGACAGAAAAAAGCTGGAGAGCGTCAGGTTTCGCTCAATACCTTCCACGACTCCAAGCAGGAGTCCTGCCGCGACCCCAGCTTTGAACAACCAGCGCCAGACCTGCCCAAAAGCAGGTGGCAGCGGCACTTCCAGAGATGGTACCGGGATATTGGAGGACGGCGTGTCAGGCATTGAACCAGGTTCAAGTGAAGGAGCAATTTCAAGAGAAGACGACATGGTTGAGGTTTGGGAAAATAGTTTCGGAGTACGGCGGCTTGACACCGCTTTGGAGTGTGTCAGATGAAAGCGGCGTCAAGTGGGCCACACTCCAACGCGATTAGTTCATCGAGCAGGATCCAGGGCCACGCGGGTCGCCGCACGTTCCGCAAGCGCCGGGAGAGAAATTGCGGAGTGGCATACTTTGTCGACCTTTGGTCGAAACGGCAAAGCGGGAAAGTTCTTTTTCGAGGTTTGAGCTATTGCACGACGGGCAAACAGGTTTTCTGTCGCCGCTGACGAGCGCTTCGAAATGATGGTTGCACTCAGTGCAGGTATATTCAAACAGTGGCATAGAGGTTCCTCGCAATTGAAAAAATAAGTTATTGAGCCGGGTGTTTTCTTCCAGCTTGCTTCAGGATCGAAGCGACTTGATCTGGCGTCAGCCGTGATGGCTGGGGGCGGCCCTGGGCATCAGTGAATTTCAGTGCCGACGAAAGACCGGAATCATCTTGCTTCCAGTCGCCGCTGGGTGCCGATTCGGCCTGTTGCAACCGGGTCACGCTGTCGTTGAGGGCGCGTCGTGGAACAGCACGGCGGACAACCGTTTCAGCCCACGAGTAGTACGGATAATCAACCTGATAGCTCCACCCACGTTCAAAAGGGACAGCGATGACAAAGAGATCGCCAGTTGCGACACCTGAAATGGCTGAACTGGGAACGACATCGCTGGCTGGATGAAACAAGTGGTCATTATACATGTGTGGATCAAGCACAATGAGTGAGATTCGCGCATCAGGATCTTCTACCACTGTTGAGCGCCCTTTCGCAAAGCTTTCGAGCGCGGCAGCGATCCGTCGCCAGGCCGGCCCCCAGAGAAATTCAAAGTCATTGACCCGATTGAGAACCGACCCAAGTTCCGGGAGCAGTACCGCGTAGGCTTCGGCTTCATCGGGGACTGGTTTTCCAGCCAGGTGCTGGGCCAGCGGAGACAGCGTTGGTTCATCCAGAATCACCTGGTCTCCACCCTGGAGCAAAATGCAGAGCCGAACCGCCTCATCGGTTGAATATTCCGAAAAATCACCCGCTTCAGCCGTCGCAATCAGGAGGTCACGATGTTGGAGCGCCGGTGGGCCGGTGAGCGTGACCCAAACAGAAAGCAGCCCGTCGGCGTCAAAGTGATTATTGGTAATGAGTTCAATGCCTTGCGTAAACCGGAGCCGATCAGGATGGCTGACGAGGTTAAGACAAATTTCGGTCGAAGTATCGGCTTTGAGTTCGCGTGGGGTTTGATTCCCCTTCCAATGCGAGAAATGCAGGCTACTGGGAACCGTCCCATCAACCGAAAGTTTGGGTACTGACTCCAGTCCGGAGTGATAAAATTCGAATTTCATATGGGTGCGGGCCTCGAAAAAAGGAATTGACAGCGCCAAAGCGGTTGCGTATTATCCGCGTTCCTTCTTGTTCATTCAATGCGGCCAGGTAGCTCAGTCGGTAGAGCAGCGGACTGAAAATCCGCGTGTCGGCGGTTCGATTCCGTCCCTGGCCACCATTCACGAGAAACAAAAAAGCGGCGAGTCTCACACGGCTCGCCGCATTTTTGTTTTCACGCTGTACATCAAACATCAAGCCAGGACTTCCAGCAGTTCCCGCAAGTGGGAAATTTCATAGGTGATTGGCAAATCGTCTGGCCGCGAATGCGCTGCCGGGTTAAACCAGCAGGTGTCAATGCCAAAATCCGCGCCGCCCTGGATATCTGACGTCAGGCTGTCGCCGATGATCAAGACCTCGTTTTTGGGTGGATACCCTGTCCGGGCAGCGGCGATTTCAAAGAATCCGGCTTCAGGTTTGGCGATGCCAACTTCTTCAGAAATAATCAGTTCCGTGATGTACTGCTTGAGCGGAGACAGTGCGATGCGACTCCGTTGAACAAACTGCAACCCGTTGGTGACAATTGCCACTCGACATTTTTCCTGGAGCCGGTGCAGGACTTCATGAGCACCGTCAATGAGTTCATCCCGTAGCGCCAGTTGTTCCATAAAGGCTGCCCCAAACTGACTGGGTGGAAAATCAAGCTGGATGGTTTCCATCAACAATTCAAATCGGCGGGCGTGCAGCGCTGCCGGAGTGATTTCACCGCGTTCGAGTGCCTGCCAGAGTTGTTGATTGATCCGCCGATAGATGGCCAAATATTCGTCTTGAAAAGGTAGATTCAGAGCGTCAAAGGTGTTCTTAATCGCAATCGGCTCGGCCTGATTGTAGTCAAAAAGGGTGCCGTCCGCGTCAAACCATAACCAGGGATAGTGTTTTTTCATAAAGGGTTATACCAGTTTGTAGTCAGTAGTCAGTAGTTCGCTAAGCGCAGTTGATTGAATTATTTGACTGTTTCCTAAGACAAACTATTCATTGCAAAATGGTGTCAGCCCTTTCTCTTGCTGAATTTGATTGGTGAGGGAAACAGAAAAAATTATGGCAAGACGCTGTCAGGAAAGGGCCAAGTATGGTGGTTTGGGCTGTCTCAAGGCAAGAAATATAAGCTGCTTTTGGCTGGTTTGAACCTGGCCGCTGTTCAAACTGTTCTTTCTGGTAAATTTTCCTGTGATGGGTTCGATGAATTGGAAATTCAGGGTTTCAGCCTGCG
>CAZXCE010000616.1:0-5253 GCA_964639175.1 uncultured Clostridia bacterium
CCCCCCGACCCGCTGATCACCGAGAAGATGAAAGAGGCGCTCCTCGACGCCAAGAACCATCGCTATTCGGTGGCCAACGGGATCTTGAATCTGCGGAAAGAAGTCTCCGCGCGCTACTTCCGCAAATATGGAGTGCGCCTGAATCCCGACAACGAAGTCATCGCCTGCCTGGGGTCGAAAGAGGGTTTCAGCCACATGTGCCTGGCGATGATGGGGCCGGGCGACACCGCCATCGTCCCTGCACCCACCTTCCCCATCCACGCCTATTCGGTGATGCTCGCCTCAGGGAATGTGATCGCGCTCGATGTGCGGAATCCGCATAAGTTCCTCGAAAACGTCGTCTACACCTGCGAACACCTCTATCCCAAGCCGAAGCTGGTGATCGTCAACTTCCCGCACAACCCGTCGGGAACCTGTATCGAGCAAGGCTTCTACGACGAACTCGTCTTCCTGGCGAAGAAGTACAAGTTCCTGGTGATCAGCGATTTCGCGTACGCCGACATTTGTTACGACGGCTACAAGGCTCCCAGCTTTCTCGCCAGTCCCGGCGCCATCGACGTCGGCGTGGAATTGACGACGATGAGCAAAGGTTTCAGCATGGCCGGCTGGCGCGTCGGCTTCTGCGTCGGCCATCGCGAAATGGTCCGGGCGCTGCAGACCATCAAGGGCTATTACGACTACGGCATCTTCCAGGCGACGCAGATCGCCGCCATCGTCGCCATGCGGCACTGCGAATCGGCGGTGGAAGCCATCGCCGCCGAGTATCAAGACCGCCGCGACGTGCTGGTGGATGGCCTGACCCGCCAGGGTTGGGACGTCGAAAAGCCCAAAGCGGGGATGTTCTGCTGGGCGAAAATTCCCGAACCCTGGGCGGAGATGGGGTCCATTGATTTCTCAATGAAGCTCATGGAAGAAGCCGGCGTCGCCGTCAGCCCCGGCCGCGGCTTCGGCGAAGAAGGGGAAGGCTACCTGCGACTGGCGATCGTCGAAAACAGCCAGCGCCTGCGGCAAGCCGTCCGCGCGATCGGCAAGGCGCTGAAGCTGGAAGCCGCGCCGGCGGCGTGAGTGGGTTGAGAGTTGATGGTTGAAAGTTGAGAGTTGAGGGTCAGAGAGATTCGATCGATGGAGATCTGCCGACTCGACCGTTGCTAAGCACCGATGCCAGTCTTTGTCCCGGAGGGACTTCAGCCATTAGCCGGCGGTCGCCGTCCGCGGCGCACCGCCGGTGGGGGGGCAGCCGCGGACAGGTGCATCCCGGAGGGATGCCGGCCACGAACGCTGGTCGCGGAGCACTCCGTCGATTGCGAGTTGCCCGTCGCTGACCAGTTGCGAATGTCGCGCGACCTCGAAACAGGCCATCATCCCTGCGGGATGAATCGTGCCGTTTTCCAGAGATCGTCCACCGGTGGTGCGCCGCAGACGGCGACCACCGGCTAATGGCTGCGATCCCTCCGGGATCAAGGCGCCGCCAAGCGCCGAGGTTGTTTGAGTGCGGTTGCGGGTTGAGAGTCGAGCCGCCTCAGCCCTCAGCCCTCAGCCCTCAACCCTCAACCGGCTTTATACACCCTAAGGACACTGGTCAATGAGTGCTCATTTAGCGATCCGCTGGTTTTTTGTATTCAGCGTGCTGAATCTCGCGGTTTGTACGGGATCTCCGCGTCAGACTGTTACCCCGCCGCCGATGGTCCCACTCATTCAACGTGGTGCCATCGGTGATTTAGAAAAATCCGCTGGCGCCATCAGTCCTGATGGGCGATGGCTTGCCTATGTAGCGGCCCAGGATGGCGTCCCAAATATTTTTCTTGCCCCTCGTACGGCACCAGATCAGGCAAAACCAATCACCAATGACCGCCATCGCGGGATCCGCACATTTCTTTTTGCCTACGACAATCGCCACCTGCTCTACACCCAGGATGTGGACGGCGATGAAAACGATCAGGTGTTTGCAATAGACCTTGAATCCGGTCAGGGCCGCGCCCTCACGCCCAAAGGTGCTCGGGCTGAAATAGATAACATCAGTGCCCAGGTGCCGGGTTCGATTTTGGTCAATCTCAATGACCGTGATCCTGGTCATTTCGACCCGGTGCGCATTGATCTTTCCAGTGGTGCCAGGGTTCGACTCTTTGAAAACACGCAGTTTACTGGCTTTGTCAGCGATGAGAACTTTGTGCTCCGGGTGGCAAGTCAATTGACTGACGCTGGTGGAAAACGCTGGTTTTTGCGTCAGGGAGATACCTGGCAACCGTGGGACGATGTTTCGGCAGAAGATGTGATTACGACTTCGCTCGGTGGTTTTGCGGCTGACAACTCGACGCTCTACCTGGTTGATTCACGTGGACGCAATACAGCGGCGGTGTTTGCCGTCAATCTGAATGACAATACCCGCACGCTCCTGGATGAAGATTCACGTGTTGATTTGGAACTGGGATTGGTTGATCCGGTCAGCGGACGCCTGCAGGCAATTGCCCACCACTATCTGCGGAGTGAATGGAAGGTACTCGATGATTCAATTGCCGCAGATTTCAAAACCCTGAGGAAGCTGGCTGGTCAGGAAATGTTTTCGGTTGATTCGCGGACACTGGATGGTCGCACCTGGGTGGTGCGGGTCAAATCAGCTCAGGCATCGGAAAAGACCTACCTTTATGATCGGACCAATCAACGTGCCTCCTTATGGTTTGATGGGCAGCCTGGGTTAAAATCGCTTCCATTGCAGCCGCTGCATACGGCAGAAATTGTCAGCCGCGACAGATTGACGATGCCGAGCTATTACATCCTTCCGCCTGGAACCGATACTGACGGCAATGGGATCCCGGCATCTCCGCTGCCAATGGTGCTGTGGGTTCACGGTGGTCCCTGGGATCGGGAAGCATATGGATTCAAGGCGATTCATCAGGTCTATGCCAATCGTGGCTATGTCGTGTTGTCGGTGAACTATCGAGGCTCGACCGGGTTTGGCAAAGCCTTTGTCAATGCCAGCAATCTCGAATGGGGTGGCAAGATGCAAACCGACTTGCTTGATGCCAAAGCCTGGGCGGTGGCGAAAGGCATTGCGCGTGCAGATCGGGTGGCGATTGTGGGTGGCAGCTATGGTGGATATGCCGTGCTGGCCGCCATGACGATGACCCCAGGCGAATTTGCCTGCGGAATTTCGGTGGCAGGTCCCTCTAGCCTGCTGACGTTGCTGGAAACAATTCCGTCGTATTGGGGACCGACCCGCACGCTCTACACGACCCGCGTGGGCAATCCGGATACCGAAGCCGGACGGCAATTGCTGGCACAACGTTCGCCATTGAATCACGTCCAGCAGATTCAGGGTCCGTTATTGATCGGTCAGGGAGCAAACGATCCGCGCGTCAAGCAAAGTGAAGCTGAACAAATTGTTCGGGCCATGCAAGAGAGGCATATTCCGGTGACCTATGTCCTGTTTCCGGACGAAGGCCACGGTTTTGTGCGCACGGAAAATGATACTGCGTTTTCTGCGGTTACTGAGGCTTTTCTTGGTCACTACCTTGGCGGACGCGTTGAACCAGTCGGTGATGACTTCACCGGCAGCAGCATTACAATCCCAGTCGGCGCCGAGCGACTTCCGGAAATTGCGCAGGCGTTAAAGAAAGTGAAGCGCCAGCCAGTCACTGTAGCTCCTTAATCCACCCGGCCAGGGTCGTTCGTTCTTCGAGAGAAAGACCCGTTACGGCTGGCATTTTGGAGGCATTATGCGCACCAGGGTTTTCAATCAATCCGATGATATCTTCTTTGGTTCGTGCAATTCCCGCCAGATTTGGCCCAACCGGGCCGCCCCGACCTGTATCTCCGTGACACATCGCGCATTTCGTCTTAAAGGCTTCTGGAATTGGCTTTTTCGTGGCTGGTGCAACTGGTGCGCCGCCAATTTCTTTGGGTTTAAATGGCTGCTTTAAAAACTCCTGGCCATCTCGGGCCTGTTTGGCAAATTCTGCGGCATAGGTGGCACGATCTTCCGATTTGGCCATAAAAGTCAGAATCCCAATGGTTGCCAAAACCGCCGCCGTGCAGCTCATTAAAACCGGGCGTTTAAAGGGGTTGCGTTCTGGGCTTCGATCAATAAACGGAAGGAATGTCAGCACGCTGATGAGAGCGCCGGGAATGACCAGCGACCCAACAATGGCCAGTCCTCCCTGAAAATATTTGAGCAATTGAAAGAGCGACAGAAAATACCATTCGGGACGTGCGATATAGGCTGTATTTCCCGGATTGGCTTTCGGCTCCAGCGGTGCCGGTGCCGTCCAGGCCAGCCACGCAATCACACCAAAAATCACCAGCGCCACAAACGCATCTTTAAAAAGCTGGCCAGGAAAAAAAGTCTCGGTTCGAGCATTGGCCTGATCTTCGGAAAGGTGAAATGGTCCAGCCGGGCGTGCTTTGCGAAACAGAAACAAATGTAACCCGATGCCGCCAATTGCAAGCGCCGGGAGCAAAAACGCATGGACCATAAAAAAGCGTGATAGTGTCAGCGTCCCAAGCGTCGGCCCGCCCTGGATCACCCGTTTGATAAAATCCCCAATCAGCGGGACTTCGCTGGCAATGTTGACCGTCACCTGTGTGCCAAAATAGGCTTTCATATCCCACGGAAGCAGATATCCAGTCAGTGAAAAGGCCAGAATAAACTGCAGAAGACCTGCGCCAACCAGCCACACCAGTTCGCGTTTCTTTTTGTACGCTCCCCACATGATGATCTGCAAAATGTGACACACGACCAGAATCACCATGGCACTGGCCGAGTAATGGTGGATTCCACGCAGAAAGGCACCACAGGTCACTTCTTTGCTGATGTATTCAACCGTTCGGTGGGCGTCTTCGGCACTTGGGACATAGTACATGGTCAAGAACATACCGGTCAGCAGTTGCAGCAGGAACACAAACACCAGTGCACTGCCAAACGTGTAGGCATAACTCGACCCACCCGGAATCGGTTCGTCAAGCGCTTCGCTCATCAAATGGCGAAAACCGGTCCGTTCATCAATCCAGTCCAGGGCAAAGGTAAGGAGGGGATGGTTCATAAGGATTGGGGATGGAGTCAGTAGTCAGTAGTCAGTAGTCAGTAGTTGATAAGTCAGTAGTCAGTAGATAAAACCCGGATAGTTGAATCCGTGGAAGACTTGAAAAGAATTGTTCCTAAATGACCCAAATGGAACCAAATACACTTGACAGGATATTCGAAATCCTAACACTCGACTACTGACTACTGACTACTGACTACTGACTACTGACTACTGA
>CAZXCE010000617.1:0-5247 GCA_964639175.1 uncultured Clostridia bacterium
TGATGACCAAACTTCATTCCCACCGCCCATCCGGGCGCGAGATGGGGCTGGGCGGTGATCCGGTGGTAGCGCTCAAAGCAGCGCGACCGACCGGCTACTTTCCATCGCCCTGCGGGCGGGAGCTGCCAGGTTCAACCTATCTTACAGCACCTTTTATTCAAGTCTAATCTCCCGCTGCAACTCGGATCTTGTCCGGGTACTGTTCGGCCAGTCGGAGCGGCTCGCCGCCCTTTTTGAACCGAAAATCACACTGGCTGGCACCGAGGGCAATCGAGCCGGTTCTCCGAAGGCCCTGGTTGCCTTTGTCACTCATCACGTCATCCGCGCCGCACATGTAAGGCACTACATCCTGGGCATCGTACTTTGAGCATTGGGTATAAATCGCACAGGATTTGATATTGTGGCCAAAGTCGAAATCCGTTCCGTTTCCAGGCACAAATTCAAACACGTCTTCGCCTGGGGCCGGGTTTTGTTGCGAAGCTTCAGCCGCTGCCAGGAATTGAACATAGCGTTGGTGGCGTTCGGCTTCGGTTTCGGGCTCAGTTGGGGCCGGAACCGGTGCTCGGGCCAGACCCTGGAGCATGGCACTCCCGAAGTCGTGGACAGCAACGCCACGTTCTTTCAAGGCTAAATAAGCTGCGAGATTAACCGTGCAGACAAACAGCGCTGACGCCAGTGGATGAAATGGCTTCTCAACGTAGGCCAGTTCTGGAAGCATTTCGTCAAAGATCGCTTCCGCCCTGGAAACAATCGTTTGCGGGTCGTCTACAAATCGCCCGGTCAGTCGGATCAGCCGGGGTTTGGCCTGTTCAAAGAAGCTCTTCACAAATTGTTCGCCTTCGTGTCGTGTCATGATTGTTTCCTTCAGGTGCTTTGTGGCTGGTGTTGAAATGAATTCCTTCGAAAACCCTGACCCCTGACCCCTGAACCCTGACCCCGGCTTCCTACTTCGAAACCAATGTAAACACCGGGCTTGTGCCCGTTCCACTGTTTCCGGCGGCGTCCCGTGCTGTAATTCGAAGGCGAGCCGTTTTGCTCTTTTGTTTTCCAATCAGCGTTGAATTCAACTCCAATGATTGAACTGTCCCCGCGAGCCCGGTTGCCAGTGTTGTCGGGAAGGTCGTCCCGCTATCAATTGACAGTCCGACATCCTGTGAACTGACGCCGACATTGTCACGTGATTGCCACGCGACAGTAAATGACTTGCTGGCGCTCACTTTGACCTTGCCGCCAGTTGGACTGGTCACCGTGACCTGCGGTGGTTCGGTATCGTCTGGCCCGGCCTGGACAATCGCAAAATCAGCATCTGACGCATCAAGTCCTTTATTCCCAGCAGCATCCTGGGCCGTGATTCGCACTCGTGCCCGCAGGGAGGCAAATTGATCGGTAGCGGTAAAGGTAAACGCCTGGGCGGAACCATCAAGCGCTGCCGCCGCCGAAATTGGGAAGGTGCCGCCGCCATCCAGCGAAAGTTCGAGCGAATGTGACGCCACACCCGCATTGTCCGTCGAATTCCAGCGCACTGGAATGCCTGATCCAATTGTGAATGATTCTCCACCGTTTGGCGCCAGCAGAGTAACGGTTGGGGGTTGCGTGTCAGTTGATGTGCCGGGCTTGACCTCAAAGTTGACGTTGGAAATATCAAAAAAGACATTGCCGACTGCTTCAACCTTGATGCGGCCAGCCTGAGTGGTCAGTTGGGGGACAACAATCGTGTGGGCACCGTCATTGGCGGTCCGGTCAGCCAGCACGGTTGGAAAGGTTCGCCCGCCATCGGCTGACAAGAGAATCCGGACTTCAGCACAGTTGATTGGGGCGACATCGGTTTGGGCAACTTTCCAGGTCACGGTTTGAACCGTCCCACCTTCAAAGGTTTGGGGTTTACTCTGCGAGGTAATTTCAAACGGTTCGCTGGTTGCAACCACGCGCAACTGTTGCTGGGCAAAATTGACGCCGCCACCTCCGGCGTGGTTGTCGCGCACGGTGATTTGGAATTTGAGCACCCGGTTTTGGGTGGGCAGGCTTTCACCAAGCTCAGTTTTGTTTTGCAGGATGTTGGTTAACTGCGGAAATGTCCGCATCGGTGATGTGGTTGGTGGAAATGACCGGAAGAGTGGCCGGATGCGTCCATCTTCATCAGTATTGGGCGGACTTTGGGCGAAGGAAACGTCAATTTCTTCCCAGCAGTAGGTGAGTGGGTCGCCTTCAGGGTCAGTTGCGGTTGCCGTGAGAGCAAATGGTGTTTTGGCGGGGATTGCCAGGTCCGGTCCGGCGGTTACCTGTGGTGACTGGTTCCCGGTCGAGACGGGGGTTGCACAGCTTCCAGGCGTGGCTTCAGTAGCGGCATTAAGCATCTGGGTCAGGCTAAACGCGTGAAAATAAATGTCTTCGGGTTTGAATCCAAGGCTTTCCTCTCCACACCCGGTGGGACCGTACCCCATAATCGTAGTGCCGCTGGCTGGTTCAACCGCAGCGACACCCTGTCGATTTCCATTGCCACACCCCCGACTGCTGCCATTGAATGTGTGGTTGGCGAACTGCTGGTGGCCCATTTCGTGAACCAGCGTGTAGGTCGAAAGCGGTGTGTCTTCCGCAACACCAAAGCAGGTGGCGCCCAGCGCTTTGAAATTCGGATCACACAGTCCGAAAAACGCCGTTCCAAAGGTGCCGCCTTCGCCAACCGTTCCAAAGGCATGCCCAAGGTCATAGGCCGTCGCGCCGACTTTTCCATTCAAAACATCCACATTCTCAAAGTCCATTTCGCGGGGATTGCCATTGGTAAACGGGTCGCTTGAACCGCTTGTAAAAATGGCATCCTGATCGTTGACCACCAGAAAGCGAACCGACATTTCCCGTTCATAGAGAGCATTGGCAAAGTTGACACGCTGGACGATAGATTCAAACGTTCGAGTCACATTGCCATTGCCAAAGCGCTGGGTATATTCGCCCGTGGCCGAGACCGCCAGCCGATACGTGCGCAGGGTGTTTCCAACCGGAAGTGGTGGCGCAGCAGCCAGAATTACCCACCCGTTGCCGTCTGCCGTCAATGCGGCGCTCCGAAAATTGCGGTTTTCCTGGCCAAACTGAGTGAGCTTGGCTTGCAGGCTGGATGAAAGGGAAGCGGAACTGGCTCGAAAGCGTGCATTGCCATACATAATCACCCATTGAGTATTTGACGTGAAGGCAATGCTTTTGAGTTCTTCTGCCTGCCCGGCCAGTTCAGTGAGCGCTGCCTGGGCGTCGGCTGGAATGCCATCAGAAAAAAACTGGTTGTAATCTGAAAGGATGACCCATCCGCCGGTTGCGGTAAACGCGATGTGTTTGACAACCCGATTTTCATTAGCGAGGGTCTGGAGGCGATTTTGCATTGCGGTCGGAATGCCCTGGGCCGCAAACTGATTTTGGCCGTAAAGGATGACCCATCCATTGGACGGCGAGAAATACACCCCAAAGAGTTCATTTCCGCTGTTGTTGAGCGAGAGTGCCCGGTCAAAAGCCGCCTGTGGAATGTTGCGGGCAAAAAACCCGCTGTACCCATAGACGATCATCCAGCCATTGTTGGCCGTGAACTGGGCGGTTTTCAACATGTAGGCTGTATTTGAAAAGGACTGAAGCCGCATCGCCATTTCTGCCGGGATAGATTGGGCCGCATACCGGCGATCTTCAGCGGCTTGCCGTAAACCAGGAGCTTTGGTTGAGCTGGTTGGGTCAGAACCAGAGTTGAAAACCCCGCCGGAGGCGAGTCCGTCGGGTTCGAGCGTATATTCCTGAGTGCTGGGAAATTTCTGGTCAACGATTTCCTGTGGCATCGCTCCGCACTGGAATTGACCCGGTTGCCAGTCGGCGTCTGTTCCAAATGAGCTGACGTAGATCCCTGGATGGTTTGGGTCGCCGGCTGGACGCACAAACACCGACCCCTGGCTGGTCAAAAGCAGGGCGTGCAGGCCATCAGAACCCCAATCAAACCGGAGCGTGGCCGTTGGATCCTCGATGCCCTGACCGGTGAAGGTTCGGATTTGAATATCTGCTGAAGGTGGTTCCACAATCGGAGATTCGGCAATCCGTGCTGACAGGAAGGTTCCATCCGGCAACGGAAATTGAAGGATTGCCTGGCTCTGGCGAATCGGTACCTCACCTTCTTTGGGCGCACGGTTGAGTGTTTGCTCAATCAGACTGGAATTGAGTTGAAACACACGCTGGTTGTTGGCGGTTGCCTGAGACAGGCTTGA
This sequence comes from uncultured Clostridia bacterium, assembly GCA_964639175.1. Taxonomy (GTDB): domain Bacteria; phylum Acidobacteriota; class Blastocatellia; order Chloracidobacteriales; family Chloracidobacteriaceae; genus JACQXX01. Next base: position 4,230 of record CAZXCE010000617.1, read on the forward strand.
GCCAGTCGCTGAAGCGAGTGTCGTCCACAGTGGATTGGCTGAAACTGGCTTGAGTAAGCCAACATTTCCCCATTGTGAGATCAATAAGCTGCTGATCAACACACCACAACTTACAATCGAGCTAACCCACAATCGTTGCATAGATGCCTCACCTGAAAGGAATTAAGAGTTCCTTCGTTATAACCATTTGTGACCGAGAAGCAAGCAATTTTATACGAGTTTGTAGTCAGTAGTCAGTAGTCAGTAGTTCACCAGGCTCATTTGATTGAATTACTTAACTATGTCCTAATCCAAGGTAGAGCAATACTTTGCCTGGTTTTCAGTGTTTTCTTTGCCATACCGGTCAAGAGTTTTGAGGGAAACTAATGCTCAACTCAAAACAAAGAATTGCTATCCAGGGTATTCATTGCAAAGTGATATGATTGCTTTTCAGGTTTGAAGTTTGGCGCAAGACACGGGTGCTGGGTTTTCCAAAGAAAAATCTGAGTGATACCCACAATTTGATATATTGCCGACACAGAAAATCAAGCCAAAGGAAATACACACCCATGGAATTTCAATCCGGTCAATCACTTCTTATTCGGCCAGAACAACCCGACGATGCTGCCGGTGTGCGGCGTGTCAATGAACTGGCGTTCAATCAACTGGATGAAGCCAACCTGGTCGAAGCCTTGCACAAGGTGGCCGTGGGGTTGATTTCACTGGTGGCCGTGCTTGATGGCCAGATTGTCGGCCATATTTTATTTAGTCCGGCAACGATCCAGGGGGCAGGCGGTGAATTTCACGCCATTGGGCTGGCACCGATGGCGGTCTTACCTGAATATCAAAATCGTGGAATTGGTTCGCAACTGGTTCGGACTGGTCTGGCCGAATGCCGCCATCAGGGGCACCGGGTGGCCATTGTTTTAGGACATCCGGCATTCTATCCGCGATTTGGTTTTGTTCCCGCCCGACCCAGAGGGATCACCTGCGAATATGATGTTGCAGATGATACCTTTATGGTCGCTGAACTCGAACC
>CAZXCE010000618.1:0-5243 GCA_964639175.1 uncultured Clostridia bacterium
TCCGGGTTCCGGGTTCCGGGTTCCGGGTTCCGGGTTTTCGAAACCAAGTACCAAGTACCAAGTACCAAGTACCAAGTACCAAGTACCAAGCCCTGGTTTTTCAGCCCTAAGCCCCAGGTTCCATTGCCCCGTTCCATCATCAATCAAACACTGAAATCATACTCTCAAACTTTTTCCAGAGGTGAAATAAATCATAACCTCGCTGGATTTCGCCGGCATAACCCAAAAACAAATCCCCTCGACAAACTTAGGATGATTCACAATGCCGCTCGAAATCCCAGAGGAGAACAGCATGAGTAGCGAACATTCTGCTTCCCAGGCGCTCACCGATCAGACACAGCTTGCTCACTTTGAAAGCCACGTTTTTCCGCATACGGCGGTGCTGCTTCGGAGTGCAATCCGCATGTGGGGCAATCCCACTGAGGCGGAAGATATTGTGCAGGACACGCTGCTTCGCGCCTGGAAATATTGGGATCGGTTCGAACCAGGCACCAACTGTCGAGCCTGGTTATTTCGAATCATGATCAATGTCATCAATCGTCGCCGTGAAGGACTCGAAGCCGGGTCAGCCCACGTCGCCGCCCACGAACCGGAAATCACCAACGTGCTGCGGTTTGAGCCGCGCATTGAACTTGACGAACACGGCACGCTCCACGCCCTGGAAAAATTGCCGTCTGATTACCGCGACGTGTTGATGCTGGTCCTGGTCGAAGAACTTTCCTACAAGGAAGCCGCGGTGATGCTCAATATCCCAATGGGAACGGTGATGTCACGTCTGCACCGTGCCCGCCAGATGATGAAAAAACTCCTTCGCCCAGGAAGTAGTACCAGCCCTGAAGCAGCCACTTCTCATTGAGTTCGCAAAGAGCTGTCGGGAGAAAAAAAAGAGGTCAGTATGAATCAGATGCAGTGTGAACAGGTAAATGATCTTTTGTCAGCCTATGTTGACAACGAAGTTGACGCCGTGACAGCCATGAAGATCGCCCACCATCTGGAACGGTGTCAGGCGTGCCGGCACGAGTATCAATTAACCAAACAGGTCTCAGATGTCCTGAAAACGGCGGTCACCGAGTCACCGGACCTGGAACCAGCCCTTGAAGTACGGGCATTTCAACTCAACAATCGTGTCCACGACCTGCTGACTGCCCAGCTTGGCAAACCCAAACCTCCAATCTCAGGTGAAATTCCCCAGCTTGATGCCGAAGCCGTACCGCCACCGGAGGCAGTACCGCCCAGCCCTGTCCCCTTCAAACCCAGATGGACAGCCGGACGGATAGCGAAAACCATCCTCGCTGTTGCCGCCTCCCTGGTGGTGATGGTTGGGTTGGGTTATGGCGGCTTTCTGGTTTGGCTTGAAAATAGTGGGACGTTTTCAGTCGCCATTGCCCGTGACTACCGGGTCTGCAACGGCAATCCGGGACTGGTGGCGTGGTATCGAGATGGAAAACCAGTTCCCAACCGGGCCCCAATTGATGCGGTGGGCAGAAAACTGAACCAGATGGGCTATACTCCAGATGGACTGGCCTTGTGCAAAATCGGTGGCGTGCCATTTGTCCACACGTTTTACCTGCGCGATCATCAGCCGCTCTCAGTTTACTTTGGTCCCAAACAAGCCGTGACGTTTCTCAAATCTGAAAAGGGAGATGCCAGACCCGGCCAGATGTATGAATCCCAAAGTGACACTATCGCCATGTCAGCCTTTGTTTCCCCAAATGAAGAAAATGTCTGGGTTGTGGCCGGCGAACTTTCACGAACCGAAATCAATGCCATCACCCACAACCTGATGTCGGAAACACTCGCCAAACGAGAATGAAGAATTGAGAATGAAGAATGAGCTTGGTACTTGGTACTTGGTACTTGGATCCAATACCTTCGAAGAACCAAGAACCAAGAACCAAGAACCAAGGATTTCTTCATTCTCAATTCTTCATTCTTCATTCTTCATTCTTCACCAGGGTTGCTTTTCGTCAGGAAAACTGGAAATATTTCCGGCGCTGCTATACAAATTCAAAGATTTTCTTCATTTCGGGATATCCATCCCATAAGCTGAAGTTTTCGGGAGGCGAGATGTTTGACGATTGAACCCGGCATCCGGCATTGTTTCCAGTGCTGATGCCAAGCCAACGCCCACTTCCTGCAAAACATCATTTGAAACGATTGAGTGAGTCTGACACATTGTGTGGTAAGTCTCACTCATTGTTGTTTTTAGGCATTCGAATTTCGAGACATCAGGGAGCGCGAAATCTCATGACAAATCCAGTTTCTGTTGACGAACCTTCTACACCGAAGCGGATACCACTTAATCCGGACCTCAAAAGCCCTCGGGCCCAAGAATTTGAAGACAAGCTGCTGGCCCGGATCGTGGGTCAGGAACGAGCTGTCCGACGACTTGTCAACCTGTATCAGATTTATCTGGCAGGGCTTTCGAATCCTGGGCGCCCCATCGGGACCATGTTATTCCTCGGCCCAACCGGCTCGGGGAAAACACGCGTGGTCGAAGCCGCCGCTGAAGTTTTATTCACTGATTCCAACGCCGTTATCAAAATTGACTGTGCGGAATTTCAACACAGCCATGAAGTCGCCAAATTGATTGGTTCTCCGCCAGGGTATCTGGGACACCGCGAAACTGCCCCAATGTTGACCCAGGAGAATCTGGACCGCTATCACACCGAGCGTGATCAATTAACGTTTGTTTTATTTGATGAAATCGAAAAAGCTTCAGACGCGCTGTGGCAATTATTGCTGGGGATTTTGGATAAGGCCACATTAACACTGGGCGATAATCGCCGGGTGGATTTCTCGCGCACCATGATCATTCTGACCAGCAACCTGGGCGCCCGTGAAATGTCGGAATTGATTACGGGGAGCATTGGATTTGCCCCGCCTCGCATGGGACGTGATCAGGAAGCCAATGACGAGATTGATCAAAAGATTTATCGCACTGCCCTCGAAGCCGCCAAACGAAAGTTCTCTCCGGAATTTATGAACCGGATTGACAAGGTGGTGGTCTTCCGTTCACTCAAAGAACATCATTTGCAGATGATTTTGGATCTTGAATTAAAAGCGGTTCAGGATCGCATTATGAAGAGCGCGTCAGAGAAATTTGTCTTTAAGTGTTCAGATGCCGCCAAGCGGTTCCTGCTCGATGAAGGGATTGATTTCAAATATGGGGCGCGGCATCTCAAACGTGCCATCGAACGGTTTCTGGTGTATCCGATTTCCAACCTCGTAGCCACCGAGCAGGTTCACACTGGCGACCTGGTTTTGATCGAACTGGCTGAAGACCGCAGCAGCCTGGCCTTTGTCAAAGAAGAAGGCGGGGCACTGATTCTGGCGCCCGGTACCGAATATGCCAAAATCTTTGGCCTGGAAGACACCGATCCAGGGGAACGCTTTATCCCTGCCCGAGTCGCATCCGCATCAATTCACCCACGTGAATCAAACTCGTGAATAACAAGGTGACAAATGACAGCGTGACTGGTAACCAGGTAGCTCAAGAACACTAATGAGTTGGGACCGTTCATTCAGTCTGTGGCTTACGTTGTCACTTTGTCATTTGTCACTTTGTCATTTGATCACGTTACGTTGTCAACAACTCTATAGCTCCTCTGAAAATTACCTGTCTGAACCACTGCCTCGCTTGTTTTTCATGGTTTCTGGGCGTTGTTGGAAACGACACAAACAACTTTTTAGATAAATATTTCCTGAGTTTTTATTTTGGGAAGTCTCAGAAACCATTGAACGGTTTAGGTTTATTTTTCGTGTGTTTTGTGGTTTCTTTTCCTGAAAATCTAGAGCAGACGGATTGTAAAGTAACTGGCTGGTGCCTCCCCGGTATTAGAAACGGCCACTTTCTTTCCCTAGCAGATGCTATAATGAAATTGAACCTGGAAACTCCCTGATCACAAACAAAAGGGCCTGTTGGTTTACGTGTGTTCTTTTGTGCTTCTCATAACACGATTTGTTATGGAAATAAGATTTTTCGAATTGTCGAAAATAGTTTGGAGAATCGAGAGGGAGATGGTGGCGGCGTTGCTGGAGTTTGAAATGAGAAAGAACAGGTATGAGGGGCAATCGCTCGCTTAATTTCGGCCAGATCCTGTGGATTCAATGGGAACATGACACAGACTTTGGGGGCATGCCTGGTTAAGTAAATGGTACATTGTGTGGTTCCATTTTCCCCTTGCCCCAGGAATGGACAATCAAAAAGGAGCCGGCAACAATGCCCACATCGGTTACATTCCCCTTCCAAATGAACTCTCTGACGAGCCCGATACTCTTCTGTTGAACAAAAAACAATTATATTCCGCCATAAGGACATCCAGGGATGACTCGAACGACAAGCATAAAAAAGGTGGAAGGCAAAGGCCTTCATTTTCATGCGGTAGATCCAGGCTGTGGAGGGCAGTTCCTGGGGAACGGGGATAGGTGGAGATGGAGGTTGGTCAAGAAGTGTTCGGCGCCGTTGTAATTGGACCAAAGGCTGAGGCATAAGGAGTAGGTAGCTCCATAAAAAGGATTTCTAGACTCAAGTTGCGGGGTAGCTCACTATATCACAGATAAATAGTTCCTGGGAGCGCCAGGATCCGGCTGGCAACTGATTGGAAATCAACCAAATTGATACCACCAAAATGCTGGCACGCTCAGGAAGAAATCTTTTTCTGAAAACCTATAAAAACGACCGACCAGCCCCATCAGAATTTTCATTTTTCAACCACGTGGGTCTGGGTCAAGACCTGGTTGGGGGTAAGCCCCTGGAGATCGCTGTTATATTGGTAAAATCCGTGAATGGATTGTAAATAGTTCAGTATGACTTGCTCATTTTCATCTCGAACTTTGTTTGTGATCGGAGTATGGCGACCCATCGGAGTAGACAGGTCATAGTAATATTCTATCCTTTTATTTGCCGTGGCAATAAACAAGTGTGAGGCGTTTGGTGGAAGAACCCCATATGAAGGCCCATAACTATGTCCAATCAAATAGAACTTTTTTTGATATTTCTCTAATTCGGAGCGGGTGTCAGTAAAAAGAGGTCTTCCAAAAATGTCATTTTCGGTAAGATGTTTATGCCCAATCAGATAAAAGAGGCTGGGCGTGATATCGGTTGAAAGAGTGGTATGTTCTGGATCCCACACCAGGCGATGCTGGTATTTGGCAGGCAGATGGATAATCAGTGGAATACGGGCGACTTCAGGAAAGACCCCACCAGTGTGCCCCCAGCGGCCTTCTTCCCCCAACGAATC